>PAEL01000018.1 GCA_002700775.1 Gammaproteobacteria bacterium | reverse complement strand
GTTAAAGAAACCTACAACGAAAATGTCTCCAACAAAGTAGAGATAACCGTGAACGGACCTGGAACGAGTGCTGGCTTTAGGGAATTCTGTCCAGGAAACACTGATATCAATGATGCAAGTAGAACGATAAAGCCAAAAGAGCTTGAAAACTGTGTTCCATTCGTTGAACTAAAAGTAGCCTTTGATGGAATAGCAGTGATGGTAAATCCATCAAACCCACTCGAGTGCATTAGTAAACAAGATCTATATGCGATAACGGGACCAGAATCAGAAAATAATACGTGGGCGCAAGCAAACGCTCTCGCAAATGAACTGGGCTCTAGTACAACAGGATGGCCAACAGGGACTATCGAAATCATTGCGCCAGGGACAGAGTCGGGAACATACGGGTCCTACATCGAAATTGTTTTAGAAAAAGCTGCAGAAGAGCGAGCTGAGGAAGGACAAATCCTACTCAAACAAGATGAAAATGGAGATGACATATTCATACGAACAGATTTCGCTGGCCAACCCGATGACAATGTCATCATAGAAGGTATAGCAAGCTCAACCAACGGATTTGGATGGGTTGGATTTGCCTTCGCTTCAGCCGCAGGAGACGCAGTCAAGGTCTTAAAAGTCCTGAATCCTGAAACCGGTGAATGCGTAGCCCCATCACTAGAAACTATTGCTGATGGAAGTTATCCAGTTAGTAGATCCCTATATATCTACGTAAACACTGACAAAATCACCACAAACCCTGCACTTGAATCATATGTGAACTACTTCCTAAATGATGGGTACAAAGATGGAGTAGAGAACGCATTCGGGCCAGGAATTGGTTATGTAGCGCTTCCCCCAGACGTGAAAAGTGAAACAGACGCTGCTTGGGAACAAGCAAAAAAATAAATTTTTAAAAATCTAGGTTGGAGCTGAGATTTCCTCAGCTCCAACCATTTATAGGAGAACGAAATTCCTACAAAGGATCCACACCACTTAACCCCAGAAGATTTACAGGGGTCAGTAAAGAGAAACAGAAAAGAACGCCTAGTGCGTAATGGTCTAAGAACAACAGCTCTATTCTCACTACTCGTCAGTATCCTCATTGTTCTCTCGCTGGTATTTGAAGCTGTTACATTCCTCAATGGAATCAAAATCAGTTGGCTTTGGGGAGATCAATGGGCTCCACCCTTCAACGAATATGACCTAAAAACACCTCTCGTCGGATCGTTAATAGTGACAGGTATCGCAATGGTTGTAGCCGTCCCTATCGGACTCGCTTCAGCTATATATCTCTCAGAATATGCCAAACCAATTACTCGGAAATGGCTCAAACCAGTCCTTGAAATACTTGCCGGTATCCCTTCAGTCGTTTTAGGATTTTTTGCCTTACGGTGGGTTACGCCAAACATCGTCCAGCAAATTAATCCTCAAGCACCAGGATTCACACTCGCAGCCGCTGGAATTGGCGTTGGAATTTTAACCATTCCCTTAATCGCATCAGTCTCAGAAGATGCTCTATCTGCTGTTCCCAATTCTCTTCGAGAAGCGTCATCAGGGCTTGGAGCAAAAAGGGTAACTACAACGATCAAAATAACGATTCCTGCGGCCATATCAGGACTTGTAGCTGCACTCATAATCGGTATTTCACGCGCTATAGGCGAAACAATGGTGGTTTTCTTGGCAGCTGGGGGGGGAGGAAATCAAGCACAATTCACAACGTCCGCATTTGACTCCGGAACAGTTGTCACAGCAGCCATGGCTGCAACTACTGCCCCATCCGATAGGTTGTCTGAAGGTGTAGCTCTACAAAGCCTTTACTTCCTCGGTTTGCTGCTATTCATCATCACCTTGCTTCTGAACTTAATAGCAGATCGATTTGTCCGCCGAGTCAGAATTATCTATTAGGAGTCACCATGGCCTTATCAACACTTAATTCAGGCGCCGAACATGCCAGAGAAAAAATAGTGAGAGAATTACAAGGAACACGCTTTGATATTTCGGGTTTCATTTTCAGATTTAGTTTAATTTTTGGCTTAGGCAGCGGAGTCCTAATCCTCGGCGCAGTTATGTGGGATGTAGTAGGGGACGGATCAGGCTTTCTCTTTGACCGAGGATGGGAATTCCTGACTGGCAACGCAAGCAGTCGAGCAAACAGCTACGGAATTTTTGAAGGTCTAAGGGGCACATTTTGGATAGGTGTTTTCGTAGTCGTGTTCGCTTTCCCTCTCGGAGTCGGAGCAGCTATCTACCTAGAAGAATATGCAAGCGATTCTCGTCTAACACGATTTATAGAGTTAAACATCAGGAATTTAGCCGGCGTTCCGTCAGTAGTATACGGAGTTCTCGGACTAGCGATATTCGTTCGAGCATTGGATGGCTTCTACCCAAACTCAATTGACCGACACCTTGGCTCTACAACGGCAGCAGCGGGGGCAACCCTAGCCATTCTTGTCCTACCCATAGTTATCATTACTGCCTCTGAAGCAATAAGAGCAGTACCTCAGTCATTACGTGAAGGAGGTTTCGGCGTAGGAGCGACGAAATGGGAAGTTATTCGTCACCATGTCCTTCCTTACGCAGCGCCGGGAATATTCACCGGGACCTTACTATCACTAGCCAGAGCCCTCGGTGAAGCAGCCCCTCTAATCCTCATCGGGGGTGTTCTGGGATCACTTGGACCCAAAAGTTCGCTACTCGAACTCGAACAATTAGGTGAAAGATTCACAGCAATGCCCCTAATGATCACGCAACTTGCAAAAAAACCAGCGTTCATAGGGGATTGGAATTCAGCAACTGCAGCAGCCATATTAGTCCTACTTGTAGTAGTCATAGCTGCCAACCTCATCGCAATATGTCTGAGAAATCACTACGAAAGAAAGAGGAGTTAGAAATGGAACCGTTAACTCAACCAAATGAAAAGACAATAGCCACCACCCGTCCGAAAATATTTGAAGTTACTAATTTAAATGTTTATTACCCCGACTTCCGCGCTATACGAGACGTGAGCCTCAACGTGGCAGCCAATGAAATAACAGCATTCATCGGCCCATCCGGTTGTGGAAAAACAACCATGCTCAGAAGTTTTAATCGCATGAATGACCTCATACCAACAGCAAAGATAACAGGAACCCTTCTATACAGGGGAGCAGACCTTTATAACAAAACCGTTGATCCCGTCGAAGTTCGCCGAAGAATAGGAATGGTTTTCCAAAAGCCAAACCCTTTCCCAAAATCCATATATGACAACGTTGCCTATGGGCCAAGAATCTCCGGGAAGGTTAAGAAAGGAACAGAGATGGATGATTTAGTAGAGTCATCTCTCCGGAAAGCTGCACTTTGGGAAGAAGTCAAAGATCGACTTAAATCATCAGCTTTGGGAATGTCTGGTGGGCAACAGCAACGCCTTTGTATCGCCCGTGCTATTGCAACGAACCCAGATGTTGTTTTGATGGATGAACCATGTTCAGCCTTAGACCCTATCGCAACAGGAAAAATTGAAGAACTTATGACCCAACTCAAAAAAGAATACACAATTCTAATCGTCACTCACAATATGCAACAGGCTGCCCGAGTGTCTGATAGAACTGCTTTCTTTTCTGTGGAAGTAGAGGAAGAGCATGACAGTAGAACAGGTGTGCTCGTTGAAGAAGGTCCTACTGAGAAGATCTTTTCTAATCCCAATGATCAGAGAACTGAAAACTACATAACCGGTAGATTCGGTTAGAAATAGAAGGAGAAAAGGATGACAGAGCCGTTAAGAAGCACCTTTGATGAAGAGCTGGAAGCAATAAAATCAGGCATCTTAATCATGTCAAATATGGTTGTGGAAACTATTCCCAAAGGCACAGAAGCATTATTGGAGGGGAACTTAACAACCGCCCAAGAAATCATTGAAGCAGATGATGAACTTGATGCATTGTCCGTATCGCTCGAAGATCGGTGTTATCAAATTCTTACATTACAACAACCTCTTGCAGGAGATTTACGCGCAGTCATGGGTGCTTTGTGGATGAATAATGAGATAGAAAGAGCCGGTGACCTAATGACAAATATTGCGAAAGCGACAAGGCGAATATTTCCAGAAAAGATACCAGAAGTAGTCTCATCACTTATTCAGAACATGAGCAATGAAGCACAGCGACTGCTTAATTTATCCTCAGAATCGTACTTGCAGGGAGATTCGGGCCTGGCAGCAGCACTTGATGATATTGACGACAGGCTCGACGACCTAAACGTAGAAACTGTTGAGGCTATCTTCGAGAAACACAACGATAAGAATTTAACCCTAAATGTCGCAGTCCAATTAGCGTTAATTTGCCGCTACTACGAACGGATAGGCGACCATGCTGTCAATATCGGCGAACGTGTCCGATACATAGTTGATGGATGGACTGCAGAACGAACGGGTGCCGCACGTCTTACTGATCGCCAAAAAAACAAATAGAATAGAAATAACAGATAGGAGAACGGATGAAAGAGCAATGATCTTATTCTTTATCGGCGCTATCTGTTCAGGGTGCCTTGTCCTATTGCTGTCCCAACTCAAAAGAAAAAGAACCAAAGAACAAATAGACGGAATCCGAAAAATAGCTCTGGGAGAAGAGGTAGAAACTTCCTCCGACCTAGGTCACGCAATTTCATCGCTTCAAAGGGAACTAAACCCCAGTGGACAAGACAGGCCTGTGTTGGTTGATATCGGATGGTACGGAGCATCAATTGATGCTTTACCGATCGGAATCATCTTTGCAGACAGCACGGGAGATATCGTCCATAAAAACCCTGCCGCCAAAAAGATGTTTGGAAGCCACAAACAGCAGATTGACGCAACCATCACTGAATTAATTGAGGTGTCCCTCACAGGAGTACAACTTAAAAGAGAACTAAGCCTTAACGAACAAACAGATCAGAAACTCAAATTCATATCACAGCCAGTTGAAATCGAAACTCAACGATACGGAGTAGTGATAGCCATACAAGATATTTCAGAACAAGAACGATTAGACGCTACGCGCAGGGACTTTGTAGCAAACATCAGCCACGAGTTGAAGACCCCAATCGGAGCGATGGTTATCTTGTCCGAGACTCTCCAAGCAGAAGAAGACAAGAACTTAGTCCTCGAGCTATCCGAAAGAATAGCTCAGGAAGCTCACCGGCTCGCTGGCACAATCGATGACCTATCTCAATTAAGTCAAATAGAGCATGGTTCAAAACAATTCTTTGAAATTACCCCAATCACCTATCCAGTTCACACAGCTATTGCCCGGGCATCATCAATAGCGAAACAAAAGGGGATAGATATCAATCTAAAAGAAGACGAAGATCTATATCTACTGGGAGACCACATCCAAATCACGTCAGCGATTTATAACCTTCTCGATAACGCAATCAAATATACAGAACAAGGTACAGGAAAGATTGACATAACAATAGAAGCCAAAGAAAACAACATAGAGATCATCATCTCAGACAACGGAATTGGAATACCAGAAGCCAGCCATAACCGAGTATTTGAAAGATTTTACCGAGTAGATCCCAGCAGAAGTAGAGAAAGCGGAGGAACAGGCCTAGGTCTCGCAATTGTTAGGCATGTCGTGTTAAACCACGACGGAAAAATTTCACTGGAATCAAAAGAGGGTCAAGGAACATCATTTACCATTTCGCTTCCTCAGCAGAAGCAAGACCAGATCGAAACAAACCCAACTGAAGTAAAGGTATAACCCACCATGCCAAATGAAGAAATGAAAGTACTAGTTATTGAGGACGAAGAGTCATTCATAACAGCACTGAAAGTAGGCCTCACTCGGGAAGGTTTCACCGTAGAAGTCCAAAGTGACGGCGCAGAGGCCCTCAACACATTCAAAACCTTCAACCCCGATATCGTTCTCTTGGACCTCATGCTCCCGAACCGGTCAGGAGTTGATATCTGTAGAGACATCAGAGAAATAGCTAAAACACCAATCATCATGGTGACTGCCAAAAGCGAAGAGATAGATACGGTCCTGGGTCTAGAAGTAGGAGCCGATGACTATATCTCTAAGCCATACCGACTCCACGAACTAATCGCTCGCATGAGGGCACAACTCCGAAGAGCAAATTGGCGTGAGGAACCAGTAGCAACATACCAGGTAGAGAAAACAACGATTGGCGACATTACCATCGACCCCAATAGGCATGAAGTCTTCAAAGGAGACACACAAATTACACTCCCGCTGAAAGAATTCGAACTACTCCTCCTTCTCATGCGAAACGCAGGGCAAGTCCTAACTCGCGGAATCCTCATAGACCATATTTGGGGCGTCGACTACTACGGAGATATGAAAACACTTGATGTTCATATAAGGCGAATACGATCCAAAATTGAAACAGATCCCAGTACCCCCAAACGCATATTGACTATCAGAGGATTAGGTTATAAATACGCAGATGCGTAGACACCTAAATTCTTTTATGAATTTCTTCCTAAAACTCCTAGACTCGTTACGTGGATGACAACGTTGAAACACAACCTGATTTCTTCAAAGGCGAAGTAAGGAAAACACCGACAAAGACTGACAAAGGCAAATTTGTTCTCTCACCCTTTGTCAGACTGAGCAGAGTGCACGCTCTTTCAGCCGCCGGAGATGCAATGATCACAGTCGCGCTCGCCGGCTCATTGTTCTTCTCTATTGATCCAAGCGCTGCCCGTTGGAGAGTAGGCCTCTACCTCGCATTAACAATCGCCCCGTTCGCAGTAGTGAGCCCACTGATAGGCCCGTTCATTGACCGCTATGCGGGAGGACGAAGACTCATGATCCTCGCCATAAACATTTTGCGCGTGGTCACAGCTGCACTCATGGTCTCAAACCTTGACTCACTTTTCCTTTTCCCACTTGCATTTACGATGCTTGTTTTGCAGAAGAGTTACGCAATAGCCAAAGCAGCAGTCGTCCCAACAACAGTTGAAACACATGAACAACTCGTAGAGAAAAATGCACGACTCGCATTTTTATCAGGCATTGCCGGTTTCTCCGGAGCGGCACCTGCCGCCTTAGCGCAGCTAATTGGCGGCCCAGGTTGGTCAGTTATCCTCGCAGCAATTACTTTTGCTTGTGCTGGTTTAGCTTCTCTCAAACTTCCAAAGACAACCATCGTAACGACAGATGAACAAGAAGACGAAAAAGAAGAACTCCGTTCAGCCGGAATCATTAGAGCAGCTAACAGTATGGGGGTCTTAAGAGGAATCATAGGATTCTTCACTTTTCTTGTGGCGTTCGCCTACAGAGGCGGAACAGATGACATCGACCTGTCGGGTGTGGGCACTTCAACTGGCGCGAAACTTCATGAAGAACTTTTAGGAACAGATCTCGGCGCAGGAGGCTCCTCGGCCATAGCACTTGGAGCAGTCGTAGCTTGCAGCGTCATTGGGGGACTAATCGGATCTATTATCGCACCCAAAGTCCGATCGAGAATCAGTGAAGAGCGAATGCTATTAGGAGCTCTTTTTACAATAACGAGTATTTCTCTACTGGGATTGTGGGCTGGAGGAATAAGCGGCGCTCTTGTAGTGGGACTCGCAGTTGGTTTTTCAGTTAGCTCTGGGAAACTTGCATTTGATTCAATTGTGCAACGCGATGCCCCTGACGCTAACTACGGGCGGTCATTCGCACGATTCGAAACACGCTTTCAACTCATATGGGTTTTTGGAGCACTCATCCCAGTCGTTTTCACACTTCCAGCTCGACTCGGCTTCTTCGTTCTAGTTATAGCTGGCGGAACAGCAGCACTCTCGTACTTGCTAGGAACTAACTCAGGAGCATCACAAACACCAAGTGGAACCTTAGATCTCCTAAAAAACTTGTTTCAAAAACCACTCAAAGAAGAAGAACTAGAACTTGACGATCAACTTCCTGAGGAAGAAGCACATCCAACTAAACAAAACTTTGAATCCTTCAACCCGTTCCCTGAAGACCCAGAAGACGACAACTTAAAATTGTTTTAAAGACTCACTCTGGCAGATCTAAACGTGCCAACCATAAACCGGGAGCATCCACTTCATTGGGCGTTGGGAAATTCTTTGAATCCTCCCACAAGCGAGCTAACTCTTCCTTCCCTGTTCTTTCAACAACTCCGTTGATGAAATTAGTCCCCCTATCAACCTGAGCTTGGGTTAATTCAAGACCTAGTATCCTCTCAATAAACCTATCGGAGGGATCAGCTTCGACCCGCTGCCGTCTCATAGCTTCAGTGATTTGATCATAAGATCCGATAAGCCCGTGACCTACCGAATCCATCACAAAGTCGACGTAACCAACAATCACTGCTGTTGTGGCTTCAAGTTCAGGCAAAATATACTTTTGCTCCTCGCTTTGCATAGCCCCTAAAATAACCTCGGGACTACCTAAGGACTTTTGTAAATCTTCAATAGCCGAAGGGGAAGTCATGTCAATCTGCTGAAGTTTTTCCTCAAGCCCTGAAGGGTTTCTTTCAAAAGCGCTAACGTACTCCATAAGTAAATTACCAAATCGATCTCGAACATGATCCAACTGAAAGATCGTGTAATACGTCAGTTCATTTAGACAGACCCAAAGCAATAATTCTTGCGATGGAAGACTCCACTCTGCCCCAAAATTTTCAACATTTCTCGTAATGACCTTAACTTCCGAATCCTTTTCTCTTGGGATCGGAAGGTCATATTGACCTAAAGCACGTTGAGCTAAATGACCGACCATTGAACCAGCTGTCATTGCAAGCATCATTGGG
>PAEL01000017.1 GCA_002700775.1 Gammaproteobacteria bacterium | reverse complement strand
GACTACTTGCATCTTGGGCACGCTAGGATGTTGGTAGCATTTGATGTGGTTACTAGGTACCTCCGTTTCATCGGCTTAGATGTCGAATATGTAAGAAATATTACTGATATCGACGACAAAATATTACACAGAGCTGCAGAGAACGGAGAGCTATACTCGGATCTTACAAAAAGATTTATCGATGAGATGCATCGAGACGAAGAATTACTTGGAGTCCTTCCCCCGGATCAAGAGCCGCGTGCTACAGGGCATATTGAAGAAATTATTTCGATGATTGAGAACCTGATACTTAAAGATTTCGCGTATTGTGCTGTCAATGGAGATGTCTATTTCTCCGTAACGCAATTCAAGGACTATGGTCGTCTGTCTAAAAAGAAATTGGATGAATTGTTGGATGGCGCTCGCATAGAAGTCGGGGAATTAAAAAAAGATCCAAGAGACTTTGTTTTATGGAAGGCCGCTGCAGAAGATGGCGTTGGTTGGGACTCGCCGTGGGGTTATGGACGGCCCGGTTGGCATATTGAATGTTCCGCTATGTCTACTTGTTGTCTCAATGACACTATCGACATTCATGGCGGGGGTTCTGATCTTTTGTTTCCGCATCATGAAAATGAAATCGCTCAATCTGAGGCGGCTACTGGTGCAAAGTTTGCGAATATTTGGATGCACAACGGACCGTTGAGAGTTGATAATGAAAAAATGTCAAAGTCTCTTCATAATTTTTTTACCGTTAGAGAGGTTTTAAAAGTTTACGACGCAGAAACAATTCGATACTTGCTCATTGCTAGTCATTATCGGAGCCCGATAAACTACTCGGACGAGAGCCTTATGCAAAGCAGATCCTCCTTGGAGCGATTGTATAACTCACTATCGGGCTTGGGCTTCACAAATGCAAAGTCGTTAACTAACAGTCGATACGAGAAAGCTTTTCACGCGTGTATGCAGGATGATTTTAATACACCTGGTGCTCTGAGTGTGCTCTTTGATATGGCAAAAGAGATCTTCAAGTGCAAAGAAGAGAACGCAGAATTGGCCGGACAGTTAGGCGCGCTGATGGTTCGGCTCGCTGCGAACCTTGGAATTGCTCAACAAAGCCCTGAGTCGTTTCTAAAAGGGGGGGGCGAGAACAAGATGTCAAATGATCAGATTGAGAGTCTGATCAGAATGCGGGATGAGGCGCGAGCAAATAAGAATTGGACTAAGGCAGATGATATTCGAGATAGGTTGCAAGAGTTAAATATTGTTTTGGAGGATGGGGCACCGGGCGCTACAGGTTGGAGAAAAGGATAAATGCTCGTGGTTTTAGTTGAGGTAGCTAAATCTTGAATAGAAACGTTGCTGAGACGGTTAAAACATTGACTGAGCCCAGCGGCGCGAGTAACATTCTGCCTCCTAAAACTATTGTTGTTAATTAAAGCGGTAGAAGAAAGTCCGTTGAGTTTTGTCGGGGTATAGCGCAGTCTGGTAGCGCGCTTGCTTTGGGAGCAAGATGTCGGGGGTTCAAATCCCTCTACCCCGACCAATTTAATGGTGACTGTAGCTCAGCTGGTAGAGCCCTGGACTGTGACTCCGGTGGTCGCGGGTTCGAACCCCGTCAGTCACCCCACTTTTTCAAGAGGCCGGTTGCAGAGTTCCCAGGACTGCTCAGTTGTTCCGGCAATCTGCTTGTTATCATGTTACATAAACCGTTATGCGCCCGTAGCTCAACCGGATAGAGCACCGGCCTTCTAAGCCGGGGGTTGGAGGTTCGAGTCCTCCCGGGCGCGCCATACACTCCCTAACCCATTAGCTAAATTAGGGGTGCTTGTGCTTTGGATATGAGCCTGCGTGCGTTTTTTGTAAAAGCCACAAGCAGTGGTCGACATCTGCCTTCTGGTTTTGGTTAAGATTTAAGTCAGGCGTTTATGATCGAATATTGCTTTGAGAGAGAATAAGTATGCTTGGAATAATTGGGGGAACGGGACTTGCCGAGCCAAATCAATTTGGTTGGGGGGGGCTCGAAAGACAGCAGCGCGTTGAGACACCGTTTGGCAATGATCATAACGACAAAGTTACGGTTGAGTACTGGCGCGTCGACTCCAAAGAATTATTATTTCTTCCTCGCCATGGGTTCAAGCATTCTACGCCGCCACATCGAATTAATTACCGGGCGAATATTTGGGCTTTGAAAAATCTTGGGGTGACAAAAATAATTGCAGTTAATGCTGTTGGTGGAATAACTAGCACATTGAAACCGGGTTCTTTTGTTGTGCCTGATCAATTAATTGACTATACCAGCGATCGAGAGATGACATTTTTTGATGGTTTAACTTCGAGCGTTAGTCATATCGATTTTAGTAAGCCTTATACTGAGAGTTTGAGGGCCCTCATCATAAAGGCTGCTGGTGACGTAGCCTCGAGGAACGGTAGTAAAGAGTCTATTGTAGATCATGGTTGCTATGCTTGTACGCAGGGCCCGAGATTGGAAACGGCTGCAGAAATTAAGCGCCTCGCGGCTGATGGGTGCAATATTGTAGGTATGACGGGTATGCCAGAAGCCTCTTTGGCTCGAGAAGTCGAGCTAGAATACGCTTGTCTTGCATTTGTTGTGAATCTAGCTGCGGGAGTTGGCAGTCTCCCAATTAAATTGGCGGAAGTTTTTGATAAGGCAGATAGTTGTCGGGCATTTATTGCTGAAACATTGGAAGTTTGTATATCGAAGTTACACTTTTAGCGAAATGTTTGTAATTTCACTGGTTTTTAAGCGTGAAAGCTCATTCTATTCCTCTGGTTGAGCATGTCGAGTAATTGATACGACATAACCGAAGGCGGGGTGATCAATGTAATGAAATTCCCCACTTCGTACTTCTCTTTGATCTGTCAATTCGTAAACTAAATTTGCGTTTCTTTGAATATTGTTTGCATCGCCAGTTTGTTTCGGAAAAGGAGGAATTTCCCAAGTGTCGTCTTTCCGTGGCGCATCGAGGTTTAAAAGCCATAAATTACTGTCGACAACAATGCGATCCTTATTTCGGTTGAAATAAACCATAACGCTGCCGCCGATTTCTTCAGATTGTGAGATATTATCACTATTATCAATTAGTATCGGTATGGCATTTTTTTTCTCCGGCATCGGTTGTCGCCATACAAGGTGTTTTAATAAACGGTACTCTGTTGATCGATGCAGTGCCTGATTTGTTTGTTCGAAATCGCTAAATCGTGGCGGCAAACTCAGAAATGCATCTTTTTCAATTGATATAAGACGAAAAGGAGTGCCGCTACCTATATTTAAGTTATTCTCGGCTAAAGGTCGTTCAAAGCTGTTAATATCTGTTTCAGTAAAGTCAAGCGGGCCAGGGCTCTCTACGGAAGTTGCCCAATCTGATGGGGTTAAAATATCAGATACCGTTTTTAGCGCAATCACTGACTCGGGGTAAGTCAATTGTTTGTCTGGCGCCCAAAATTCGGAATCTCTGTCCGCAGTGAGTTGGTTGCTAAAAATGCTAATTTCAATCTGAAACCAACGCGTTTCGCCTTGAGCAAATCCGTTGGAATGTTGAAGTATGAGTGCTCCAAAAAATATAAATAAAGTCAGATTTAAAGTCTTTTTTTGAAGATTGGTGAGCAAGCGCAGATTATTTGTCTCCATCCGGTCTTTCTAACTCTTTTGGTTGTAGCTCGTCAAGTAAGCCATTCATGAAATTGAGTTTGTCTTCTGGTGCCTCGCGCTGATGAACAAATCTTAATTGATTTGCCTCGCCAAATTTAAATTGCATCGGTGCCTTCTGAATTAGACTAACCAGCAACTGGGGATCGATCTTTGTATCTGGACCAAACTGAATATAGCCATTGATGGAACCTGCATCCAATTTCTTTATCCCGCAAGCTTGCGCTCTAAATCTCAGTTGAGTTAGTCGAAACAATAGTTTAAGGGGATCTGGATGTAGGCCGAATCGATCAATCATTTCGACCTGTAAATCACGGAGTTCGTCGTTGCTTTGTAATGCTGAAATACGTTTGTAAAACATAAGACGGAGATGCACATCCGGTAAGTAGGTTTCAGGAATAAGAGCAGGGATTCGAAGATTAAGTTCCACAGTCTTGCTCGAATCTAGATCAATACTTGGCACGCGGCCATCTTTTATCGCAGACACGGCTTCTTCAAGCATTTCGGTGAAAAGGGAGAATCCTATTTTAGCCATATGTCCGCTTTGATCATCTCCGAGCAGTTCGCCGGCTCCTCGAATTTCTAAGTCATGACTTGCCAGTGTAAATCCTGCTCCAAGTTCGCTTGCCGCTTGTATGGCCTCGATCCGTTTTTCAGCATCTCCTTTTAGTTTTGCTTCATTAGATAAAAGTAAGTATGCGTATGCTTGATGATGAGATCGGCCAACACGACCTCTGAGCTGATGAAGCTGCGCAAGTCCAAGTTTATCGGCCCGATTTATAATGATCGTATTGGCACTAGGGATATCGATACCAGTCTCGATAATCGTTGTGCAAACTAAAATGTTATATCGTTTGTGATAAAAATCGCTCATGACTCTCTCAAGATTTCTTTCAGTCATTTGTCCGTGAGCCATCGCGACTCGAGATTGCGGCATTAGTGCGGCTAACTCTGCAGATATCTGATCTATAGAGCTCACTTCGTTGTGAACGAAAAAGATCTGGCCGCCTCTTAGCAACTCTCTTGCGCAAGCTTCCTTAATTAGACTTTCTTGTTTTCGATGAACAAATGTCTTGACCGAAAGACGTCGAGGGGGAGGAGTTACTATCAGTGAAAGGTCTCTAATGCCATTAAGTGATAAATTTAGGGTTCGAGGAATTGGTGTTGCGGTTAAAGTTAGAATATCAACATCGAGGCGCATGCTTTTAAGTTTTTCTTTCTGACGGACACCGAAGCGATGTTCCTCGTCCACAATTAAAAGCCCTAAATCTTTGTATTTAATCTCATTGTTCAGTAGCTTGTGGGTACCGATTAAAATATCAGTTTTTCCGCTAGTAACTCCTCGTAAGCTCGCTTTTTGTTCTGTGGTCGTCTTGAATCTAGAAATAACCTCGACTTCAATTGGCCAGTCTGAGAAGCGATCTTTAAAAGTTTCAAAGTGTTGTTGGGCAAGCAACGTTGTTGGAACTAATATGGCCACCTGTTTATGATTTTGCACAGCGATGAATGCAGCTCTCATTGCAACTTCAGTTTTACCAAACCCGACATCTCCACAGATTAGTCGATCCATCGGTTGTTCTGCGGCCATGTCGAGACAGATTGAGTCGATTGCCGCTTGTTGATCTGCAGTTTCTTCAAATGGGAAGGCTGCAACAAATTTGTTGTAGTCGATATTTTTGTATGTGTATTGAAATCCTTTTTTTGCTTCTCTTTGGGCATAGACGTCAAGAAGTTCTGCAGCGACATCTCGAATTTTTTCAGCAGCGCGTCTTTTTGTTTTTTCCCACTGATCGCTACCTAAGTGATTAAGGGGGGCGGTCGCTTGATTTCCTCCGCTGTATCTGCTTATGAGATGTAAAGATGAAACCGGAACATAAAGCTTAGCGGAGGCAGCATACTCTATTATTAAAAACTCGGTTGCTTGGTCCTCAGTTATTATGTTTTCAAGGCCTCTATATCGCCCAATACCATGATCCACATGAACTACTGCATCGTCCACTCGGAGTTCTGTTAAATCTCTAACGATTAAGTCTGTATTGGCTTTCTTGTTGCGCCGGCGCCGCTGAGCCACTTTCGTGCTGAATAACAGAGACTCGCTGACTAACGCCAGGCGATGCTCGGGCAGCCAAAGACCTTGATCAATATTCGCAATGGTAATTCCTAAAATTTCCTTGCTGTTAACGAATTGATCCCAGTGCTCAACTGGGACAGGCTTTATATTTATCTCGTGTAACATTTCTAATAGAGATTCTCGCCGTCCATTTGTTTCTGCACAGAATAATATTCGATGAGCCGAGTTATCGAGCAAAAATGACTTCAGGAGTGCAAACGGATCCGAAAGGGTCCTATCAGCATTTAATGGGGGCAGCGCAAGAGATTTGAGAGGTTTGCAGTCGGCAATATCTGCAAAGGCCACTTGCCTAAAGGGTTTTAGGTAGTTAAGAATTTCATCGACTTTCAGAAAAACTTCACTTGGTTCGAGGATTGGCTTTATTTGATCATACCTACGTTCTTCAAATCGTGCTGTTATCTCATTCCAGAACTTTTCACCAGTATTTTTTAAGTCGCCGGCTCTGCAAACTACAGTGTTCTTTGGGAGATAATCGGAGAATGATTCTAATTCTGCGAAAAATAAAGAGAGATAATACTCAAGCCCAGCAGAGGCAATCCCTTCACTGACGTCCTGATAGATTGGGCTTTCTCGACAGTCAATATCAAACCTCTCTCTGAATGCGGATCTAAAATAACTAACGCCCTCTGGATCTAGAGGGTATTCACGGCCCGGCAATAAACGTATTTCCTTTTTTGTTGTGCCGGATCTTTGCGTCTCTGGATCAAAAACTCGAATCGTCTCTATCTCTTCGTCCCACAGTTCAATCCTTAAAGGAGCATGGCTGCCCATCGGAAATATATCAACAATAGAACCGCGCACCGCAAATTCCCCGTGTTCGTATACCATTTCGCAAAGATTGTAGTTTGCAGCTATTAATTGTTCTCGCAGTTTTTCCAGTTGTATGGATTGTCCCGTTTCTAGTAACAGCGTGTTCGCAAATACATAACTTTTTGGAGGGAAGCGGTGCATCAAGCTTGTGATCGAAATTACAAGTATTCCTTTCTTAAAATTTGGCAGGTGAAAGAGTGCTCGTAGTCGATCAGAGATGATGTCTTGGTGAGGTGAAAAGTTATCGTAGGGTAGAGTTTCCCAATCGGGAAGCGTAAGTACTTGGAGGTCATTTCGATTTTTGCAAAAGTATCCTATTTCTCGTCGAAAAACCTCTACAGATTCATTGCTGTCGCAAATTACGAGGAAGGGAGCGTTTGCTCGTGTTGCGGTCTCTGCAATCGCTAGGCTTCGAGCTGCGCCGTGAGCTTCGCTCCAGTAATCAATTGAATTTTGATTATTGGTGTCAAGATCACTTGCTGAGGGGAATAAATGCGTCATTATAGTATGTAATTCTTCGAGGATGCGTTTGCTTTTAGTTTCTCAAAAATTTAAGTCTAGATAGGATATAATTTTAGTCTGCCATCTAAGACAATGGTAGTTAATAAGCTTGATTTGGGCGAATATTTAAAACAAAGCGAAAAATTCACGAGTTTGATGTGGCTTCTTGCACATAGGGTTGAATATCCAGATAATAGCGCCCCGTATTTAAGCAATGAAAGTTGGAGGCAGTGTGGTACGTCCAAGCGTTGATGATTATTTTGGGGACTGGAAGCAACGAGAGGCACTCGTTCAGGAAATGATTCCGGTTATTGGTCAGCTTTTCAGCCAGCGCAATGTTGGAATATTCATATATGGCCGACCTCTTCACAATCGCTCTGTTACGTTTATTATGAAGTCCCATCGTTTCGTTCGGCAAATC
This sequence comes from Gammaproteobacteria bacterium, assembly GCA_002700775.1. Classification (GTDB taxonomy): domain Bacteria; phylum Pseudomonadota; class Gammaproteobacteria; order Pseudomonadales; family Pseudohongiellaceae; genus UBA9145. Next base: position 40,152 of record PAEL01000017.1, on the reverse strand, counting down.
GAACGCAATGAAATGTCTGAATTTGAAACCCATCCAGTTTTAATAGCCCTTTCTAAGTTAGATTTACGTCATGCTCAAATTGATTTAGGGAAATTGACAGTTAGTTATATGAATCATTTAAATGATTCAAAAGCAGATAGCGAAGACGTTGATGAATTTGTTAGGCAAGAGTTAGCTTCCATTGACGGATCGAAGGTTACCCTCAAGAACAAGAGTCAAGATGTTGTATTGTACGGATTTGGCCGTATTGGCCGCCTAATGGCGCGCTTACTGATCGAACGGACGAGCACTGGTGAGGTTATGAAGTTGAAGGCCATAGTAGTGCGGCCTGGCGGCGAGGGAGACTTGGAGAAAAGGGCGTCATTATTTGCGTCTGATTCAGTACATGGCGCATTTCAAGGAACTCTGAGGGTTGATCATAGTAGTAATAGTCTCATTGCGAACGGAAATGTCATGAAGATCATTTACGCGAACTCTCCAGAAGAAATTGACTATACCGAGCACGGTATCGATGAGGCGCTTGTTATCGACAATACCGGTGTGTGGCGCGATCAGGAAGGTTTGTCCAGGCATCTAAGCTCAAAAGGCGCCGCAAAAGTTCTACTCACGGCTCCTGGGAAAGGCGATTTAAAGAATATTGTGTATGGCATTAACGATGATGAGATCGAGTCTAGTGATAAAATTTTAACCGCCGCCTCTTGCACAACGAATGCAATAGCGCCTGTTTTAAAAGTTATAAACGATGAATACGGAATTAAACAGGGACATGTAGAGACTGTTCATGCTTACACGAATGATCAAAACCTCATTGATAATTACCATAAAGGAAGTCGACGAGGCCGAAGTGCGGCACTCAATATGGTGCTTACCGAAACCGGGGCTGCAAATGCTGTTGTAAAAGCGATTCCTGAGTTGAATGGTAAATTAACTGGGAACGCAATTCGCGTTCCAATTCCGAACGTATCTATGGCGATTTTAAATTTAACTTTGGGTCGTGATACGTCAAAGAGAGAGATCAATGAGTTTCTCAGAGAGATTGCGTTACACTCTAAATTGCAGGATCAAGTTAGTTTTACAGAGGCACCTGATGCCGTTTCAAGTGACTTTGTTGGTACTCGAGAGGCCAGCATAGTTGATTCTTTGGCTACAATTGTAAACGGGAACCATGCGGTTTTATATCTATGGTATGACAATGAGTTTGGGTATTGCTGTCAGGTTGGGCGTATGGTTTATAAGATGGCGGGGGTCACATACCAAACCTATCCGGCGGAAGAATTTAAATAGCCGTCAATCTGATATTACACTTTTTTATGGCTTAACAGGCAGGGATGACGAAGTTGTCGGGTTTAGGCCTTACAATTTTTACCATTTATATGAGACTAATTTACTCATTAGCTTTTACAAGTTTTATTGTCGCTTGGGTAGTTTTTTTTTCCTTTCTTGAAGATGTCTCTCTTGTTAAATTTGATGGCTTGACGATGGGCACATCGTATTCTGTGACGATTAGTGGAAATTTCTCCGATTACGAAATCGCCTCTGTTAAAGATAAAGTCGCTGAAGTTTTGTACCGGTTGGATCGAGAAATTTTTTCTACTTATGTCTTGACCTCTGAGCTTTCCCAATTTAATCGGGCGGTTGTTGGGAAGCCATTTGTTGCCTCAGCAGAGCAATTAGAGGTGCTCTCTTTAGCTCAAAAAGTATTTGTAGAAACCGATGGAGCATTTGATGTAACTGTGGGACCTCTTGTTCGGTTGTGGGGGTTTGGTCCCGAGCCACCGAAGGAGGGCTCTGTTCCAAGCTCCTCATCAATAGAGAGGTCGATGGCACGACTAGGAATGGAGAATTTGGTAATTGATTCGAGTCTAAATGTGATTTCAAAAACTAAAAGTATTGAATTGGATGTAAGTGGAATTGCAAAAGGTTATGCGGTGGATAAGATTTCGGACTTGCTTGTTGATTCTGGGTTTGAGAACCATTTTGTTGAGATTGGAGGAGAGCTAAAGATGAGAGGCTTCAAAACGGGTAAAATTAATTGGATGCCTGCGCTTGAAATGCCAATCAGCAATAAGGGCGAAGCATACGCTCATTTGGATAGTCTTGGGCGCACTATCGCGATAGCTGGCAGTGGGGATTACCGAAATTTTTTTGAGGAAAATGGGGTGCGGTACTCGCACGAGATAGATCCGCGAAATGGACGGCCTATCACTCACGGGCTCGCAGCAGTATTTGTAATAAACGAGGAAGCTTCAATGGCTGACGCTCTAGCTACGGCTTATTTGGTTATGGGTTTGGAGGCCGCGGTTGAGCATGCCACAACCAGCAACACGGCTTCATATTTCATAAGTCATGATGATGTTAAAGGGGAGTTTTATCAAACATACACTCCTCAGTTTAAAGAGTACCTAGTTAATTGAAGACTAAAATATGTATAAATTTTGTGAGAAGGTATGAATAAAGAGTTTGATATTATTATTATTGGAGCAGGGCCGGCCGGTGAAGCTGCAGCGATGAACAGCAAAAAACAAGGTTTGCAGGTGGCCGTCGTTGATGATCTCGATTTTGTCGGAGGTAATTGTACGCATCGTGGGACGATCCCTTCGAAATCGCTACGACATATGGTGAAGCAGGTAATGCAATTTAATACTAATCCGTTGTTTAGAAATTTCGGTGAAGCTAGGAAATTAAACTTTCAACAAATCCTTCTGCAAACCGAAAAAGTTGTCCAGGATCAGGTAAGAATGAGAGCTGACTTTTATGACAGAAATAATATTCCGATTTATAAAGCGCGTGCTAAATTTTTAGATAAGCACACGATTTGTCTTGTGGGTAAGCGCAAAAAACTAACGGCTAAAAACTTTGTTATCGCTACAGGCTCGAGACCTTATCGGCCACCTGACATTGATTTCTCTCATCCTTTGATGTTCGATAGCGATACGATTCTGTCACTTAATTTTTCCCCTAAGAAGGTTACAATTATTGGTGCGGGTGTAATTGGCTGTGAATACGCATCAATTTTTGGAGCGTTGGGCGCGAAAGTTGAGTTGATTAATCCTTCAGCATCGTTGCTTAGTTTTTTAGATAATGAAATATCAGATGCCTTGAGTTATCACTTGCGAGACTTGGGCGTTCGTAGTCGTCACAATGAAGAGTATGAGCGTGTTGAATACTCTGAAAATGATATCGTCACCTATCTGAGGTCAGGCAAAAGAATTAAAAGTGATATTGTTCTTTGGGCAAATGGCCGGACTGGAAACACCCAAAAAATGGGATTAGAGGCGTTGGGAATCGAGCCGAATGAGCGGGGACAAATCAGGATTAATAAACGCTATCAGACGCAAGTGAAAAATATCTATGCGGCTGGGGATGTTATTGGCTGGCCTGCTCTAGCAGGGGCCGCTTACGACCAAGGTCGAGCCGCTAGCAATGCTATTGTTGCACCATCAGAATGCAAATTGGTTGATGAGGTTGCAACCGGAATCTATACAATTCCCGAAATATCAACTATCGGTTTAACCGAAGCCAAGTTGACAGAGAAGAAAATTCCTTACGAGGTAGGGAAGGCTTTTTTTAAAAATACAGCTCGCGCTCAGATTACTGGCGAGGAAGTTGGGATGTTGAAATTAATTTTTCATTTTGAAACTTTGGAATTGCTGGGTATTCATTGTTTTGGTGATCAGGCCTCAGAGATTGTGCATATTGGTCAAGCGATTATGGGGCAGCCTGCTCCAAAAAATAGTATTAGGTATTTCATTGAGACGACTTTTAACTATCCGACTATGGCAGAGGCTTATCGCACAGCTGCGCTGGATGGTTTAAATAGAGTATTTTGAGTTAATACTGGTGCCTGTATGAAGCGGAGATCCGTATGTCCAAATCAGTTGTAACAGTGCTAGGTGGTGGAAGCTTCGGAACTGTAATTGCGAACATTATCGCTAATAACGGGTATCTCGTTAAGCTATGGGTACGCAGCGAAGATCTGGTATCAGAGATCAATAACGATCAGTTAAATAATTATTATCTGCCAGACTATAAATTGAATAAGTCAATCTTAGCCACCTCGAGCATGGCCGATGCTGTTTCTGATACCGGTCTTGTTTTTTTGGCGGTGCCTAGTTCGTCCTTTCGATCAGTGGCCGAAGAGGTCATTGAATTTGCGGCACCTGATGTGCCACTTATTAGTACAACAAAAGGTATTGAGGAGAGAAGTTTTCAGCTCATGAGTCAGATTTTACTCGAGATTGATCCGCGGGCCCGGGTCGGTGTACTGAGTGGACCGAACCTTGCGAAAGAAATTGCAAGAAATCAATATTCGGGAACAGTTATAGCGAGTGATGATAAAGTCGTCCGAAGCATGGTTATGGACGTTTTGAAATCGGAATTCTTCCGTGTTTACGCCAATGACGATATGTATGGAGTAGAGCTAGGAGGTTCATTAAAAAACATATATGCAGTTATTGCTGGAATCGCTTCTGAATTAGGGATGGGGCACAATACAAATAGTCTTATTGTGACTCGAGGGCTCGCTGAAATGGCGAGGTTCGGTCGTGAGCTTGGCGCTGACCCGATGACGTTTTTGGGTTTGTCTGGGGTTGGTGATCTTGTCGTGACATGTTCCTCGCCGATGAGCCGTAACTATAGATTCGGCTCGCTTCTCGGGAGGGGGCTGTCTTATAGGCAGGCTGAGGATAGTGTCGGGCAGGTGGTAGAGGGTATCAATACTTTAAAGGTAGTGTTCGAACGTGCGGAAAAACTTAATATTCATATGCCTTTGGCTGAGGGATTGTTTCACATTGTTTTTAACGGAGAAATTGTTGAGAGTATTATTCCCTCATTGATGTCGGGAGAGCACGCTATGGATGTTGAATTTGCGGCGAGTAAGTTAAAAGAGCTGTAATAATGTTGATTGATGAATGTCGAGTATGCAGTCCGGTTTTGTTTAGTTTAACTTTTAGCAAGCATTGTGAAAGGAGAAAGTGATGTCAGGTTCGCTTAAAAATATTGGAGAAAATCTTCTAAATCCGTCTAATTGGATTCACTTGGGGCTGATAGCAGGTTTTGTATTTTTACTTTACATTGTGCTAATTCCTTTGGTGATTATTGTAATGGTTGCCCAGTTATTATTCAGCGTAGTTACAAATGAGCCTAATACGAACTTAAAGGAACTTTGTGTTAGAGTATTTCTGTACCTACAAGAGATTTTAAACTACGTTACTTATATTAGCGATGTTAAACCGTTTCCGTTCAGTCCCTTTCCAGATATTGAGCCTACATTTACGCAAGACCAAAGTGCGGCATTCTCGAAGATGAGCGAATATACTGAAGAAAAAAAACCCTCTCCTAAAGAAGATTCCGAATCGACTTAGAGGTATGTCATATTAAACAATATAAATTCTTCATGAATAATTAATAGAGGTAGCTTTGCGTAACTCGGGACTTTTTTATCAGTCAGCTTTGGTGCTTTTGGTGGTAGCAGTCCCTTTGGGTGCAGGGTCAGAAGACTTGGGGTTGGATGAAGCTATTTGGTTGGAGTCTTTTTCTTACTCTACAGTTATAGAGATTGAGGTGTTTGAAGACCAAACATATGATTTAGTAACTGGAACCCTTCAGAGGACGAGGGGGGAGGTTAATCCTGAGGATTCGCGGAGGCTTCAAGGAGACGTGGTTAAAGCAACGTATGCTATAGATCAGGAGTTCAGTGGATCAGAAGTTTATGAGTTTTATCGCGAGCAAATTGTCTCTAATGAACATAGAATTTTGTTTGAGTGCTCGGGGAGGGCATGTGGTAGCAGTAACTATTGGGCTAATGACATTTTTGGCAAGCGGAGCTTGTACGGACCCGTGATGAATCAATTTTATATTGCTGCGAGGGGAAGTTCCTCAGATGACTATGTTTCGTTATATATTATTACGCGAGGAAATAAGAAGGTCTACGCTTACATAGAGACAGTGAAAGACCTCGAGGGAGCGTCACCATCGGATGGACGTTCAATGCTTTCGAAGGCGTTGGCTCAAGGAAGCGTTATTCTGCCTAACATTCAGTTTACCAATTCTCATGAGCTGTCAGAAACTGCTGATGTAATGCCTCTATTCGAGTTTCTCAGAGATAACCCGAGTGTCTCTGTATACTTGGTTGCTCACCTCGCTGATGAGGATTTGTCTGAATCTGGGTTGATGCTGGCGTCAACAAAAAGAGCCGAGGCTTTGGCACTAGAGTTGGTCGCGTTGGGATTGGAACCTGAGCGAATATTTGCTCGGGGGGTGGGGCCATTAGCGCCGAGCTGCTACGGAAAGATTTGTAAGAACAGAGTCGAAATGGTCGTGAGAAACTAGCGACTAATAAGCGATAAAAATTCGTTCCTTGTGTTTTGGCTCTTTCGAAACGCCCCCAGCATGCAGGATGTTTTCATCACTGAATTTTGCTTTTGTACCCCTCGCATCATCATGCACATGTGCCTCGCTTCGATTATCACCGCCGCGCCTGAGGCTTCGGTCTGCGTCAGAATGCAGTTGGCAATTTCGTTGGTCAAATTCTCTTGAATCTGCAGTCGTCGGGCGTAAACATCGACGATTCTCGCGATCTTTGAAAGGCCAATTACTCTTCCCTTGGGAAGGTAAGCAACGTGGCACTTTCCTATGAAGGGAAGTAGGTGATGCTCGCACATTGAGTACAGTTCTATATCCTTCACAATAACCATTTCGTCTGTGTCTGAGGGGAACAATGCACCATTGATAACCTCGTCGATGTTCATTGAATAGCCTTGGGTAAGGTACTGCATGGCTTTCGCTGCTCTGCTGGGCGTGTCAATTAAACCCGGGCGGTTTGGATCCTCACCAATTTGCTCGAGTATAGTGTAAAAAGCATCTTTCATAATAAATCCCAGTGTTTTCGGTTAGAATGGCTCAGTCAAAGTATAACAGATATAGGTTTCTCGATGCGGGTCTGCGATTACGTTAACATTGTGTCAGAAAAGTTCAGTGCCGAGCCTCTGAGCTATGGACATGGAACAGATAATGCGCACGATGAGGCGACATTCTTAGTTTATGCGAAACTTAAACTTGATTTCAACACGAAAGAGTCTGCGTGTCGGATTGTCTCCGAAATTGAGATTGATCAGATTGATACATTGGTTCAGATTAGAATTAAAGACCGTGTGCCGGTCGCCTACCTTGTTGGTCGAGCTTGGTTTGCTGGGAAAGAGTTCATTTGTGATGATCGTGCGTTAATTCCACGATCTCCGATCGCTGAATTGATTCAAAATGAGTTTGCAGGTGTGTTTGATTTTGTTCCTGAGCAAATTCTCGATCTCTGTTGTGGGGGTGGTTGTATAGGTATCGCTGCCGCTATCGAATATTCTCACGCTAAAGTGGAGATGGTGGATGTTTCTGAAGAAGCCCTAGCTCTCAGTCAGGAAAACGTAACCTTGCATGAGTTGGATAGCAGGATAAAGACATATCGTTCGGATCTATTTACGGAAGTGACAAATAAGTTCGATTTGATCCTTACTAACCCACCATACGTGTCATCTGAGGAGTACGGCACTCTCCCGATGGAATATGATCATGAGCCTCAACTCGGTTTGATTAGTGAAGATAGGGGGTTGGCGCTGCCCATAAGTATCTTAAAAAATGCGGAGGGGTTTTTAACAGATAACGGAGTGCTCATTTTAGAGGTGGGCTATAGCCACCGAGCCTTATCTGAGCGCTTATATGATATCCCCTTGCTTTGGTTGGAATTAGGAATGGGTGGTGAGGGGGTGCTAGCTATTACAAAAACCGAGCTTGCTCGGTATAAGGCGCGCTTTGTTTGATGAAGCAGGCTATAATTAAAGGCAACAGTTATGTAGCCGGAAAAAGTCATGTCAGGAAACACGCTCGGTAAAAATTTCACAGTTACAAGCTTTGGCGAGAGTCATGGTCCTGCTTTGGGTTGTATTGTTGATGGGTGCCCGCCTGGTTTGCCGTTGGAAACAGAGGACATGCAGCATGATCTGGATAGGCGAAAGCCGGGCCAGTCGCGTTTTACCACTCAAAGAAGAGAGGGAGATGTTGTAAAAATCCTCTCTGGCGTTTTTGAAGGTAAAACAACTGGTACGCCAATTGGTCTACTGATTGAAAATACCGACCAAAGGACAAAAGACTACAGCAAAATCAAGGATCAATTTCGACCCGCCCATGCAGATTATACTTATTGGAAAAAATATGGTGTCCGTGATTATCGTGGGGGAGGGAGGTCTTCAGCTCGAGAAACAGCGATGCGGGTGGCGGCTGGAGCAATCGCAAAGAAATACTTAGACCTGAATTTTCAGATTAAAGTCAGAGGCTATTTGTCACAATTGGGACCAATTGTCGTCGAAAAAGTGGATTTGGAGGAAGTCGAAAACAATTCTTTCTTTTGTCCCGATGCAGGAAAAGTTGCTCAAATGGAAGAGTATATGGCGGACTTGAACAAGCAAGGAGATTCAATCGGAGCTCGAGTGAATGTCATTGCATCAAATATACCCGTCGGTTTAGGCGAGCCCGTATTTGATAGATTGGATGCAGATATTGCAAAAGCTCTGATGAGCATTAACGCGGTAAAAGGCGTTGAAATAGGCTCGGGGTTTGAATCGATCGCACAGAAAGGAAGCGAGCACCGAGATGAGTTGAGCAGAAGCGGGTTTTTGTCAAATAACGCGGGGGGAATTCTCGGTGGTATTTCTAGCGGGCAAGATATTCTCGCGAGTATTGCGTTGAAACCGACCTCTAGTATCAGATTGCCTGGCCGATCAATAGATGTTCATGGCGAAGAGCAAGATGTTGTCACTACGGGGAGGCATGATCCCTGTGTTGGAATTCGCGCAACACCTATCGCGGAGGCAATGCTTGCGCTTGTTCTTATGGATCACTTATTGCGAGATCGGGCGCAAAATAAACCATAAAAATCAATCTATTGTATGTAATAAATGAAGTTGATTATTGAAGGTAGTTAGAATGAGTAACAAAACGTTATACGATAAACTTTGGAATAGTCATCTGGTTTCTCAACGAGATGACGGAACAGCCTTGCTTTACATCGATAGGCATCTAATACATGAGGTCACTTCGCCTCAGGCTTTTGAAGGGTTGCGGTTAGCAGGCAGGACGCCCTGGAGAGCGGATGCAAATTTTGCCACACCGGATCATAATATCCCGACTACGAAAAGCGAGCGAAGTCAGGGGCTTGAGGGAATCAAGGATCCAGTCTCAAAAATTCAGGTAGCCACTCTGGATGAGAATTGTAAAGAATTTGGCATCCTTGAGATGGACATGAACGACATTCGCCAAGGGATAGTGCATGTCGTTGGACCAGAGCAGGGTGCGACCTTGCCCGGGATGACTATAGTTTGCGGCGATTCTCACACTTCAACACACGGAGCTCTCGGTGCTCTTGCCCACGGGATTGGCACTTCTGAAGTCGAACACGTGCTTGCAACTCAGTGCTTGATAGCACGAAAAGCAAAAAACATGCTTGTTCGGGTTGATGGTCAATTGAAAAAAGGTGTCACGGCGAAGGATATAGTGTTGGCGATAATTGGCGAGCTGGGTACGGCAGGTGGGACGGGGTATACGATTGAATTTGGTGGTGAAGCAATTGAAAGCCTTTCTATCGAGGGTCGGATGACCGTCTGCAACATGGCGATAGAAGCTGGTGCGAGGGCTGGCTTGGTCGCGTGTGATACGAAAACTTTAGATTATATTAAAGGTAGGCCGTTTGCTCCATCAGGGGACTTGTGGGATAAAGCGGCCTCAGCATGGAGGGGGCTTAAGAGTGACGACGGTGCAATTTTTGATTGTGTTATCGAGCTGGATGCGGCAGAAATTGATCCTCAGGTAACCTGGGGTACGTCGCCTGAGATGGTTGCTTCAGTAAATGGGCGAATACCCTTCATTTCTGAGGAGGTCGAAAAAAATAAACAAGCGAACTATGAACAAGCGTTAGCTTATATGGGTTTAAAAAGTGGCATGGCAATCGGTGATATCAAGCTGGATTGCATATTTATTGGGTCTTGCACTAACTCTCGCATTGAGGATTTGAGGGAAGCTGCAGCAGTGGTTAAAGGGAAGCAGAAGGCCGAGACTGTTGAAGTGGCAATGGTAGTTCCGGGTTCCGGGCTTGTAAAACAAAAGGCCGAGGAGGAAGGGTTAGATAAGATCTTTATTGAGGCGGGGCTTGAATGGCGCGAGCCTGGCTGTTCGATGTGCTTAGCTATGAATGCCGATCAGCTTGGTGCGGGGAAGCACTGCGCCTCGACTTCGAATCGAAATTTTGAGGGAAGACAGGGTTTTGGGGGTCGGACTCATTTGGTCAGCCCTGCTATGGCTGCGGCTGCTGCTATCCACGGGCGATTCATTGACGTGAGTGTTCTATAAAAATACCTCATAAGGCATTGAAGTTAATACAAAACGGAAGTAGAAATGAAAAAATTTGATGCAGTGAAAGGTTTGGTTTTGCCTCTCGATAGGGCAAATGTTGACACAGACTTTATTATTCCTAAACAATTCTTAAAATCGATAAAAAGAACCGGTTTTGGAGTAAATCTTTTTGATGAGCATCGCTACCTGGATAAAGGTGAGCCTGATGCTGATAACAGTAAGCGGCCAATTAATGAAGACTTTGTGCTCAATAAGGTGAGGTATGCAAATGCCCGTATTTTGTTGACGCGTGAAAACTTCGGGTGCGGCTCGAGCCGGGAGCACGCGCCGTGGGCCCTCGATGATTATGGGTTTAGAGTGATACTTGCGCCAAGCTTTGCAGATATTTTCTTCAATAACTGCTTTAAAAATGGTCTTTTACCCATTGTTTTAGATAGTAAAATTATAGAATCTCTTTTTGCAGAGGTTGAGGCAGTTCCAGGGTTTGAGTTGTCCGTAGATTTAGAAGAACAAGTTATCAGAATGCCGGACGGGGGAGCCATAAACTTTGAGATTGAGGCTTCGAGGAAGCACTGCTTGTTGAATGGCTTGGATGATATTGGAATAACCCTCGGGGATGCTGAGCTCATCAGACAATTTGAAGATGGCTGGAGGGCAACCTCTCCCTTCTATTTCACGCTTAAGTAGCAGGGGCCGATGCGAAATGGATGTTTTTAATGTTGCAATCGTTGGCGCTACTGGGGCTGTAGGAGAAGCGTTGGTAAGTATTCTTGACGAGCGGGACTTCCCGGTCGGAGAGTTATATTTGCTCGCGAGTGAGCGGTCGGCAGGCACCAAGGTAGTGTTTCGTAATAAGTCGATCATGGTGACGGATCTTGCTGAGTTTGATTTTAATCAAGCGCACATTGGTGTATTTTCGGCGGGTGGCAGTGTTTCAGCTGAATACGCGCCAAAAGCTGCTGCAGCTGGTTGCGTCGTCGTCGACAATACCTCTCATTTTCGATACGACTCTGACATCCCGCTCGTTGTGCCAGAGGTTAACGGTAAGGCATTAGCTAACTTTTCGCAGCGGAACATTATCGCAAATCCGAACTGTTCTACGATAGGTTTAGTGGTTGCTTTAAAGCCGATTTATGAGGCGCTCGGTATAAAGAGACTAAATATTGCTACTTATCAGGCTGTGTCAGGCAGTGGTAAGAGCGCTATCGAGGAGCTTGCAGGACAAACCGCAGCTTTGCTAAACGGTCAGCCTGTGGAGCCAAAGGTGTATCCGAAACAGATCGCATTTAATGTCCTTCCACATATTGATGCTTTTCAGGAGAATGGCTACACAAAAGAAGAGATGAAGATGGTTTGGGAGACCCAGAAAATATTTGACGATCCAAACATTTTAGTGAGCGCGACTTGTGCTCGTGTCCCTGTTTTTTATGGGCACTCTGAAGCGGTGCAGATTGAGACTTCTGAGCCTGTGGATTTAAGTGACGTGATCAATTTGCTGGAACAAGCTGAAGGCGTTGAGGTTATGGACAAACGGGAAAGTGGTGGTTATCCGACCCCGGTTACGGAAGCCGCTGATTCGAATCCGGTTTATGTGGGCCGAATTCGGAAAGATATTTCTCTTGAAAACGGGATAAGTTTTTGGCTAGTGTCTGACAACATCCGGAAGGGCGCTGCGCTTAATTCCATCCAGATAGCTGAAATGCTAATCAAGCAGTATTTGTAGTGGATAGCGCAGTGGCTAATTGCCTGTGCATTTAGGCATCCTCCCAAGAGGAAGAATAAAATAATATGCGACGATACTTTTTATCAGCACCTCGGTTCTTGATATTGATTGTTTTTTTATCAACGCTTTGTGGGAATCTTTTAGCGTTGAACGAGCAATTGATGCCGCTGTCTGTGCAGGTAGCAAGAGGCGATACATTATACAGCCTTTCGAAGAATCTTTTTTCAGGCGAAAAGGTGAGTCCGCAGCAGGTTATGTTGGCTTATCAAAGAATAAATCCGACCGCCTTCAAACGAAGAAATATCAATGGGCTTTATGCCGGGGTGCGTCTTATGAGCCCCACCTTATCTGAGGCACTAAGATTGGCTCCGCGGGAGGCAATGGGTGAGGTTCGACGACAGAATGAACTTTATTCAATAGTAACTTCAGAAGCCTCAGAAGAGGTGTTGGCGCTCATGGATCGTAATGTTGCTCTCGATTCTCGCATTGCTGAGCTTGAGTTCCTGATACGAGCCAAGGATAGTGAAAACGCCGCTCTCTCGCGCAGGCTTACAAATGTATCCACTAGGCTCGATGAGACTGATAAAGAGGTCTCTTTGCTTAAGTTGCAGATTGCATCGTTAGATTTGCAACTAAAAACAGCAAATGAAATCAAGGTAATCGATGAGGACACCTCCCTGAGTGCTGTTCCTAAGCTTAACGCTGAAAATAGTATTTCGCCGCAAAGTCAGAGCGCTCAATCGGAGACTGGTTTGCTTGCTATCTTAATACTCGGAGTTGTCGTTGTGTCGCTTCTGAGTTTGTTGTGGTTGCGACGAAGAGGAAACGATCACAATTCAGAGCCGACGCACAATCGTGCCTCATCTGTGGGAGGTAGAGAGTCTTACAAACGCGCTAGTCTCTCACCCAACATTGAACCTGAATTACAGACGCCTAGTGGGGAAATAAGCCAAGAGGATGAAAAGCCCGCATCAGAGACTCAATTTGGAAATCAAGAGGTGATGTATGGTATCGAAGACCCCGATTCCGAATTGAATTCTAATGATGAGGCTTCTGAAGATGAAATCGCAACTAAACTAGAACTGGCTTATGCCTACTCAAAAATGGGAGATATGGAAAGTGTGCGAAAAATTCTTGGTGAGGTTGTCGGTGTGGCGAATGCTTCTCAGAGGGTTGAGGCTGAGAATCTTATGAAAGGTCTGCTGGAACCCGATGATGGTCGTGATAAAGAAGAGTAGCTTGTAGAACATGAGTGAATGTGTCACTAGGTTTGCCTTGGGTCTTGAATATAATGGGTCGGATTTTTCCGGATGGCAGCGACAAGGTGCCACTGCGCCGGTTACGATTCAAAAAATCGTTGAGGAAGGGTTATCTAAGGTTGCTGGAGAATCAGTCTTAACTGTTTGTGCGGGAAGAACTGATGCTGGGGTACATGCCACTCAGCAGGTAGTGCATTTTGATAGTTTCGTCGATCGCGGCTCAAAAGCCTGGACTGTTGGGGTCAATAGTCAGTTGCCAAGTTCAATCCGGATTTTATGGGTGCGGCAGGTTGCCGCTGATTTTAGCGCTCGGTTTTCAGCTGTCGCTCGGCGATATGTGTATGTCATTCGAGACTGCGAGATGTCGAGTGTATTTCTAAATGGAACTGTGACCCATATTGCGAGGAAGCTTAAGGCCGAGGCGATGCACGAAGCGGCACAGGTTTTGGTCGGAGAGCATGATTTTTCCTCTTTTCGAGCTGCCGGCTGCCAATCTAACAGCCCGAATAGAAACGTAGAGAAGATATCTGTAGTCAGGAAAAGTAATTACGTAGTAATTACCGTGGTCGCAAACGCATTTTTACAGCATATGGTGCGGAACATCGCAGGTACCCTGATAGCGGTCGGACGTGGTGATTACCCGAGTTCTTGGGTAAAAATTGTCTTGGAGCAGAGAGATAGGACAAAAGCTGGTGCCACGTCGCCTCCGCATGGTTTGTACCTTACTGGGGTTTCTTACTCTCCGAAATACGCGCTACCTGAGCGCCCAGTCGCTCCGCCTGTTTTGGCTGGATTTGTATAGGGAGCTGGTTTTAAAAGAGCATAGGTAAACAGTTTTCGAATGTTCAGTAGGTATAATGAAGTTATGGCGCAAGATAGGAAAATCTGGATCAAAATATGCGGAATAACTACTGCCGAGGATGCAGAAAGTGCAATGAATTGTGGTGCGGATGCATTAGGATTTGTGTTTTTTCAGAAAAGCCCAAGGGCCGTTGATGCAGATAAATTACGGTCCATCCTCGAAAGTGGACGGAACGACGCGGATAGGGTGGCGCTCTTTGTTAATCCAACACGAGAAGAAGTTGAGAAAGTTCTTGAAACTGGTCTGATTGATCGACTTCAGTTTCACGGAAATGAAGATCAACAATTTTGTAACAGTTTTGGGATGCCGCAGATTCAAGCTAGTCGAGTTAGGGACTCGCAAAGTATCAAGGACGCTTTCAAAAAGTATGATTCTGCCGATATGATTTTACTGGACGCCTATAGCCGCAGGGAGATCGGAGGAACCGGGCAGACATTCGATTGGGATTTGACTAAAGTCTTGTCTGAATCTCAGTTAAGAAAGACGGTATTGGCGGGAGGGCTTACTGACTTAAATGTCCTAAAGGCTATAAGCACGGTTCGACCCTTCGGAGTCGATGTCAGTAGTGGAGTTGAAGTCAGCGCGGGGAAAAAAGATTTATATAAAATGAAGTGTTTTATAGAAGGAGTAAAAAGTGTTTGATCAGAATTCTAATCCAAGTATCCCCCAGCAAGACCTGGAGGGTCCAGATGAGCTCGGTCACTTTGGACCTTATGGTGGTGTGTTCGTCGGTGAGACTCTTATCTCTGCGGTTGAAGAACTTGCCAGAGTATATGAAGAAGCGTCTAAAGATTCGGCGTTTTGGGAAGAGTATGATTATGACTTAAATCACTATGTTGGTAGACCCTCTCCCTTATATTTTGCGGCCCGATTGACCAGTTTAGCAAAGGGCGCAAAGATTTTTCTGAAGCGTGAAGACCTTAATCATACAGGCGCTCACAAGGTGAACAATACGATAGGGCAAGCATTGCTCGCCAAAAGAATGGGGAAGACTCGTATTATTGCCGAAACTGGCGCGGGTCAGCATGGCGTCGCAACAGCTACGGTTGCGGCTCGATTAGGCTTGGATTGTTTTATTTACATGGGCGCGGAAGATATTCAAAGGCAAGCGCCGAACGTCTATCGGATGAAGCTTTTGGGTGCAACCGTGGTGTCTGTTGAATCCGGCTCGCGGACATTAAAAGATGCAATGAATGAAGCGTTACGTGATTGGGCAACGAATGTTGATAATACCTACTACATTATAGGCACTGTTGCGGGGCCGCATCCATATCCTCTCCTTGTCCGAGATTTTCAATGCGTCATCGGGAGGGAGACAAGAAAGCAGGCGCTAGATCAGTTCGGAAAGCTTCCTGACGCGTTGGTTGCATGTGTTGGCGGTGGCTCAAATGCCATTGGCATGTTTCATCCGTTTTTAAAAGATGCAGAGGTTTTCATGTATGGAGTTGAGGCTGGGGGTGATGGTCTTGAAACTGGGAGGCATGCTGCGCCACTGAGCGCGGATGACGTGTCTCCCGGTGTTTTGCATGGAAACAGAACTTATTTAATGGCTGATCCGAATGGACAGATTATGGAAACGCATTCAGTTTCGGCGGGTTTGGATTATCCGGGAGTGGGTCCGGAACATTCGTGGCTGAAGGATATGAAGCGCGTTAAGTATGTCGCGGCGACCGATAAGGAGGCCATGCAAGCCTTTCATGAAACGACTCAACTCGAGGGTATTATTCCGGCATTAGAATCCAGTCATGCAGTGGCTTATGCATTGAAGCTCGCGTCGGCCATGCGATCAGATCAAAATATTGTTGTTAATATGTCGGGTAGGGGCGATAAAGATATTGAGACGGTAGCTCGGCTTGAAGGAATCACCCTCTAGTTAGGGCATGACTTTGCATTTAGGAAAAGAATAAAGTTTATGAGTAGATTAAGTGAAGTCACTAAAAGAGCCGCGATAAATGGACAAAAGCTTTTGATACCATACCTTGTTGCGGGCGATCCGAATTTAAGTGCTACTGAAAAGCTAATGCACCAACTTGTAAAAGATGGAGCTGATATCATCGAATTGGGTATCCCCTTCAGTGATCCGTCATCTGATGGTCCAGTAATACAACTTGGCGCTGAAAGAGCGATTGCGTCTGGAACATCTTTGACTGATGTTTGTGAATTGATGAAAAAGTTTAGGGCTAAAAATTCCGCAACGCCGGTCGTGCTTATGGGTTACTTAAATCCGATTGAATTAATGGGCTACGAGGAGTTCACTAAAGAAGTTTCGAAGGCTGATGTTGATGGTGTGCTTGTTGTGGATATGCCGCCTGCTGAGTCCTTTGATCTTCGCCAACGCTTGAGGGATGTGGACATTGATACGATATTCTTAGTAGCACCGACGACCGGAATTGAAAGAGCTAAACTGATAACGGAAGTTTGCTCTGGATATCTCTACTATGTATCACTCAAAGGCGTGACCGGTGGCGCGCTAATCGATGCGAATGCAATTCGAACTCGGGTGAGTGAATTACGAACTTTGACAGAGCTACCTGTAGTGATTGGTTTCGGTATCAAAGATGTGGATAGCGTTTTGAAGATGAGCGATATGTCTGACGGAGTGATTATTGGCAGTGCTTTAGTTAGCGAGATTGGAAAGCTTTCTGTTACTGGCGACGAGACAAGTGAGGACGTAGAGGCCGCGACGAAGTTGATACGAGATGCGCGAGATGCCCTACAGGTTTAAAACATCAATCAGGATATGTTATGAGTTGGATAGATAAAATTTTACCATCGATTTCTAATGCTAGTAAGGACGCGAAAAAAACGGGAGTTCCAGAAGGGGTATGGAAAAAATGTCCGCGTTGCGAAGCAGTGCTTTATGAAAAGTCTCTTAGCCAAAACTTCGATGTTTGTCCTAAGTGTGATCATCATATCCGAATAACCGCGCGACGGAGACTCGATCTTTTTTTGGATTCTGAGTCACAAACGGAGTTATTTTCTGAGCTTGCGCCGGTTGACTTACTTAAGTTTAAAGATTTGAAAAAATATAAAGATAGGCTCTCCGCAGCGCAAAAAGCCACAGGTGAGAAGGACGCGCTCGTCGTAATGAATGGGACACTTCTTGGTCAACCAATAGTTTGTGCGGCATTTGAATTTAATTTTATTGGGGGCTCTATGGGGGCCGTTGTCGGACAAAAATTTGTTATGGCTGGTGATCACTGTATAAAAGCGAAAGCTCCTCTCGTTTGTTTTGCGACTAGTGGCGGGGCGAGAATGCAAGAGGCGCTTCTGTCCCTAATGCAAATGGCTAAAACTGCGGCTGCGCTTGAAAAATTAAAATCTGAAAGACTTCCCTACATCTCGGTGCTAGTTGATCCAGTTTATGGTGGGGTTTCTGCGAGTTTGGCGATTCTTGGAGACATCAACATAGCTGAACCAAATGCTCTCGTCGGTTTCACGGGACCTGATGTAATTCGCCAGACCGTTAGAGTCCAATTGCCCGATGGCTTTCAGCGAAGTGAATTCTTACTCGAAAACGGAGCGGTTGACATGATCGTGCACCGTCGAGACCTAAGACCTCGGATAGGAGGCTTGATCTCAAAGTTGCTTTTCCATAGATCCGTTAATGGTTCTAAGGCCGCGGTCTAGTAACTCAATCTTTTATGAGTACAAGAACCCTGTGTGCTTACTGTGAATGGAATTAAGTCTGAATCTCTCTAGAAAAAGTTCGCTTAAAGATTGGTTGGAGTATATCTCTCAGATAAATCCAAGGGAGATTGATCTTGGGCTGTCTAGAATTTTATCAGTTTACACGCGTTTTGAGGTAGCCCGTTTAGCCCCTCTAGTCATAACAGTAGCTGGCACCAACGGTAAAGGATCAACCGTTGCGGCGATTGAAGCGATGCTGTTGCTGCAGGGAATGCGGGTAGCAGCATTCACATCACCGCATATTGATCGTTTTAATGAACGATTCCGGATAAACCAGACAGAGGTAGATGACGAACAACTGTGTTATGTCTTTTCAGAAATCGAGTCAGTAAGAGGAAATATTAAGCTTAGTTACTTTGAGTTCACGGCGTTAGCAGGGTTTTTGATTTTTGCTCGGACGGAGCTCGATGCCGTTATTCTGGAAGTTGGTTTAGGCGGGCGGTTGGATGCTGTAAATATTATCGATGCCGACATTTGTGTAGTCACAAATATTAGCATTGACCATGAAGACTGGTTAGGGAAGGGTAGAGAGGCAATCGCGGCCGAAAAAGCTGGTATTTTGCGAGCAGGAGCGCAGGCGATTTTTGGTGATAGAGATCCTCCGCAAACTTTGCTTAGGAAAGCTGAAGATCTTGGATTGACCCCACTTTGCTTAGGGCAGCATTTCTGGTGGGAGAGAGAGGGTGAGTGTTGGAGCTGGCACGGTTTTACCGAGACGTCCAATAAGCCAAAAAATATTGAAACAATAAGCGATCTACCGTCACCCAAATTACTGTTGGATAACGTTGCGGTCGCTATGCAGGTTTTGTATTCAGTGGCTTTTTCTTGGGGCTTTTCGGTAAATTTGGAAGCTCAGCGCAATTTATTAACAACTCTTCAACTCGCTGGCCGTGCTGAATGGCGAAAGGATAAAAAAACCAAAACTCCGATTCTTTTAGATGTTGCTCATAATCAAGGTGCGGCTGAGATATTAAACAAGGAATTGATGAATGTCGTACAATTTGGACACAAGGTTGTTGTGGTTCTGGCAATAATGGCTGACAAACGAGTCATTGAGTTTTTGCATGCATTTGGAAGTGAAGTTTCAGAATGGCATATTGGAGAAGTAGACAATGAACGTTGTCTGTCGGTATCCTCACTTGAGAAGTCTTTAAAAACACTATTTACAGATGTTTGTGTCTGTACTTACGACTCTGTAGAAAATGCTTATTTGGGCGCTTGTGCAAAAACAAACTCTAGTCCTAACTCTGTGGTAGTTGTGACTGGTTCTTTTTTAACAGTATCGGCAGTACGAAATTTGAGTGTTTCTTCCGCTGGGCTGGTATAATTTACGTTCTGAGAGATAAGAGTTCTGAAAAGCATGAGGCAGAGATTAATAGGCGGCTTGGTAGTCTTAGTTATAGCCAGCACCATGATGATCTTGATTTTCGATGGGGGCGGGGGTTACAGCTCTATTGCTGTGATTGAGCGGATTCCTGAACGCCCACTTTTAGAAAAAATAGATCCGCCGATTCAAGTCATACCCCAGATTCGGGGCGGTAGCGTGGATACTCCGGAATTATCATCGCGGAAAAATCCGAGTGCAGAACTGCCCCAAAACAAAGTGTCTAACGAAGCCGCTGTTATAATTCCAATCGAAGCAATCGACGAAACCCCCTCATTGAGTTCTGAAGGCCTTCCTGAGGGTTTTGTAATTCAAATGGGTGTTTTTTCGAATTTTAGTAATGGAGAAAGACTGCGCTTGCAGCTCATTTCGGACGGCTATAAGGCCTACAGTAGGAAATCTTCGAGTGAAAACGGGGGTCGAATGACAATCTTTGTCGGCCCCTGGTTAGATCGGAATAGAGTGGAAGCCTTTAGAGAAGAATTAAATCAAAAATACCAAGTTCTGGGACTAATTAAACGCTACGAATTAGAGAGTTTATAACTCGAAGAGGGATTGGGATAACCTTTGATGAGCTGGATAGATGTTTTAATTTTCTCAATACTCGCAATTTCAAGCATAATTGGTGCTTGGCGAGGCATGGTGCGAGAGCTTCTATCTTTATTATTTCTTGTGCTTGCTGTTGTAATCGCACAGTCCTATGGAGCTTTGCTTGCGGAAGCGCTTACTTCCGTTTTAGATAACGCGGGAGCGAGATATTTTTTTGCTGTTTGTTGCTTATTTGTTGTTGTATTAATGCTTGGGGCGCTCGTTATTTTTGTTAGCCAGAAGTTTCTTGTTTTGACCGGACTGATGCTAATTGATCGTGGTCTTGGGGTGTTGTTTGGACTGGCGCGCGGGGCTTTGATCGTTTTAATTTTGACTTTTGTAGCTCGCCCTTTCGTCAGTGGAAGCGATTTCTGGATGGCGTCAAAAATCCTACCTTATGTTGACGATCTCTCCCAATTAATATTTATTCAATACGCCGAGACATTTGATTTTTCACAACCCGAGATTATTTGATAATCGGTAAGATTTTTAAATAGAGAGGCTTTTATGTGTGGTTTAGTTGGAGTGGTTTCGGAGAATGATGTTGGAGTATGTATATACGACACGCTTACAATTCTGCAACATCGGGGACAAGATGCAGCCGGTATAATGACATGTGATAACGGAAAGCTGAATCTTAGAAAAGATAATGGATTAGTAAAAGATGTATTTAGAACCCGTCATATGAGAAGACTGAAAGGCCAGATGGGTATTGGTCACGTGCGGTATCCCACCGCGGGCAGTTCTAGTCCGGCACTTGCGCAACCATTCTATGTGAACTCACCGTATGGATTGGCGCTAGCTCATAATGGCAATCTCACGAATACTAAGGACATCGCTCGTGACCTCTTTAAAGAAGATTTGCGACACATCAATACTGATTCAGATTCGGAAGTATTGTTGAACGTTTTTGCGCATGAATTACAACAAAACAAAAAGATAGAGCCTCTGCCTGACGATGTTTTTTCAGCTGTGAGTGGGGTGCATAATAGATGTCGAGGCGGTTACGCAGCAGTAGTAATGTTGACAGGGTACGGCATAGTTGGGTTTAGGGACATAAATGGTATTCGGCCATTGGTATTTGGGTATAGAGATGATCCGTCGACTGATAAGCGTGAATATATGATAGCTTCGGAAAGTGTGGCACTTATTTCTCAAGGCTTTGTCATAGAGAGAGATATTGCTCCTGGTGAAGCTGTTTATATTGACTTGAATGGCATGCTTCACTCAAAAATCTGCACCGAGTCGTCCCGTCATGCCCCGTGTATTTTCGAGCACGTGTATTTTGCGCGGCCTGACTCGATGATGGATGCGATATCTGTATATAAAGCAAGGCTCAGGATGGGTGAGAAGTTGGCAGATAAGCTGATTGCTCTCCGCCCGCAAAATGACATCGATGTCGTTATTCCAGTGCCGGATACGAGCAGAACCTCTGCGCTAGAGTTAGCTAATCGACTTGGTATTAAGTACAGAGAAGGTTTCGTAAAAAATCGATATATCGGAAGAACTTTTATAATGCCGGGTCAAAGCCAGCGTCGTAAGAGTGTGAAACAAAAACTTAACGCGATTGAGTTAGAGTTTCGTGGGAAAAATGTGCTTTTAGTCGATGATTCGATTGTTCGAGGAACAACTTGTAAGCAAATAATTCAGATGGCTAGAGATGCCGGCGCTAGTAAAGTTTATTTCGCATCAGCAGCGCCCGCTATACGCTACCCTAATGTTTATGGAATAGACATGCCGTCAGCAAATGAGTTAATAGCTGCAGGGCGTTCCGAAGAAGAGGTCGAAAAAGCGATCGGTGCAGATTGGTTAATATACCAGGATTTACAAGATTTAATTGCTGCAGCGTCAGAGGGCAACCCCGATATTTCTGAGTTTGAGTGCTCCGTTTTTAATGGGGAATACATTACCGGGGATGTAGATGAAACTTACTTGGAACGGTTGAAAAATCAGCGTAATGATATGGCGAAACAAGGTCAAAACAAGCTTGGAGAGGCTTCTAAAGAAAATCAGATCGCTGATATTAACACTGAGTTGTTGTAGAGACCTGCAGTTGGGTTATGCACCCGCTATCTTCACCTTGTATTGTTTTTCTTCCAAGGCCGCTTTGATAATCTCGCGATGATCTCCTTGAATTTCTATTTGTTGATCCTTAATGCTACCACCAGATCCACACTTCGTTTTCAGCTCTTTGGCCAACGTTTTCAGCTCCGCCGAAGGTAACGTTAAGTTTGTAATAACGCAAACACCATTCCCCTTTCTTCCTTTTTTTTCGTACTGGATTTTGATGGTTTGATTAGGGGCTTTTGTCTTAAGTTGACTGCTTGCAATGCATCGGCATTTTTTGAGCGCTTTTCCACATTTTTTGCAGCGATTGTCGCATGCAGTGCTAAAAACAAGCCGTGTGGTAGACATGCAGTTGGCCTCAAATGGGGTAGAGCGGCGGCAGGTGGTAGCGCTTCTTGCGCTCGTGGGTGGCGTTATTCTTTTTGTTTACTTTACGTATTTTTCTTACAGCAGCAAGCAGGTTGCTCAATTCAAGGTTTTTTGAGTTAGGTTTCTCAGAAAAAAGCTCACTTTGAAAGTTCTGTAGTGGTCCATAAATTTCAGGATACTCTTTTTGCCGATATAGGTCTTCAATGGTATTTATTTCAATAGTTCCTACGATGTGATTTGCCCACTGAATTAATGTTGCTTTTATTTCTTGAGTATCAGAGTGGCGAAAAGCCCGCATTAATGCGCGATATGCGTTTCGCTCGTTTCTCTCAGGTGATTGAGTCAGCCTAAATTCTTTTCGCAATCCTGCATATCCAGCGAAGATATGGCTTCTGTTTTTTATGATTAAATTACGCAACAAGGTAACAAAAATTAATAAGAATCCAATGATTATTGAGTATCTGACAAGGATCTCTTCAATATTTAAATATTGACCTGTGGCTTGTTCATCTACCATTTCTTGGCTGATTTCTGGCGGAGCCGCAAGAAGGTCTTCAATCGACTCTGTGCTTGGGACCGCAAGTTCGGACGGAGCTATCCCCTGTAAAGGAATGATACGCAGCATTGTTTCCTGAATTATAGTGCTATCTAGTCGATCAGATTCTACGTTCCACCAGTCTATTTTTATAGCTGGTATTGATAGGTTGCCATCTTCTAAAACAACGAGTGTGTTAGATTCGATTCGCTCCCCGACGATGCTGCCATTGACAAATCGGCGCTCGATTTTTGCGGGATCCGGATAAGTATTAAACCCTTGAATGTTGGAGGGTGAAAAGGGAGGCAACACTGCACCGTCAACACCATTTGCTGTCATCTTTATCGTTCTCACAAGGCTGTCACCAACCTTAAGATCCGATAGGGGGCGACTAAACGATTCTTCCATAACAAGATCTGTCACAGGTAGCCATGTCGGGAGCATTTCA
Source organism: Gammaproteobacteria bacterium (assembly GCA_002700775.1). GTDB lineage: Bacteria > Pseudomonadota > Gammaproteobacteria > Pseudomonadales > Pseudohongiellaceae > UBA9145. The sequence goes on along the minus strand of PAEL01000017.1, from coordinate 16,835 downwards.
GCGCTGGGCGGCCGCTCGACGACATCAATTGTTCGGCCTTCGATAAACGCAGTTATTCGTCGAGTATTTAAATTTCTAAATACGAAACTGCTCGAACCATCTGTCACTTCCCCTCTGAATAAGATATCAGGAATATCGAGAGAACCACTTTTTTGAGGAAAAATAACATAGCGCTTCTCGTAAACGCCATAACGTTGGCCGTCTATAATTTTTTCATATTGATTTGGAGATCCGATTAGTTGGGTGACTGTATCCGGAATGTCTATTTCAGTAAAAACTGGATTTCGAATCCCGTTAATTGTGTAAAAAAGTCTAATCGAAAATAGCAGTTGCTCCTGGACGTATAAAGAATCTTTATTAACCTCGATTTCCAGAAATAATTCATCAGTTTCTTGATTGGATCGAGCCCCCTGATTTGTCACAGTCACTTCAAGTTCATCTGTTTGCTGACCGTAGATGGTTAACGAGGGAATACTCAAGCTTCCCTCGGTTAAGGGGAATAGGGTAATAATATAATCTGTCCAGATATCGGTGTTACCATTTATGCTTCTCACCTGACTTGATGTCCTCGTACCAAGGACATCGAAATTTTCTGTCAGCGGCGTTAAATCAAGTTGCATTCCCTGTCTCTGATCATAGACTCGAATGGTAAGGGTAAGTGTTTCGCCGCGTGCGAGCTCACTTCTATCCAGAGTTAGCGTGATTTCCTGTGCTTTTGAAGTCGTTGCTAGTAATGAGATCAAAAGGGAGCTTAAAAAAAACCATGGCTTTATGTAAGTTACCATATTTGTCCACCTCCCTGAGTGCTGTTCGCGGTTCCGTTAAGTTGCCTCTGGCGGTATTGATATCGAAATTTGCGTCTGAGCAACTCCCCTGGATCGTCGTCAATTCTTCGAAGCCATTGCTCGAGTGCCTGTTGTTCTTCAAATTCTTCGTTCGTTGTATCGCTGGGAGTATTCTGTTCGCTGTTTGACTCTGAGGCTTCCTGTTCGTCCGGGGCTTCACTCTGCTGCTCTTGTTGCTGTTGATCTTGATTTCCCTCTTGACTCTCTTGGTCTTGTTGGTCGCTGTTTTCGTCTTGTTGCTCCGATTCATCTTCCGAATTTTGTTGCGACTCACTATTTTCATTTTCGCCTGAATCTTGTTCAGCACTTTCTTGATTCTCTTGCTCGAGAAGCTGCTCGACGATAGCTTTGTTTTGCAGCGCTTCTTCGTGTTCTGGCTCCGCGTTAAGCGTAATTTCATAGGCAGCGATCGCCTGTTCATAGTTGCCCGCCACTGCTAGAGCATTTCCACGATTATAATGTCCATCGGGAGTTTCAATGGTTGCGAAATCAGCTGCGGCTGTTTCGTAGTCGCCAGCCCTGTACGCTGCTGCTCCGGCCCAATCGCGGGAACTGAATAGGTTAGAAGCTTCTGTGTGGTCATTGTTTTGAAAGGCTTTCGCACCCTGTTGATCTGCGCGTAACCAGAGATCAATCCATCCAGCGGCTTCAATCGGCTTAGAAGTTAATGTTAAGCATGGAAGAGTAGCAAGAAAAGCTATATTAAAGAGCCAGCCACGGCGAAAGCTCATTGCGGTAATAGGTAGTATTAATAACAAAAGCCAGGGGCCTGTTTCGAACCAAATATCGAACTCCTCTTCAGAATCGGAGAGCTCTTCATCATCTATGTTAATGGCCTCGGTTAGTAGATAGGCTAGATCGGAGTCGGCTAACTGAATGTCATGGTATTTGCCCCTAGTCCGTTCGACGACAGATATCAGTGGTTCTCTATCAAGTTTTGCTACAACCCTTTGGCCGGAGTTGTCTGTCAGATATCCACCATCGTTTACTCTTATTGGTGCTCCAGCTTCAGTACCAATACCCAAAATTAAAAGTTCGTAGTCATTGTCTTCGAACAACCCTACGATAGCGCTTTCCTCCCGCCCGCTTTTAATTCCGTCGGTCATCAACAGTATCTTGCCACGAGGGGCCTCAGCTGTATCTAAGAGTTGAATAGCTTGATTTATCGCAAGGACAGGATTGCTCCCAAAAAGGGGCATGATGTTCGGAGAGAGTGAAGGTACAAGTGCTGTTATGGTCACTACATCGTCAGTAAGTGGCGTGACGGTATGGGCGTCACCAGCATATACCACCAATGCCGTCTGTCCCTCGGAACGTAATTCAAGTATGTCCCTCAATTTGCGTTTGGCAAGATCGAGTCGGCTTGGATCATGATCTGGTGCAAACATGGAAAGTGATAAATCAAGGACGATAACTAAGGCATCTTCTCTTTGTTGAACTGGCTGCGGCAGTTTTTCCCAGACGGGGCCAGAGAGAGCTAATGTGCAAAGTAGCCAAACAAGTGTTAAAAGCAAGAGAGGGGTCTTTTGAGAGGAATGCTTCTTCTTATCGATCAAAAAAGGCAGAAGAGTTTTGTCGATAGCTTTGTCCCACGCGGTAGTACTGCTGTTCAAGCGCCATAAAGCAGCTATAAAAACCAAAATTGGAAACGTGGCAAGTAGCCACATAGGACGTAGGAAGTGAAAATCTTGCATTAGGATATCTTTTAAAAAATTTTCCATTACTCGACATCTCCAGCAACGACTGAATCCTGTATACTGTCGCGAGTTACCCGGCCGCTGGATCCCTGCAATCTTCTCCACGGAGTTTGCATTAGAGTCAGAAAAAAGCTTATGAGTAATGCCGCCCCAAGAGGCCAATAGAATAATACTTTCGTTGGGCGATACGTCTGTTCATCTTGCTCTATTGTTTCCAGGCGATCGAGTTCCTCGTAAATAGAGACCAAATCGTTAACATTTCTCGCACGGAAATACCTCCCACCAGTTGATTCGGCAATTTGAGTGAGGACCTCCTCGTCGAGTTCTGCAGATGGGTTAATGGCTCTAGAGCCAAAAAAGCTTCTTTGCACTACCTGATCGGCTCCTATCCCGATTGTGTAGACTTTGATGCTCTCTATTTCTGCAAGCTTTCCGGCCTGTTCGGGTGACATAGCACCTGCATTATTAACGCCATCAGTCAAAAGTATGAGAACTCTGCTATTTTCAGGTCTATTTCTTAAGTGAATAATGCCTAGCCCGATAGCATCTCCGATGGCAGTTGCAGATTCTTCAATGATGCCAATATCAGCTTCAGCAAGAAGGGTTCCAACGGTTTCGCGATCAAATGTTAAAGGGGCTTGAATGTATGCATGTGCTGCAAACAGAATTAAGCCGAGACGATCACCCTCTCTGCGCTCCACAAAATCCCCGACAACGGCCTTAACTATCTCAATTCGTGATACCTGACGATTCCCAACGACCATATCTTGGGCTTCCATTGAGCCCGAGATATCGACAGAGAGCATGAGGTCGCGTCCTGTTGATGGGAGTTGCACAGGATCGCCTAACCATTGCGGCCGAGAAGATGCGATAACAATTAATACCCATATCAGAAGACAGCATACGGTGGTGAGAATGCGACTATTGATTAAAGTTTCATTGTCTGAGCCGAGGCTGGACAAGGTCTTAAAGAATGGGACATAAAGAGCTGCGTCCTGGCGTGGTGCCGGGCGTGTAAGTCGATTAATAAAATACGGCAGTGGCAGCAGGGCAAAAGCCCACGGCCAAATAAATTCCAACATTATTGATCCTTTGGAAGTTTGATGCTCGAGTCTTCGAGCGAGCTTTTGCTTTGTTTTTTTGCCATATACATCGATGTTACCCAAGTAGAGCAAAACGAGTGCAATGCTTCTGTATCTAGAGTCAAGCTTTGTTGGAATCGACCTTGACTTAACGCTGAAGCGATCTCCTCAGTTAACATCGCACTGTCTCCTTCCGAGCGAATAAACGCTATCCACTTTTTGCCCGTCAGAGATGCGACGTTTTGACTGTTTGATGAATGTGCTAAGGCTACTCTGCGTAGAATTGTATTACTAGTGTTTACATACTCGAGCAATGCATTTGGTTTATTCTCCGCGGGTGCGGAACACCAATTTGTATAAGAAATGCCAAGCTCCTCAATGGCGGCGTTTAGAGAGTATTGAAGGGCTCTTCGTTTTGAGAAAGCTTTAAAAGTAGCATAAAGGGCGAATAGGAGGATAACGAGCAGAACCCACCAACCGGGTGCAGGGGGCCAAAGGCCGATTTCGTTTGGGAGCCGAATGTCCGCTAATTGGTTTAATAGTTCTTGACTATCCATTGCCGTACTTGCTCTACAACTAATTGATTGGTTCGAAGCGTCAAAAGCCGAATTTTCATTTCATCAAAACTTGATTTAAGAGAATTCATTTTCAAAACAAATTGAGAATTATAGCGCTCGCGAATTTGCTTGTTGTGTGTGTTAAGCGACCCCTTTACAACACCGTCCGTGATTCCGTACATCCCTGGAACAGGGAGGTTTTGTTCAAGTGCGTCGTAAATCATCACGGCAACCACATTGTTGTTTCGCGCAAGCTGCTTGAGATACTCTAATGCTATTCCATCTAGGTTGGCAAAATCAGACACGACATAAAGCGTGCTTCCGGGTTTTGTTATCCGTCGAATCCCACTCAAGGCGGAAGACAGGCTCGATGAGTGGTCAGAGAAACTTATTAATTCAGACTTTGATGAAAAGTCTTTAATTCTCTGATTATAATCAGTTATTTTGTTCAATAAATGGAGAGCTGACAGTCGGCTTCGCCGAGGACGGATCAATGCTGATTCTGTATCTGAGAAAACCATACCGCCGACGCGATCCCCGTTGTCGAGCGCCCTCCAGCACAGCAGAGCAGCTGCTTGTGCGGCTATTACTGATTTAAATGCTGTTTGACTTCCAAAGTACATGTTATGGGTTTGGTCCACCGCGATAATTACAGGCCGCTCTCTTTCTTCTCGGAATACCTTGGTAACGGCTCTGCCGGTTCTGGCAGTGACTCTCCAATCGATTAGGCGTATGTCATCGCCAGATTGATATGGTCTAAATTCTTCAAAATCTATACCTCTGCCTCTCATTTTAGATAGATGGGCTCCAGAGATACCAGCGATTGAGCGGGCGTTCGCTGGATATTCCAATGTCTTTGCTGCGTGGCGCTGCATCAATAGCTGGTTAAGCGAGATCATCGCTCCTCGCAGTCGAAAGCGTTCATCATTGTTTTCAATTTTAGATGTAATCACGCGAAGAAGTCCTATTTCTTTTCGTTTTACGCAGACGGCACGCGTTTTCTTATCTCATTAATTACCTGATCGGGGGTGACACCACTCGCCTCAGCTTCAAAACTGAGTAATATTCTATGACGGAGCACATCAAAAATAATTTCTTGGATATCATCAGGGCTCACAAAGTCCCGGCCATGAATCCAAGCGTGCGCCCGAGCACAACGATCCAATGAGATCGTTCCGCGAGGGCTTGCTCCATACTCAAGCCATCCCTTCAAGTCGTCACCATAATGCTCAGGTTTCCTTGTTGCCATTATTAGTTGAACGATATACTCCTCCACCTCTGGCGCCATATGCATAGCAAGTATTTCTTGCCTTGCTTGGAATAAGGAATCTTGGGAGAGCTCTTTCGGCGTTTCGGACTTTTTGTCTGCAGCTTCATCTCTTACAAGCTGAAGAATTGATCGTTCTGCTTCTATAGCAGGGTAGTCGACGGTGACATGCATCAAGAATCGGTCTAGTTGTGCCTCTGGTAAGGGATAAGTTCCCTCTTGCTCTATGGGGTTTTGCGTTGCCATTACCAAAAAAAGGGGAGGCAGCGTAAATGACTCTCTCCCGACACTGACCTGACGTTCGGCCATCGCTTCCAAAAGTGCAGATTGCACCTTAGCAGGTGCTCGATTGATTTCATCAGCTAAAACCAAGTTATGAAAAATTGGACCTTTTTGGAATCGGAAGGACCCATCTTCAGGGCGATAGACCTCCGTACCGGTAATATCACTAGGTAAAAGATCAGGTGTGAACTGAATTCGGTGGAAGTCACCCTCAACGGCTCGGGATAAATCTTTGATAGCTTTGGTCTTCGCTAAACCCGGCGCACCCTCGACTAAGAGATGACCATCGGCTAAGAGCGCGATTAAAATTCTGTCTATAAGACTTTCTTGCCCAATAATTTGCTGCCCTAGCCACGTTCTTAATTCTGTTACTATCGATCTTTGACTCATAGTGCTTCTTCTCATGTGAATTTTACTGGAGCAAGCTCAGGGATGCGCCATTGCATGCTTTACTGGACTTATTTGGATAACCAGTAACGTTAGGAGTTTTTGCGCGAAACTAGAAAATAATATTTACCTATTCGATTTTAAGAACAGACCGAAGTTTAACTGTTTGGTAGTAGAAGTCTAGGTAATGCTTCCGAGTCTGACTTTTTGCAGCAGAGTTTGTTAAGGTAGGCATTATAACGAATATTACTAAATATCCGTTATAATGAAGATTTGGTGGAATGCGATGCTTTATTCAACCCTAAGAAGATTCCTTTTCAGCCTTTCTGCTGAAAATGCTCATGATATTAGTTTGTGGACAATTGCTCTCGCTTATAGGCTCGGTCTGTTGGGGTGGGGGTCGAAGACGGGTCGAGAGGGCAAGCCAGTTGAGGCAATGGGTTTAAAGTTTTCGCACCCAGTGGGGTTGGCCGCAGGACTTGATAAGAGCGGTGATTTTATCGATGGATTAAGTGCTCTCGGTTTTTCTTTTGTAGAAATCGGGACTTTGACGCCAAGAGCACAGCCGGGTAACCCTCATCCTAGGATGTTTAGGGTGCCAGGCCATGATGCAATCCTCAATAGAATGGGGTTTAACAATAAGGGGATCAATCATGCGCTGGAGAGAATTGCAGCATGCAAGGAAAGCCCGATTATTGGATTGAACATAGGGAAAAATTTAGCAACGCCGATTGAAAAGGCCGTCGAGGACTATTTGCATTGTTTGAAATTAGGTTACTCATCTGCAGATTATATAAGTGTTAATATTTCCTCTCCGAATACGCCCGGGCTCAGAGAGTTACAATATGGCGATCAGCTAGCTAATCTTCTAGAGAAGCTTAAAAACCAACAATTAGCGCTTGCGTCGGATGGTAAGTATGTTCCACTCGCTGTAAAGCTTGCGCCTGATCTGACTCCAACAGAATTGGGGATGTGCTGTGAGAATATCCTTAAGCACGATATCGATGGAATTATTGCGACCAATACAACCCTCGATAAGAGTGCTATTCAAGGTGCTAGGTTTTCAACTGAGGCTGGCGGGTTGAGTGGTGCGCCTCTGACGATACCAGCGTGTTCAATGCTGAGAGAAATTAAAAGAATTACAGGAGAAAAAGTGTCTCTTATCGGTGTAGGTGGAATTATGAATGCTGATGATGCTAGGGAGCGAATAGCTGCAGGCGCAGATCTCCTGCAAATTTATTCTGGCTTTGTTTATCGAGGGCCATCGCTGATTGGCGATATTCTGAAAGTGTTGCGGGAATCTGCAGGTTGAGTAAACACGATATTCTTTTTTATACTACTAGCGGTTGCCATTTGTGCGAGACAGCACTCTTAATGGTTAATTCCTTGCAAGAGAAATCAACATCGATTTCTATCAAACTCATTGACATATCAAGCGACCCTTTGTTGGTTGAAAAATATGGCGTCCGAATTCCAGTCCTACGGCATTTTGATTTAGGCGAGGAGTTAGGTTGGCCATTCGATGAGGATGCATTAGCTAAGTTCATCAAGATTGACGACTAGTCAAGGCTCAATAAGGCAGGTAAGGAAAATAACTTTGCAGCGTTTAATCGAGTTTGCTGAGCTATCTTATTTTTACTTCGGCCGCTGCACTCAGAAATCATACTTACAACGGAATCCAAATGGCACGGTTCATTTCGATTTGATTTTGGCTTAGGGTTTATATTTTTGGGAAGTAGATAGGGCGCATCCGTCTCGACGAGGAGCAGGTCTTCTGGCACAAAGGAAACAATTCGCCGAAGCTCTTCTCCTCGGTTGATGTCACAAACCCATCCTGTTATTCCGATAAACAGCCCGAGGTCGAGGTAGTCGCGCAGTGCAGTTTCTGAATCAGTAAAGCAATGTACGACACCGCGCAAGTCAGCTGAACGATATTCTGTTAGTAAGTTATAAAAGTCTTGATGGGCATCTCTTTGGTGCAAAAACAAGGGTTTCCCTATTTCTGAAGCAAGCGATAAGTGCTTACGAAATATCGTTCGCTGGATTTTGCTAGGAGAGAAGTTCCTATTATAGTCTAGGCCACATTCTCCAACAGCTACAACTTCCCTCATTGAACATAGCTCTGATATTTTTGCCCAGTCTTGATTTTGACAATTTTTCGAATTATGCGGATGAAAGCCTGCTGTCGCAGAAAGATAGTTTGGAGACTGTTTGCTTAGTTTAGTTGATTGGATGCTGCTCTCTAAATTGCTCCCAGTTACAATTATGTGCGAAACATTTGCTGCTTTAGCCCTATCGAGTACGTCTGAGAGATCCTTTTCAAAGGATGGGTGTGTGAGATTTGCACCAATGTCAATAAGGCTCATAACGGTAAGAAAAATTTTTAGTTAATGCTGCGATATTAACCGATACTGTTATGTTAGGCGAGATGGCTTTCCGCAGTATTTCTAGTTTTTATCTAGGTAATCGAACATAATAAGATCTTAAAACGTTGATAAGGGTTAAGGAAGTTGATGAGTGAACTCGGTAAAAAGGTTCAGTTGGATTGGGCTAAAATTGGATTTAAATATCACAATACTGATTATAGGTTTCGAGCAAAATGGGTAAACGGTGAATGGGATGACGGTGAGCTGATAGAGAGTTCTTCTATTACGGTCAGCGAGGGCGCTCCTGCCCTGCATTACGCACAGCAGTGTTTTGAAGGCATGAAGGCGCAAACAGCAGTGGACGGAAGAGTTCTTTTGTTCAGGCCCAGCCTAAATGCCGAGCGAATGCACAGAACGGCTGAGAGACTACTTATGCCACCTGTGTCCGATAGCTTATTCATAAATGCAGTCGAGCAGGCTGTGAGGGCAAATTATCGTTGGATTCCACCATTTGGGTCAGGAGCTTCGTTGTATATAAGGCCTATGTTAATTGGGGTAGGGGAGAATCTAGGGTTGCGTCCCGCAGAAGAATTTGAATTCAGAGTATTCTGTTCGCCTGTTGGTCCTTATTATAGTGAAGGGGGTTTGGGCTCTATTAGTTTAGCAGTTTCGGATTACGATCGTGCCGCACCTCAGGGAACCGGAAGCTATAAAGCGGGTGCAAATTATGCTGCTGGGTTATTAGCGACGAAGGATGCCGTCGCCTTGGGCGCTGACGAAGCTCTGTATTTAGATTCGCGAGAGCGGCGTTTCATTGATGAGGCAGGGTCTGCAAATATTTTAGTGCTAATGGATAACGATAAATTAGTTACTCCGGCATCAAGCGCCATTTTGCCGAGCATTACTCGGCGCTCAATAATGAGTTTGGCAGAGGTTGATTTAAATTTAAGAGTTGAAGAGCGTGCCATCGACCTCAGGGAAGAGTTTCAGAATTTTGCTGAGATGGCTGCTTGTGGGACGGCTGCTGTTTTGTCGCCTGTAAAAAAAGTGTGGTTTGATGGTCAGTGGCACCCAGTCGGGCAATCGGTTAAAACTCCAGTAATGCAAACGCTATACGACAAGCTCGTTGGAATCCAGAGCGGGATTTTGCCGGATTACAGTCATTGGGTGCATTCGGTTGACTTGTAATTAAGCTAGGTGTTCTCGCATTAAAGCGTTTGTTGACTGAATTATTTATGGTCGAATGCTTGACGGGATAGATAATTATCTTTAAATATGTGCCCGGAGCTCGGGTCCCAATTTTTCTTTTAAGAAGAGTGTGTAGAGTAAATGTCAAAGTCTCTGGTAATTGTAGAGTCGCCTGCTAAGGCGAAAACAATCAATAAATATCTCGGTTCTGACTATGTAGTAAAGTCGAGCGTAGGTCATATTCGAGATCTGCCAACCAGCGGTAATACAAAGCCAGTTGATGCAAAAGCTCGGGCTGCAGCAGCGGCTATAACTAGGAAGTTAAGTCCAGAAGACAAAGTCGTTTATAAGAAAAAGAAAGCCCGCGAGCAACTTGTTAAACGAATGGGTGTCGATCCGGACAGCGACTGGAAAGCCAGATATGAAGTGCTTCCAGGTAAGGAGAAAGTTGTTGCCGAGCTTAAAAAGCTAGCTAAAGGTGCGGAGCATATTTTTTTAGCGACAGACCTTGACCGCGAGGGCGAAGCGATCGCTTGGCATCTAAAAGAAGCGATCGGGGGGGATGAATCTCGCTATAAGCGTGTGGTTTTTAATGAGATAACTAAGAGGGCAGTAGAAGAAGCCTTCTCGGAACCCGGAGAGCTTGATATGCGCTACGTTGAAGCGCAACAAGCACGTAGATTTCTTGATAGAGTGGTCGGTTTCATGGTCTCGCCCCTGCTTTGGGCAAAAGTTGCACGTGGGCTTTCGGCAGGTCGAGTGCAGTCTGTGGCAGTTAGATTAGTAGTGGAGCGTGAACGAGAAATCCGGGCCTTTGTGCCAGACGAGTTTTGGGAGGTCTTCGCTGATCTAAATAAAGGTAATGAAGGGAACGGGTTCCGTTGTCAAGTTGCCAAATTTGAGGGTTCAAGCTTTAGACCAACTAATAAAGCTCAAACTGATTTGGCGTTAGAGCTACTTAAAAGCTCACAATTTGAAGTGATCAAGAAGAATGATAAAGCAACATCCTCAAAACCAAAGCCTCCGTTAATCACCTCGACTCTACAACAGGCGGCAAGCACGCGGCTTGGCTTTGGGGTAAAAAAGACAATGATGATGGCACAGCGTCTTTACGAGGCGGGTTATATTACCTACATGCGCACGGATTCAACTCATTTAAGTAATGATTCGATATTGCAATGTAGAAATTATGTAGAAAAAAAGTTTGGTAGTGAATATCTCCCAAATTCAGCTATCCATTACAGCTCGAAAAACGGGGCTCAAGAGGCGCATGAGGCCATACGGCCGTCTGATGTTAGAATGACTGCGAACCTGTTGAACAACATGGATTCTGACGCAGTAAAACTTTATACCCTTATCTGGCAATTCTTTGTGGCATGTCAGATGCAGCCAGCAGAATATGTCAGCTCGAGTATAACGATTGGTGCTGGGGCTTTCGAGTTACGTATCAAAGGCAGGATCATGAAATTTCCCGGCTATTTGAGCGTTATGCCGTCTAAGGACGAGGACGTAATTCTTCCCGAGGTGAGCGAGGGAAATATATTAGAGTTAATTAAACTTGATTCCCTCCAAGGCTTCACTAAGCCCCCAGCAAGGTTCACTGAGGCGAGTCTCGTAAAAGAACTTGAGAAGCGTGCTATTGGAAGACCTTCTACCTATGCCTCCATCATTCAGACGATACAAGATCGGGGCTATGCTGAGGTTGAGAGTAAACGTTTCTATTCAAAAAAAATGGGAGAAATTGTTGCTGATAGGTTGCAAGAGAGTTTTGAGGATTTAATGGATTATGAATTCACCGCAAAAATGGAAGAACTGCTAGATGAGGTTGCTTCGGGAGGGAAAAATTGGAAAGAGTTATTAAACGAGTTTTATTCTAACTTTACAGCTGAGCTGCGCAAGGCTGAGTCTGAAGAAGATGGAATGAGAGCAAATGACCCAACGGGCACTAATATACCTTGTTCGGTTTGTGGGAGGTTCATGCAGCTTCGGACCGCGTCGACTGGAGTCTTTTTGGGTTGCTCTGGATACAGTAATCCTAAAAAAGAGCAGTGTAAACACACAATGAATTTGACCGCGGGCGACGATGCGATTCGCACTGACTCAGAAGAAGAGGCAGAAGAGCAAGAAAATCGAATGTTGAGAGAGAAGAAACGTTGCCCGTTATGTGGTACCGCGATGAGTAGCTATTTAATCGATGAACAGAGGAAGTTGCATGTATGTGGAAATAATCCGGATTGTGCAGGTTACGAGGTGGAGGATGGGGCGTTTAAGATAAGGGGATATGACGGCCCGGTTATTGAATGTGATAAGTGCGGAAACGATATGCAGTTAAAAACTGGGCGCTTTGGCAAATACTTTGGGTGTGCCAGTGAGAAATGCTCAAATACGAGAAAGCTCCTGAGAAATGGGGAAGCAGCCCCACCCAAAATGGACCCAGTTCAAATGCCCGATTTGAAATGCGAGACCGTTGACGATCATTATGTGTTGCGTGATGGAGCCTCCGGCCTTTTTTTGGCAGCGAGTCAGTTCCCTAAGAACAGAGAGATTAGGGCGCCTTTTTTATCGGAATTACTACCGTATGAACAAGAGATTGATGAAAAGTACAGTTTTTTATTCTCAGGGCCTGTTGAGGATGATGCCGGAATAAGCACAGTTGTTCGTTACAGCAGAAAGACGGCAGAAATTTATCTGCAATCTGAAATTGAGAAAAAGGCGACAGGTTGGAAAGCTTTCTACCAAAGTGGCAAGTGGGTTGTTGAAAATGTTGTAAAAAAGAAGTCGGCCAAGAAAAAGCCGATTAAAAAAAAGGCACCAAAAAGTAAGTAGACTATCGTGAGCAATTAATTATGCAACCAGAGATCTATTACTGAGCGACAGTTTTTGTGTATTAAGTTCGGCGAATTACACCGACGCTTATACCTTCAATTGTAAAGTCGTCTTTTTTTAGATCTACTTCTATGGGCGCGTAATCACAATTTTCAGGCAGTAAGCTTAATTTATATTTGCTTCTTCCCCTCTGCAAACGTTTTACGGTTACTTCATCATTTATTCTTGCGACGATTATATTACCGTCATACGCTTGTTCAGTTTTGTGGACGGCTAGTAAGTCGTCTTCGTAGATCCCTGCGTTAATCATGCTCATGCCCTTTACTGTAAGGAGGTAATCAGCGGACGGTGAGAAAAACTCGGGTGAAATTTCGCAGTAACTGCTGATTGATTCCTCTGCTAGGATTGGGCTTCCGGCAGCTACTTGCCCTATGACCGGTAATCCTAATTGCTCGTTGATAGGTAATCTTAAGCCTCGAGATGTTCCCGGCTGAATTTCTATTGCACCTTTGCGCGCTAATGCCCGAAGATGGTCCTCTGCTGCGTTTGGGGAACGAAAACCCATGCGATCAGCAATTTCCGAGCGCGTGGGCGGGAAACCAGTTTCGCTTAGATAGTCTTTTATAAAGCTTAAGATTTCTTGCTGTCGCGCGGTTAATTTAATCATTTTTGACCCACTGTATAATTAAACAGCTGTCATTTTATACAGTTAAAAACATTGTGCAACTTATTTTTTTATTAATTCGCTAATCATTCGGGTTTCTCAACGCGGTCCGTAAGTGGGATAATCTCCGTTTTAATGCTAAAACAGTATAAAAATTCCTAATCGGAACTTAGTCATGGCTGCATCAACAAAATATCGAGGCGCCTTGATGCTTGACTTATCGGGTCTCGCATTGACACTTATGGAGCGTCGGCTACTTGCACGACCGGCGGTTGGAGGAGTAATTCTGTTTGCAAGAAACTATCGGTCGAAGGCCCAATTGAAAAAGTTGATTGCAGAGATTCGAGAATGTAATAACTCGATTTTGATTGCGGTAGATCAAGAGGGCGGTCGTGTGCAACGCTTTCGTGACGACTTTTTAACATTGCCAGCACTCTTTCGTATCGGTGAGCTTGCGAGAACTGATTTAGAAAAGGGTTGTATGATGGCGCGAAGTAGCGCCTGGGTAATGGCGTCGGAGTTACGAGCCGTTGGCGTAGATTTTAGTTTTGCTCCTGTTTTAGATTTGTTTTCAGTGAATAGTAATGTCATTGGAGATCGCGGATTTAGTGATGATCCAGAATTAGTAATCATATTGGCGTCCGAATACATAAACGGAATGCATGAGGCCGGAATGGCAGCAACTGGAAAACACTTTCCCGGCCACGGTACTGTAACTGGTGATTCTCATTTAGAATTGCCGGTGGACAGAAGGACATTTGATCAAATAAAAAAGAAAGACCTTAAGGTTTTTGCCCAAACGGTGAATTTAGTTGATGCAATAATGCCAGCTCACGTCCTTTATCCCGAGGTGGATGCGTTGAGCGCAGGATTTTCTACCTACTGGCTTCAGCAGGTTTTACGAAAGGATTTAAATTTTCGAGGGGTTATTTTTAGTGATGATTTAACGATGCTAGCAACTGAATCTTCGGGAGGCATTGAGCGGCGTGCCCAGTTAGCATTAGATGCGGGTTGCGAAATGATCTTAGTTTGCAACGATACTAAATCGGCAATGCGAGTGGCAGACTTTTTGGAAGCCGTTAATCTGGGAGAAAGTGAAAGGCTTGGGCAGATGGTAGGTAGAACGTTTTTTGAATTAGATAATCTGTATGAGAGTGAGCGTTGGCAAATAGAATCTAAAGTTATTTATGAATTTTGCTCTCAAGAGGAATTTAAAAATGAATGATTTAGCTGCGGTTTCATTGTTAGGTGATCTAGACTGGAGATTAGAGCTCTTTGTTGTTGTTACTTTAACTTTACTGATTAGATTTGTCTCAATGCGGTTTTTAAACGGTGCGGCAAAGCGTCTCGAAAAAACTGCTAACATTTGGGACGACGCTCTTTTAGATGCGGCAAAACGTCCTTTAAGCTGGTTGATCTTGGTTTTTGGTTTGCTCTGGGCAGTTGGTTTGATTGACGATTATGTTGATACTGGTTTCTTTTCCACTGAAAACCTTGCGGTGGTAAGGCAAATATCGCTAATCGGCCTTGTGGCGTGGTTTCTGATTCGGTTAATTGATAGAGCTGAATTACGAATTCGTCAAACGCTTCTTTCAAGCGAGAATTCTGTTCAAAGTAAGATCGATCCCACTACTTTAATGGCTCTTGCGAAGCTTGTGCGTCTGTCCGTGATTATTTCCGCTGCGCTTATATTGATGCCCACGCTCGGGATTGAGGTAACGGCACTATTGGCCTTTGGAGGTGTCGGTGGTATCGCTGTTGGATTCGCCGCACAAGATTTGTTATCCAATTTTTTTGGAGGACTGATGATTTATCTAGATCGTCCTTTCGCAATCGGTGATTGGATTCGCTCTCCGGATCGAGATATCGAGGGCACTGTCGAGTCAATTGGCTGGCGTCTCACAGTTGTAAGAACCTTTGACAAGAGGCCTCTGTATATTCCTAATTCAATTTTTAATACATTGGCTCTTGAAAACCCATCGAGGATGTTGAATCGTCGGATAAAAGAAACCATCGGATTGCGCTATCAAGATGCCTCTAAAATTGATGATATTGTGATGGCCGTGAGGAATATGCTGGAGACTCATGAAGAAATTGATCAGTCGCAAACTCTTATGGTGAACTTGAACTCGTATGCGCCGTCTTCGCTTGATTTTTTTATATATACATTTACAAAAACTACTAATTGGGTTAGATACCACGAGATTAAGCAAGATGTGATGATTAAGATAATCAATATCGTTCACGACCATGGCGCTGACTTTGCCTTCCCTACCCGAACTATTAATGGTTTTCCAAACGAGTTTAAGAATTCATGACAATAGAACAGCTCGAAATTATAAAGGAACAGTCAGAATGTCTGTTCTCAGAGGCGGATGTTGAGGATGCACTGATGAGGATGGCTTTGGAAATTGAGCGCGATTTATCAAGAAAGCTGCCAGTTGTTATTACGGTCATGAATGGAGGGCTGATCACAACGGCGAGATTAGCAAGTAAGCTAAGATTTCCGTTACAAATGGATTTTTTACATGTAAGTCGATATAGAAACGATACTTTTGGATCGGAATTGAAGTGGTATGCGACTCCATCGGTTCAACTCAAGAATCGATGCGTTTTAATTGTTGATGATATTTTAGATGAGGGAGTAACTCTTCGAGAGGTTATCGATTATTGCAAAGGCCAAGGGGCTTCAGAAGTTCTTAGCGCTGTTTTGTTGAAGAAAAATAGCTCCAGGGTCATTCCTAATATCTCAGCAAACTTTGTTGGAATGGAGGTAGACGATCGATATGTATTCGGCAGTGGTTTGGATTTTAAAGGCTATCTGCGGAATTTACCCGGAATTTACGCTGTGCCTGGAGAGGTTCTTTTGAATAATTGAACTAAATTTTACTTAATTACGATAAGCTTGTTCAAGCTTATTGCGAAGATCGCTTTTTTTATTGGTCGATCCTCAAGATCCGAAAACAGGCTGGCATATTTTTGTAATTGCGGGCTATGGGAGGTTCTTAGGTTAGCTATAAATGATTCCTCAGATTGATCGTCAGGTTTTATGCTTGTCTTGTAATCTATGATCCAACGCTCCTCATTCTTGTCGATGAAACTACGATCTACGATGTAATCTCTTTCAACCCAGAGTAAATTTTTTGAAGAGAAGCTTTCTTCTCTTGTGCTTATTTCTAATTCGTTGCTCGAATCTTTAAAGGAGGAGTCAAAAATCCATGCGTTTTTACCCGTCAGAGTCTGTATTGTTAGCTCTTTCATTAGCCGAATAGTTTTATCAAGCATCGTCGTATCGATGGTCTCTTTTTGCAAACTTCTTCTCCAGTACCCCTTGGTTTTTTCGATTCGTAATTTCAAAGGTAAGGCAGATTTCTCGGTCGTGTGATGTTCAAAAAATTCATGAAGGAGAGTTCCGACGGCCGCTCTAAATTCTCTCTCTTTAAATACCGTCTCTTCATACGGTTCGGTGGTCCTTGGAATAGAAATGTTATTGCTTGGGTTTTTTAAAAGGGTTTTCTGCAGATAGAGA
The DNA here is from genome assembly GCA_002700775.1 of Gammaproteobacteria bacterium. Lineage (GTDB taxonomy): Bacteria > Pseudomonadota > Gammaproteobacteria > Pseudomonadales > Pseudohongiellaceae > UBA9145. The sequence goes on along the minus strand of PAEL01000017.1, from coordinate 145 downwards.
GATTCATTACCGGTTAAGTTGATGGGTTCTTTTTGGCGGAAAATTTTCGTAACTTTCTTATTTTGCGTGTATTTATTCGATGTGCCAGTCAGTGAGTAATTTGGGCGATGCAATGTAGAGTGCAAAAGTTCATGATCTTTTATCG
>PAEL01000016.1 GCA_002700775.1 Gammaproteobacteria bacterium | reverse complement strand
TAACCTTTACCGGAATCCGGCGCACCTTATCGGCGCCTCTAAGCTTCTCGCCTGCCACAAGGACGTTTCTTCTTACTCTTTCTGTCATCACAAAACCTTAATATCAATATAAAACTTTTTTGAAAAACCGTTAGCCCTCTTACATACAAGCATTCTAATTCCCACCAACAACCGAATCATAACCGAAAGCTCTAAGTAACTTGTGAGATAACACTTCCTGAACTTGACGCAATAAACCTTCTCTCTTAGCCACGAAATCAGAAACCTGCGCTACCCTAAGACCTTTAAATCCACACGGATTAATCCTTAAAAACGGTTCAGTATCCATGGACACGTTTAAGGACAACCCGTGGTAACACCATCCATTTCTTACACGAAGGCCAAGAGAGGCTATTTTAGCATCATTGACATAAACTCCGGGAGCATTCTTTTTGGTAGTTGCGAGAACACCAAACTCGTTGAGCGTATCAATCAAAACCGACTCAATGAGATTTACGATTTCTCTCACCCCAAATTGGCGACGTTTAACGTTTATCAGCAGATACCCCACAATCTGACCGGGACCGTGATAGGTAACTTGGCCACCTCTGTCAACTTTTATTACAGGAATTTCGCGCGGGTCGATTACATGTTCAAAACCAGCGGCTTGACCCAAAGTATAAACAGGTTTGTGACTCAGCAGCCAAATCTCGTCTGATCGAATATCATCGGCATTTTCGACCAAATAACGCATGGCCTCCCAGATAGGCTTGTAGTCTTGGAGTCCTAATTCGCGTAATTTTAGCGGTGGAATATTTTTCGTTCTTTCCAGAGATTTCGCTTGAGACCAGGGATATTGATTCAGCAGCACTTCAAAGAACCATCTTAACTTGTTTAATTTTCTTTAAATCTATAAAAATAGACTCCAACTGGACAACACTCACCGCTGCAATAGTGATTTGAATCGAGACATAATTTTCATTCTTACTCGGCTTTGACTTTATGAGCTCGTCACTGATGCGCCCTGCATGCCTCTCAACTGCTTGTAAAACAGATTCATAGAAGCCAGGCAAACTCACACCAATCACTTTAATTGGATAGAGACACGGAAACTCAATTTTGGGAACCTGTCCTGCTTCAGAATCGGCTTTTTCGTCACTTATATTTTTATTCATTAACTACTCTGAAAAAAGGCCGCTAAATAACAAGGTAATCCAATCGATAAATCTCTTCAATAGATTACCCCGTGGCACATCCTCCATAGCCACCACATCCGCAGCAAATAACAAATCGTCATTTAATCTCACATTTACAACGCCCATTACCTCTCCGTAGCTCAGCGGCGCTTCAATTGTCTCACTGATCTCAATGGATGCGTCAAGACTTTCACCTTGCCCACGCGGAATAGTAATGTATGCTTCTTCCTGGATACCCAAATCAACAGCATTTTTTTCACCATATGAGACTGGCAAGTTAGTAAGAACCTCTTCTGAATCGTAGAGCTTGTAGGTTTGAAAATAACGAAACCCGTAGGTGAAAAGTTTTTGCGTCTCAACTGCCCGAGCCTGCTCACTAGCAGTGCCCATAACTACCGATATCAGCCTCATCCCGTCTCGTTCAGCGGACGCTACTAAACAGTAACCTGCAGCATCAGTCCATCCTGTTTTCATTCCGTCAACATTACGATCTCGAAACAGCAGTGTGTTTCGATTTGGTTGCGTTATGCCGTTGTAAGTAAATTCTCGTTCAGCATACATTGGATAAAAATCGGCATGACGAGTGATGGTCTCTCTCGCTAAAATGGACAAATCTCGCGCTGACATCGTATTGTAGTAGAGCTCAGTATCCAGGCCGCTCGCGTTCATGAAGAAAGATTGTTCCAGACCTAGGGCATCTGCATACTGATTCATCATATCCGCAAAGGCTTCTTCGCTACCTGCTATGTGCTCAGCTATAGCAACGCTCGCATCATTTCCAGATTGGATTATAATTCCTCTCAATAAATCCTCTGCCTGAACTTGCGTATCCACGCCAACAAATGTTTTAGAGCCCTCCATTCGCCAGGCTTTTTCGCTTATATGAATTGGATCGTCCAATTGTAAACGGCCATTCATAATCTCTTCGATTGCGATATAAGACGTCATAATTTTAGTTAAACTCGCCGGCGGCAAGGCTTCGTCAGCATTTTCCTCCACGATAACCCTCCCAGTTTTTGCATCGAGAAGGACAAAACTTGTCGCGTTAATTTCCGGAGCACGAGGAATAATAGCTGGGGCGGCAGACCCAAGTTGCGCTACAAATAAAATAGGCAGCGAAAACAATGCCAGGTAGCTGCTTGTAGCTTGGTTATTGTTTTGCGTTGACCTAAAGTTTGATACATTGCGATTCTTATCAAAAAATTTCATAAAAAAATCCATCTTTTGCTTGTGATATTTAAAATTTAACTGGCTGACTATTGAAAATTCTACTGCAAAAAGGTGTCCGAAAAATGTTTTTTAAATTAGCGTTTCTGTTAAAAAGTGAGGAGACCGTTCACTCTGCAATTACATAGGGGGTTCCCAAATCGGCAGCAATCACACGATCGCTAACCTCTGTAGCCTCGCGACTACTAAACAACGGTCCTATACGAACACGGTGTAAAATTTGTCCGGTGGCTGTTTTGACAGAACTAATAGTGGGACTTTTCGACGTAACTCTCGCTACCTCAGCTGCATGTTTCTGAGCGGACTCTCTGCTTGCAAAAGCCCCAAGTTGCAAATACTTCTTATCTGAAGCGCGTAATCCAGACATAGGAGGTATAGATCGTACTCGAATGTCGCCGCTCTCTGAATCATCAACAACTATTGATCTTAATGCGACTCGGGTTGTCCCTCTATCGGCATAGCCGAGTTTTAAGGCTGCAGCATATGACAAATCTATCAGGCGATCTTCGTGAAAGGGTCCCCGATCATTCACCCTAACCACAAGTGACTGATCATTGTCCAAGTTCGTTACATGTAAAAAACTGGGGATGGGCAACGATTTATGCGCGGCAGAAAACGCATACATATCAAAGATTTCACCGTTGGAAGTTTTATGGCCGTGAAACTTTTCCCCATACCATGATGCAGTCCCAATCTCCGCATATCCCCTTTCCGAATCCATAACCTCGTATGTTTTACCAAAAATCTCGTAAGATCGAGGATTACCCGCGGCGCCTCTATTAAGCGGTGTTGGAACGACGTCAGCTATTCTAGAGACATCAACCGTGCGATTCGGCGCTTTGTCTTGTTTAATAATATATCTGCCCGAATTTGGGTTGTCTTGCGGACTCGATGGCTCATTCACCAAGGGAGCAGAAGACCGACAGGCCTCAAGCGCTATCATTAATACTACAATGCAAAATGATTTACACCAAGAGGAAGTTCGAACCGCAGCACTACCAATCATGAATTCCCAGCCTCCCGCGAAATAATCAACAATTTACCCTAAGTTCTTATACAAGACCCCCTATTTGTAGCGTCAGTTTAACCAAAACGTTTAGTATCTCAGTCAAATTACGACTGTTTTACTATGAGTGTGTACTGACATAAGAAGACCAAAACCAACAAACAAAGTCACCACGGAGGTTCCTCCACGAGATATTAACGGCAAAGGGAGCCCAATAACCGGAAGAAGCCCAGAAACCATTGCCATATTGACAAATATGTATAAGAAGAAGACTAATGAGACGCTGCCCGCCAACAGACGGCCAAAACTATCTCGAGCTCTCAAAGAGATGTATCCAGCTCGAATGAGAACAGATGAATACAAAAATATAAGCATCGCAACACCAAGCAAGCCGAATTCCTCGGCCAAAACCGCCATGATAAAGTCCGTATTGCTTTCGGGAATAAAATCCAGATGCGACTGAGCACCATTACCATACCCCTTCCCATAGACCCCACCAGATCCAATAGCTATCTGTGATTGAATGATGTTATACCCAGCCCCAGTTGGATCTCTGTATGGATCAAAAAAAGTAAGTATTCGGCTCTTCTGATGGGGAAGCGCGACAAATAAATACCAGACAGGAGAGGCAAAAATAACTGCGAAAATTGCAGAAAAAACCAATTTCCACTGAATTCCAGCAAGGAGAATCACAAAAACTCCGGACATGACTATCATCAGGGCCGTCCCCATGTCATTTTGCAAAACCACAAGCAAAGCTGGCAGGACAATAATCATGCAAGACCAAAAGACATGTCTAAATTTAGGCGGAATCGGCCTGGTCCCGAGGTGCCAAGCAACACTCATCGGCACTACAAACTTCATCAATTCCGAGGGCTGAAAGCTTGGCAGCCCGGGAAGATCGAGCCAACTCTTCGCCCCATTTGTCTCTACCCCAATTATCAACACAACAATTAATAATCCAAGACCAAAAAAATAGATCGAGGGCGCCCACCTACGAAAGAAGGAAGGCGGGAGCTGGGCGACTAAAAACATTACAACCAGACCCAAAAACATCGTAAAAGCCTGGCGGCGAACGATATCTATGTCACTTCCGCTCGCGCTGAACAGCACAAAAAGGCCGAAGCAACATAACAAACAAACGCTAATCATCAAGGGCGGGTCTACATGCAAAACATTCCACCAATTTGCATTCTTTTCGTTATTCCCAAAAGGATCTTTCGCTTGTCGAACAAAATCTTTATTCATCACTGTAGTACCTGCATACCAAGCTAAGAAGGGCAGACATTAGATCCGAGTGCAATATGGATCTCTCATCGCTGGCTGAGCTCTTCTGGCAAAGAATTATTAATGAGTCCGAAATCAATACTCAAAATTTCCAGAAGATACTCATCTATGACAGCCTTTGCTATTGGGCCCGCGACGCTACTGCCTTGTTCCCCATTTTCTACAAATACAGCGACGGCAATTTGCGGATCAATGCTGGGGTGTCTTGCTGGGCCATAAGCCACAAAAAGCGCATGATCCTTGTTAAGATCAGAAGTATCTATATCAGCGCTCTGAAGAATATTCTGAGCAATACTTACCACCTGAGCTGAACCAGACTTTCCAGCAATTTCATATTCCATCTCTGGGTCTTTCATCGCTATCGCTTCGTATGCTGTACCATAATCACGAAAAACATCAGAAAACGGCCGATGTACAACCATTGTCATTGCATCTTCAACATAGCTTAAGTGCTCCTGCGCGATTTTAAGGGGCGAAACTGACTTTTCTGCAGAGGGGGAGTAACTTATTCCATCAATTGCCTTAAGCATACGAGGCTCCACAACCTCTCCACGGTTTGCGAGAATTGCAGTAGCTGTTGCTAACTGTAATGGCGTAGCCCACATATAACCCTGCCCAATAGACGAATTTATAGTGTCGCCGGGGTACCAAGGCTCACCTCGGGTTTGACTTTTCCAATTTCTCGATGGCAAAACCCCAGTTCTCGCATAAGGAACATCTAAAGCAAAATTCTGACCAAACCCAAAAAGAGACATGAAATCATGAATTTGTTCAATGCCCATTCGATTGCCCAAATCATAAAAAAATGTGTCGCAAGATTGATAAATCGCTTTCTTTAAATCAGTCAAGCCGTGTCCGCCACCTATTGCAGTTCTCAATGTATAGTCACCCCATCTGTAGCTTACTCCTGGCAAACGAAAATAACCCGGATCATCGATTGTAAAATCTTTATCGATAACTTCGAGGGCTAGTCCCCCTAAACCGATAAAAGGTTTCACGGTTGAAGCTGGTGGGTACGGATTGGTAGAGCGGTCAAAAAGTGGGGTATTAACCTCATCGGTCACCAACTGCGAATATTCAGCTCTACTTATTCCAGTAACAAAGAGATTCGGATCAAAACCTGGCTTACTAATCATCGCTAAAATGCCGCCTGTAGAAGGCTCAATAGCAACTACTGCCCCCCGATTTTCTCCCAATGCCTGATTGGCTACAGTTTGTAATTCGTTCTGTAAAAACAAAGTCAGGTCTGCCCCTGCCACAGGGTCAGTCCTGTCGAGGCGTCGCATAACTTGTCCTCGATTATTTTTCTCGACAATTTCATAACCTACCTGCCCATGAAGCAGTTCTTCATACGTTCGCTCTATCCCCGTTTTACCAATGTGATTACTACCACCATAGCTCTCACGTCGCGCTTCGTCGAAACCATCTAATTCCGATTGGTTAATCTCCGCAACATAACCTAGCGCATGTGCGTTCAGTTTATCAAAAGGATAATGGCGAACAAATTGGGACTCAATACTAAACCCAGGAAGACGATGTCCATTTACAGCAATCCGCGCTTTTTCCTCTTCGCTCAAAATATAACGAAGCGGGACTGAAGCGAAAGGCACGCGATTCCGTTCGGACCTAGTTTTAAAACTCGTCAGATCGTCAATACTTAAATCAATTAACTCACCGACTAAAGCAAGTGAAGCATCAAGGTCGGGGACCTGTTCGCGAACAACCGTAAGATTAAAAATTGGCTGATTATCTGCTAGAAGAGCTCCAGCAGAATCAAAGATCAGACCTCTGGACGGCGCAACATATTGAGAGTGAAGTCTGTTACCGTCTGCTCTAGAGGAAAAATACTCATGCTGCATCACTTGCAGATTGAACAAATTTATCAGCAATATTACGAATAGCACTAGGCAAACAACAGAGGCAACAAAGAGCCGACCCGAAAAAATCGCCCTTTCGGCTTCTCTATCTCTAAGTTGCCATTTCCCCGCCATACTCTTCAGACTTCTAGTTTACAAAAAAGTTCCAGCACTGGTTAAGTTTCTCAAACCTTATTTATTTAACTTGACTCAATAAAAAAACAGAAATTATTCACAGGTTAACGCCCAAAACCGAAAAATCTACAGTAGATTGAGTTCTGAAACGAGACCTATCCTCGGTGATACGGGTGTCCTTTCAGAACACTAAATCCCCGATACAACTGCTCCAAAAATAAAATACGAACTAAACCATGAGGGAGAGTCAGATTTGATAGCGACCAACTCTCATTTGCTCTGGACTGGCATTCTGCAGCCAACCCATCTGGCCCTCCAATCAAAAATTTTATACTTCGACCATCGTCTTTTAAATGGTTAATTCGATTGGCTAAGGACAATGTATCGAGGCTTTTACCATTAACCTCTAGGCTTATCACGTAATCTTCTTTGGACAAATAAGCCATCATTGCAGAACCCTCGCGAGCTAAACAAACATCGATCGTGACCCCTTTCGCACGCTTCGCAACGGGAATTACTATCATCGACAATTTAACATCAGCTTTTAGCCTTCTTTTGTACTCATCAGCTCCCGCGAGAACCCAATCAGGCATCTTGTTCCCGACGCAAAGAAGGCAGATTTTCATTCCGTGGACAAAAGCTCACTCGAACCCGAAAAACCCTTATTGAAGCTCCAGAGATCCTCTAGGTTATACAACGCTCTAGTCGAGGCTGTCATGAGATGAACCACTACATCCCCAAGATCTACCAAAACCCAATCAGACCCTGATTTTCCCTCGACACCGACAATTTGAAGCCCCGCCTCTTTCACATCTTTAACCACTGCATCCGCCAGGGATTTTACGTGCGTATTCGAGGTTCCGGTTGCCATAACCATATAGTCAGTGATCGACGTAAGCTTATCTACGTTGATACATCGCACCCCTTGCCCCTTTATGTCCTCGATAGCTTTCAAAGCTATTTTTACAATTTCTTTACTGCTCAAGTTAATTTTCCTCCCTCTACCACTGCAGCATTTAATGGCGGTGTATTGGATTTTTATTCTCCAAGATCATACCTTGATCTCTATTAGGTTATAAGCTGTACAAATTATGAATATCAATGTACTTAAGCAC
>PAEL01000015.1 GCA_002700775.1 Gammaproteobacteria bacterium | reverse complement strand
GAGTGACGGCTGTTGTATCCGAGTTTATCTGGGATTTTTTGATTTTATCTTTGCCTTATGGGGTTCATAACTATATGCAGACTTCTACTAATACCTTTTCATGGATTCACAAATGGCTGGGTCAACTTTCTTATCTATCGGTTTTTGGTTTTTGTGTGTTTGGAGAGCCTTCTTATGGAATCGAAATAAGCGGCATCTTAATGAATTCTCTGGAAGAACCAGTTGAAGGAGTTGTTTTTATTAATGGGGAACTGGAAGTTCTGGCAGGTGTGGACGGTCGATTTTCAGGAGAGATACCCGTAGGCCAGGTGTCTATCTACGCTGAGAGCAATACGGGAAATGAAAATCAAAAAAGCTTGATTGATTCTTTTTATGCTGGCGTCGACACAGAGGTTCGGCTCAGGGTAAAGCCACTGCGGACGGTGACAATAACAACAGAACTTCCGTTACAAGCTTCCGGGCCATGGCTCTCTATTTTTGAGGCGGTGACGCCGGGGACTCAAATATCAAGCACAGACCTTCAAGTTTTGCCGATGACTACTTTGCCCTCGGGCCAGAGTTCATATACGAAAAATTTTGAACTTCCCGACGGTATTTATCGTGCGCAAGTGAGGGCCCGTTGGCCAAATCATGAAGACGGGGCTTACGTTGCTTGGATTGGCTTCGAGGTTACGGAACTGCAAAATAGGTTTGTAATTACTGAAGAGGATCGTTACTCCACCTATCCCATCAAAGAGCGACCTGTAGACCCGGCTATGGTCACTTTTGAAAAAGATAATCTCAATGGCTATTTAAAACTAATCGGTAGCGAAAATGCGGCAATGCCCGCAATGGCACTGACCATTCTTAATTTGCAAACGGGACATTATACGTGGGGCTCATCGCGAGGCGACGGATCGTTTGAATTACTGATAAACGGACAGGTGGGAAGTGAATTTGCAATTTATCAGCGAGGCATGGTTGATGGATGGCAAAATTTCCAGCTTGGAGTCGGAACAAATTTGAGAGTTCCCTATGAGACTGACTCTAAAGATAGGTTTTCGACCGAGCATTCACTCTCTGCGTTTAACTCTTCACCAACGAATAAAGCGCAAGCGAATCTGCTTGGAGGAAAGACTGCAGGGATAGCTCAATTTTCAGGTGTGTTTGACTTTTCGGTTCTAGGAGCGGGAAGCACAGGGGAGTTTTCCGGTTCAGTTCAGGTGGTGAGCCCTTCTTTACCGGATTTAAGTTTGGAATGGGGTAGTTCTGAGTTGTACATTGAAAAAATTGTTGACGGATCAGGGTGGGTTGTTGCGGCGTCCCCCGAAAATAGCTCAAACTTTATGACAGTAAGTGGCTTGCCAATAAACGGTGAACCTTTTGTCAACGATACGCGCGTCGGTACCGTTACTTATTCTGAGATAGAGAATGTTTCGCCAACTACCGTTCGGGCAAAATTTACCGCCTCTTATGACATACCTGCAGCTCTGTCTGATGGACGGTATCAGATACATTTGCGGTCCGGTTCGCTGAAATCAGATGTTTCGACAACTATTACTTTTACTCATAATTTTGCGTTGGACGCGTCTACCTCCGTCCTTGATGGACGGGTCGGAGAGTTTGAAATTGGCGCCGCCCAACCAAGTAAAATTGATATTGCTCTTCTGGCTAATGATTACAGCAATGGGTCGAGAGGTGCTGTTCCTGATGAAAGAAAGAATAACTTTGGGATTACGCCGGGCGTCATCTTTAATTCTCATCAGTTTGTTATCGATGGGTCGGTTCCATTTAAATCAGAGCGGACTTTTCACAATCTGGAGCCTTTCGTACCAATTGTGAGCTGGACAACGAAGGGCCATCAGGTCCCGCTGCCAATTAAATTTAAATTCCCGTCCGGTCAATTGTTGGTAACAGTAACTGACCCAGAAGGACAAGTTTCAACGCTTGGGCCTGCGTTTTTTAAAGGAACGTATTTAAATGAGCCTTATGCTAATTGGGGCACTATTGGCGGAAATGGCGGAGCGGCGCCTCAGCAATATCTTAAACTCACTACCCTCAGTGATCAGTTCAATTATACATTTGATAAATACGGCGAATACAAGATTACAGTTGAGGGAAGTGTTCTAGACGTTGAGGACAGAATTTATTCTCTGGGCGGCGATTTTAAAATTGTTCGGGCGGACCCGCTGGACCTCGAATTTGGGATGATGCCTGGGACGCCATTTGAGGTAGGTGATCATTTTGCTCCGCAACTTATTATTCAGCCCGGTGTACCTGCGGAAGTAAAAATCACTCTGTCTCACTATCCAAATTCTGATCCAACGCTGGTTGAAATCACGACTTTTGAGGGGGTTGCGAATAGATTCGGTTACTATGACGGTGGGGCAAGTAGCTTTGTTTTTAGTAAACCGGGGGAGTATCGGGTAGACGTATATGCCCAGCATTTTGATACGAAAGAAACGTTGTGGGCAGGAAGCAGAACTTGGGGAGGAATTGTCGAAACACCCGAAACGCAACTTGAAATGAGAGGAGTGAAAGGTACTGAAGGTTTCCCAAACTACAGGCAGTGGTTCAATTTCGATACCAGGCCGTTGGGGATCGGAGAAAGCAATACACATGTCGGTCCATCATATTTAACCGGCGACATAAGTTGGATGCATGCCGAAGACCTTGATCGCAGTAATTCGGCAATGACGGGATTTTATACAATCTTTGATAAGGAAGGTGCGTTTAGAGACAGTGTCAAAAATCGTTTGTCGGAGTACAGCGGGCTTGATTTGACGAATACAGGCATGCCATTCGTTTCGACAACCGACCTAAAAACAGCCAGTGGTTCAAGTATAAACCCATTTTTTGAGCTCAAGAACTCGAATGACCATTGGTCATATTACTATAACGCCTCTGAACGACCTGGCGTTGCCGCAAGGGAACATATTGGTCAGCTATCGACCAGGGATAATTATTGGAGATTTTCAGATACTTATAATTATCAGTTGGGCAATGGGCAACAGGGGGACAATCCGAATGATTTTAAATTTATCTTTGGCGGAGGAGTCTATCGTGTTCCCCAGCTTAACGAGAGTCATTATTTAGCCTACGGTTCGCTTTGGGTTCATTTGCCCAGAGATGATCAAGTGGGGGGGCGGATAATGCCACCTTTTCAGGGCGCTTCAGCGGGGCCATCAGGAGGCCCTATTCTGACTCTTTTAGGTCGCGATGTTGATATTTTTTATCATCCGCTAGGTGTGCGGCCGGGCTCGGTGCTGGAGGTTGGAGATGTCGCAGCATTTTCTGGACAAATCGCGCCCACTTTGCCGTCAGAGGTTTCATTGAAGGTGGTCTCACCCTCAGGGAAAATTCAGCTAATTCAGGGGACAGCAAGTAAAGTTGGGTACTTCTATGACCCTGCTTCAAATTTTATAGTTGCTGAGGCAGGAGTTTACAATGTCGAAATAACTGTTACGCATCAAGGGATGACTTCGGCGGGAATGGTTGAGGCCCCTTTCCCGACAGGGGGTATTCTTTCGCGGAGTAGAAATAGTTTTCAATTTTACGCTGTGGAGAGAGCCAGTAAATCGGCGAAGCTGTCTGTCGACTTGCCGGCAGTACTTCCAGACTCGACCGAGCTTAAATTTGATTTCAAAAATTCAGATGGAACCAACAGTAATCTTTTTTATCAAACTACCGTGATGCCTGGGTATGTCTTGGAGCAATCCAGTTCAAACATCGCGAGTTACATATACAATGCAAAAGAGTTGAACAAGCTTTTCCCAAATTTAGACGTTGATGATGGACAAAAAGCGTTCACTCGAAACGCTGATACCATAACCTATAGTTTTTTGCTCAAGAGTGAGGACGACTTAGGGAATGCGGTATATGAAGCTAATCAGATTTTGCTTCAAGGACGAGATATATTCCGTCCGGACCATGAATTTGCCCTGGGAGGAGAGATAAATATTCTGATGGAAGATGTTTCTCTCTCAGCGGGAGAACTTTTAAAAGTCGATTTATCTTTTGATGCGAGGGGCATCGGAGACCTTTACGTTGCGCTCATTATGCCCGATGGGAATTTCGTAACTTTAGGTGACCAAAGATTGGTCTCAAATGTTGGAGAGATAATTCCATTTAAACGCGCAATTAATCTTCGAGATAAATCTCAGTTACCCGTGATCGAATTGTCACTTCCATCGGGCCTCTTAGCAGGGAAATATAGTTTTGCAGCTATATTAGTACCTGAAGGAATAAGCATCTATGAAGAAAAAAAATGGAAAGGAATCAGCAGTGTTCCATGGACTTTCAATTAATCGTACAAAGAAGAAAGAGAGCCTTTTTTTCACGAGGGCAAGTATTTCCTAAAACCTGCAAATGTGCAGTCCATGTTGGGTTTTTTTAGGTTAACCGAATAGTATTGGGGAAGATTTTGGGTAAAGAACTGTCAAAACAGCAAGCAGAGTTTTTTAAAAATCTGAGGTCCGAGACGTGGAGTCCTCCCAAAGGTATTCGAAATCTTGGAATAATTCCGCACCTTTGGCTTAAGGAAGTTTCATACGGGAAAGTTGTTTATGAATGGCCAAATGATGGTAGCCGAGACATCGAATCGGGCCGGGTTTTCGGAGGTTGGATTTCGGCCTTGGCTGATCACATTGTGTCAATGACTATGGCGAGTGCCTTGGAGGATGGGGAATGGTTTACAACGACTGAACTCACGACAAGAATGTTTCGTCCGATGCAAGTTGGTTTGATTCGTGTTGAGGGGCGTTTGGTCAATCGCGGGCGCACAACAGGTTTTGTTGAAGCTGACTTTTTTCAAGAAAATGGAAAATTAGCGGCTAGGGCGTCTGCTGCTAAAGCTATTCGGATGCGTGAGCCAAACCCATAGGTGAATGTCAGAAATTTAGAATTACGATTTTTTGGTAAATAGAAAAGCTTTTCTATTTACCTTGCCAGTTGGATTGCATAGGGTTAGCCTGAGTTGAGCATTGCTTTTTTTTCTGGGAGGTAAAAAACAATGAGCTTAAAAAGTTATCTGTTTGTTTCTGCTCTGATTTTGCCAGTTGTGTCTGTTGGTCAAAATAGCGGGACATATTCAGAATCTCTTCTGAATACTAAGCGCATTTTTTCAAAAGGGCTCGCGGCCGCAATTGGGGAGCCTTATAAGGGAATTGTGGTTTCGGACGGAAAGAGAGAAGGTCTTTTTCCGATCGAAACGACGGGCGTAGCGACGGACTCTATAGTTAATGCAGCCTCTGAGTGGCTTTCTTCGCTCAATGATGCGCAGCTCAGCCGCAGTCAGTTTGCGATTGATGATCCCGAGTGGCGTAATTGGTCGAATGTTGATGTTGGTATATTTGCGCGGTTAGGTCTGAGTTTGGAGGAGATGAATGACTCGCAGAAGCGCGCTGCTTGGAATCTTTTTGAGTCATCGTTGAGTGCGGTCGGGGTAGAAAAGGTAAAGGGTATTATGCGGACCGAGCAAACGCTGCTAGAGATCAATAAAGAGTCGCTTCGCTATGGAGAGGAGAAATATTATTTAACGGTGATGGGGGTGCCTTCGTTATCTGAGCCATGGGGTTGGCAATTAGATGGGCATCACTTAGTTTTGAATTTTTTCGTGCTGAAAGATCAGATCGTTATGACTCCTGCGTTTTGGGGTGGTGAGCCGATCGTAACAGAAACAGGAAAATATGCTGGCAACATAATTTTGCAAGATGAGCAGGATTTTGGTTTAGCCTTGATGGCGTCGTTCAATCCAAAGCAGAGATCGGCAGTAATTATTGAAGCGGAAAAAATTAAAAATGATCAACTGGCTGCAGCTAACGCTGACAACCTGGTCCTTGATTATACTGGTTTATCTGCGAGCGAGATGACGTCTTCACAAAGGTCGCATTTATTGAATTTAATTGGTGTTTACGTGAATAATCTTAGGCAGGGTCATGCTGAAATAAAGATGGAGGAGGTTAAAAAGCATCTTAATGAAACATATTTTTCCTGGATCGGAGGCGTTGAAAAAAGCGATGTATTTTATTATCGGATTCATAGTCCAGTAATCTTAATTGAATTTGACCATCAAAACCCTGTTGGTAGCTTAAATAAGAATGCAGCTGGGATACCAACGCGAGATCACATTCACACCATGGTCAGAACACCTAATGGCAATGACTACGGAAAGGATCTGCTGCGGCAGCATCTTCTCGAACACCATTAAGTTTTAAGACTGATATTTTGGACTAAATCAGAGATAGTTAGGAAACGTCTCATGCTTGTTATAACTCTATACGCCGCTGTTAAGCAAAGGTTTGTCAGCTTTAGCCTACGGAACAAAAAAAAACTACAAACTGTTGCGATTGCCTCGCAAGTTTTCGTTTTAGCGGCATGTCTTGGGACTGGCGAATTAACATGGCCAGCGTCAATACCTGAAAAAAGTTATTTCGAATCCGTCTATGAACTAGATGTAGATAACCAATTGTTACAAGGACGGCGAGAGTACCTAGAATGGATAAAGAGCTTTTATTTAGGCACGACTCTTTACCCAACGGGCTGGCTTGAGATTGAAGCGCGGGCTTTAAACTTGTCTGAAGAGAAGCAAAGAGAGGCGTTAACTTTGCTGTTTGCTGAGCTTGGAAAAAAGATTGGCGGAGAATGGGCTAAAGAAAACGAGCTCCGTGCAATTGATAACCGATTATTGGCAATTTGGGGTTCTACAATTCAGTTGGGTGTAGGTACCGAATTTAGTCGCGCGGTGATTGATTTTGTCGAGGCTGATGTTAGAGGATTGTTGGCCGGTGAAATTACTAAAGATGAAATCAGTGAATCTCGGTATGACAGAGTTCTTGGCATTGAGTCTTTCGAATCTTTTTGAGGCCATTCAGATTTTATCGTCAATTCTGCTTGATCAGGAATTGTATGGCGAGTAATGTCGCGTATTCCTAAGGGTTTAACGCCAGAAGTTTCGTAGATTAAAGAGAGGATTTGGCATTCGATTTGCCTTTTGGTTTCTTTCGTTTTGTTGCTTTGTCTTTCGCCTCGCTCGCCTGCTTCTGTGCCGCTCGCAATTTTGCTTTTTTATTCGGTTTCTTTTTTGTTGGTGGGTTTTTATTTCCACCCTTGGGAGAGGTCCTCTTTCTTTGAGATTTCTCGCCATGTTTACTTTCCCTTGCCTGCTCTTCCGTTTCCTTCAACCTTGTGATCTTAAGTGTTTGACCTGCTACCCATGTTTTTTGCAAATCAGAAAAAATCTCATCTGGCATTTTTTCAGGCAGGTCGACAGTGCTGTAATCATCAAAGATATTGATCCGGCCAATATCTTTGGCATCGATGCCGGTCTCGTTAGCAATCGCGCCGACGATATTCCCCGGCATAACCTGATGAATGTGACCGACCGCTATTCGATAGCGTTGCGTTCCCTTCATGGGTTTTTGTTCCTTGCGCTGACGCCCGCTGGTTTCGCCACGTTCGGAAAATCGATTTGTCTTCTCTTTGCCGGCAGACGGCCACCCTTTCTTTATAGGTTTGTGTTCTAAAAGTAGAGGAGTATCCCCTTGAAGAAGTTTCGCGAGCGCTGCTGCTATTTTTAATGGGGGCGTGTCGTTTTCTTTTTGATACTGTTCTATTAAAGTTAAAAAGAGACTTAAATCGTTCTCCGTGAGTGTTCTCGATATGTTTTCTTTGAAAGTTTCGATTCGTTTTGTGTTTATGATTTTTGTTGAGGGCAACTCCATTATGTCAATCTTCTTCTGTGTTGCTCTTTCTATTGCTGCCAACATTCTTCGCTCTCTTGGCGCCACAAAAAGGATTGCGTCGCCGTGGCGCCCTGCTCGTCCTGTGCGGCCGATGCGATGGATATAAGCTTCTGTGTCATGAGGGATATCGTAGTTTATAACGTGACTAATGCGGTCTACATCAAGACCTCTTGCCGCAACGTCTGTAGCGACAATTATGTCGAGTTGACCCTTTTTTAATTGTTCAATGGTCCTTTCTCGCTGATTTTGAGCAATATCTCCGTTCAAAGCAGTAGCTGCAAATCCCCTTGCGGTCAGCTTTTGTGCAAGTTCGACAGTAACGATACGAGTACGCACAAAAATAATCATTCCATCGAAAGTCTCGGCTTCAAGAATTCGGGTTAAAGCGTCGAGTTTATGTAAGCCGCTGACGGGCCAAAAGCGTTGACGAATTAAATTTGCCGTTGCAGTTTTAACTTTTATAGTTACTTGTGCTGGATCAGAGAGATGATTGGTCGCAATTCTACGAATTTGATTGGGCATTGTCGCTGAAAATAATGCAATTTGCCTCGGCTTGGGTATTTGTTCGAGCACCCACTCCACATCGTCGATGAACCCCATACGAAGCATTTCATCAGCTTCGTCAAGGACCAGAGTTTTAAGCTCCCCTAGCTTGAGGGTCTTCTTGCGCATGTGGTCCATTACACGACCTGGTGTACCAACGACCACGTGGACTCCTCGCTTAAGCGCGCGAATTTGTCCGCCATAATCTTGCCCCCCGTAAATAGGGAGAACATGGAATGATTGAATCCTTGACGCATATTTCTGAAACGCTTCCGCAACCTGAATTGCAAGTTCGCGAGTGGGCGTCAATACCAGAGCTTGAGGGTTACGCTGCGAAAAATCTAAATTTGATAATATTGGAAGGGCGAATGCTGCCGTTTTTCCGGTACCGGTTTGGGCTTGACCCAAAACGTCTTTTCCCTCGAGAAGTAACGGAATTGTCTCGGCTTGAATAGGTGATGGGTCTTCATAACCGATTTCGCGGATTGATTCGATCAGGGGTTTTGAGAGATTAAGTTGGGAAAACTTGTCAGCTTTTGTTGCAGACATCAGTTGCGCTACCTTTTTAGTTTCGTTGCAGTCGTTTCAGAGCGCGATCGTTAAAGCTGAGCATGCGTCAGTTACTTAGAACAGACCATACTTCTTTACGCAATGTTTGCGAACCAGAAAATTGACGAAACTTACGTGGTGGCACGCGACAGTCTTTAAGATCGCGAATTTTACGCCATTTTCACAGGCTTGTCTTTATCATTGTCCTTTACTTATTTCAAAGCTCTAGGCAACGATTGAGGTCATCATCGAGTTCTGGGGGGGGTGTGACAAGAGAAACGCCTATAAATAGCACTAACGAAGTAACAAATGAAAGCAGGCCGCCGCTTATACCATAGGGTGGGGTTATTCCGGCTAGTTGAACTGAAAAATTAATTGTTAAGGCTGAGACGATCGCAACAATTGCACCTGCAACGGTTGCGCCCTTCCAGTTAAGCCCTATCGCTATTACCGGGAAAATTGAAGCTGAGAAAGTTGCCCACCCAAAAGCTCCCAGTAATGCGACGAGGGTAGCATCGGCATAGTAGGAGTAAAGAGCAAAAGACGCAGCGATAACAGCAAGGATAATTGTGACGATGCGTGCCCAGAACAGCTCATTGGTGATACTCGTCCCCCTTATTGCTTTGGGGATATCATGTATTACCGCTGCCGTGCCCACATTAAGAAAAGCATCAGAGGTGGACATAATTGCTGCAAAAAGTCCGGCAAAAACCACGCCGGCCAAAAGTGGATTACTGAATATGGTTAAAAAAATTGAGACGGCATCATCTGGAACTGAAAGAGGGGGTATTAAACCATCAATTACTGACGCGCGCATGACTACACCAATAGAAATCCAAAGCAGCGCAGCCATAACATAACCGAAAACTGACATTGGTAGGATGTGGCGATTGTCAGTAACTTTTTTGTTCATCATCATTTTTGTTACCAAGTGAGGCTGGCCCGCCAGCCCGAGCCCAAAGACAAAAAACCAGCCGAGGGAAGCCATAATACCGGCGGCGCCAAATGGCATCATTGTTTCCGTATCGTCAGCAAGAATTACGGAGGTTGCTTCAGTTATTCCACCGGGGAAGACCTTCATTGCAGTAAGAAGTATTAGGACGCCTGCAACCATCATCATGCCGCCTTGAATAACATCTGTATATACTGACGCGATCATTCCGCCAGTCACACAGTAAAAAATCAGGACGGTTGAGGATATAATAACGCATGAGACCAGTCCGATGTTGGCAAAGGTGTCAGTGCCAGATAGGATCGCTTGCATTACCAATGCCATTGCAAGGATCTGAGTAGCTAAATAACCCATTACTCCCAGCACAATAGTCATCGCCATTAGCAATCGGACTGTCTCACTCCGGTATCTTACCGCTGCGATATCTGGCAGTGATATACAGTCCCGTAGTTCGGCAATTAATCGAATCCTTTTAGCGACCATGAAAAACCCAACCGCGTAACCGGCGGATGAAATTACTACCATCCAAAATGAGCTCACGCCTATGGAGTAGACAAGGCCTGGACCTCCAACAAAGCCAAAGCCACTGAGTGTTGAGGAGAAAAGAGCAAGTGACAGAACAATAGGCCCAAGACCGCGGCCAGCCATAAAAAAATCACCAGAGTTGGTCGTTCGGCGCATTGCCCAGAGTCCAGTCAGTACGCAAAACAGCATATAGAAAACAACTGCACCTGTAATTATCTCTTGCCTATACGCTTCCATTTTCTTGCGTTCTCTTTGATTAATAATTTAGCTGAGTATCAACAAGCTTCTTGTCCGCAGAGGTTCTGTGATCCACTTTATTTCTCATTAGAACGACTCTTTTCGAGAAGGGCATTAAACTCTTTCTCGTCAGAATCACTAAACACATATCGTCGAAAACCTATGCTGTAAAGAGAGATCAAGGGGACAGAGCTCAGCCAAATTCCATACATTTGCCAAGCTGAGGCCGTAGGGAAACCCAAGAAGTAACCCGTCACACCAGTCTCGAGATACTCAAGGTGAGAGCTAATCATTTGATACCAAACGAAAAGACTTAAGATAAGAGTGCAGAGCACAAACATATAAAGTTGAAAGTCGCGCTTTTGGGGCGGTATGCCCAACACACAGAAGACAACTATCAGAAATATTAGCAAGGCTCCAAAAACGTAGCTCGGTATGCCTGTATAACTGAGCCTTTCAAGCCCATCTCCCCCGATGCTCATGCCGGAAAAGGTTTCATGCTTAATCCCGCCTCCATTGACAACGATTTCTGCATTTAGAATAAAAAGCAGCAATGCGCCCATCGTGAGACATGTTAAAAATATTAATGCAATTATCGTTTTATTAGTGTTGTACGCTGACACCGATCGCACATCCTTAGTTCCCAGTTGAGGAATAATAATTCCTTTAACGACCTAAATTTGCAGGCGAAGAATAACCAAGAGTGTGCCCTGCGTCTATTATTAGTTTCTGATTTTATTTACTGCGCATTCGGCTCGTAATTGAGGTTATCCAACCTATTTACGTACATTAATGTTTCTTTGTGTGATTTTGTTACCGAGAGCTTTGGTTTTTCGCTGAACATTGGTAAAGTCGTTGAGTAAAAAGTAAAAAAACAGGTTAATTACAAAGAGGCGTATAACGATGAGAGTTACTAAAACAAGTGCCAGCACAATAGCAAAGTTAATGGGAGTGTTTGCATGCATGCTGTCTGCAGGGGTGGTTGCTCAGCGTGGAGCGGTCCAACCGCCAGAACACGCAGCCCAATCTCCAATTAATAATTTACCGAATCCCTATGAAACACAGCGTGATTTTGGGACGCTGCCAGACAATCGTACGTGGGGCTCGGTAAGCGCCGTTAATGTCGATATTGATGGAATACACATTTGGGCCGGAGATCGCTGTGGGAATAATTCTTGTGCTACGTCGCACGTCGACCCCATTGTTAAGCTGGACCCGCAGGGTAACGTGGTCCAGAGCTTTGGCGCTGATCTAATTATTTGGCCACACGGGATGGATGTTGATTCTGAGGGAAATATATGGATTGTCGATGCGCGTGCGGCAAATAGCCGCGAGCTTGCTGAAAATCCTGATGCCGCCGGAAAAGG
>PAEL01000002.1 GCA_002700775.1 Gammaproteobacteria bacterium | reverse complement strand
ACGGCTGTTATTAGCGCTCCGACTCCGGCGGTAATATGGACTACGGGGCCACCCGCCAAGTCAATTAATCCCATTTCAGCTAACCATCCACCGCCCCAAACCCAATTAGCAACAGGGAAGTAAACGACTAAGGTCCAAAGGGTGGTGAAAAGGAGCATTGATGAGAATTTGATTCGTTCTACGAAGGCTCCGACCATTAATGCAGGAGTAATTATCGCAAATGTCATTTGAAATGAAGCAAAAACGGTCTCTGGGATATCGCCGGACATTGAGTCGACGTTAATTCCAATAAAAAGTGATTTACTTAAGCCGCCCCAATATAAAGAGTCTGAAGGGCCAAAGGCTATGCTATAACCAACAAGCAACCAAAGGATCGAAATAACCACAGCAACAGCAAAACACTGCATCAAAACGGACAAAACATTCTTGGTTCTTACGAGACCGGCATAAAAAAGAGATAAGCCAGGTAAAGTCATAAATAAGACAAGAGCGGTGGAGGTTAAAATCCAAGCGGTGTTAGCACTGTTAAGTTCTTGCGCAGACGCAAGATTCGGGAGCCCCAGAAGTGTTATTAAAGAACATATTCTTGTTGCGCAAATTCGATAAAACGAAAGTTTTTGATCTGTGCTCATTTCTATAATGCCTCATTGTCTGTTTCACCGGTACGAATGCGTATGGTCCGGTCGAGGTTACTGATAAAAATTTTTCCGTCTCCGATCTGTCCAGTGTTTGCTGCTTTACAAATAGCATCAACGACTTGATCGGTTTTAGCATCCTCAACGGCAACCTCAATCTTCGCTTTTGGTAAAAAATCGATAACGTACTCCGCACCTCGATAAAGCTCAGTGTGTCCCTTTTGTCGCCCAAAGCCTTTAACTTCAGTTAGAGTCATGCCGGTGATACCGATCTCGGTCAATGCTTCTCTAACATCATCAGTTTTAAAAGGCTTGATAATTGCTGTTATGAGTTTCACGGAGTCTCTCCCTCGATTTGTGTGCTCAGCTCAAACTAGGAGCGAGGTGTTACTTTTATTGTGAGTCAACCTTGCAGCTCTGATTCGAGCTAATTCCGAAACTGTTTTTTACTTTTTGTGCAGCGTTGCACAAGCCCCAACTTTACCACGAGATGTTCGGCTCCAGCAATCAACTCGCGTAAGGAGTAAAAATCGCCTTTTCAGAGAGCATCTTTTATTGCCTCCTCAATTGTGTCTCTTTTTCGCGCCCAACGACTAGCGAAAAAAGATCCTGATAGATTGTGCCAAATACTAAACATAGCGCCAGGTAAGGCGGCAGAAGCTGAAAAATGCTGTATGGCAAGAGCAACACCGAGCCCTGAGTTTTGCATTCCTACTTCTATCGCAATTGTCTGACTTTGGCGTAAATTAAAGCCGAAAAGTCGACTAACGGCAAAACCGATTCCGATTCCCAATATGTTGTGAAGAATGACGGCAATGACTGTTAAAAGGCCCACTTGCAAGAGCATTCCTGCGTTAATTGCGACTACGATACTGATGATAATTAGAATTAAAACCATCGACAATGGTGCAAGGTGTTTTTCAATAATTTTTTGTTTTTCGCCAGCCAGCGTGCCTATCAATGATCCTGCAACCACTGGAAACATTACAAGTTGAATCATGCTTATGAGCATAGAAATGCGATCAACTTCAACTGTGTCGGATAGATAGAATCCGATTAGTGCTGGGGTGATGAGAACACCGAGTGTAGTCGATGTTATCGTCATACAAACTGAAAGTGCTACATCCCCCCGTGCGAGATAACACATTACGTTGGACGCCGTGCCTCCGGCACAACTTCCGACAAGGATCATTCCGGCGGTGAGTTGTGGGGATAGTCGCAAAAGGCTTGAGAGCTCTAAGGCTATTAGGGGCATCAATAAGAACTGCAGTGCCACGCCAACAATTACGGGTCTTGGCTCAACCAAAAGTCGGATAATATCGCTTTTTTTTAGCGTCAAACCCATCATAAACATTATAATAGATAGGCAGGGAATGATAGCTCCTTGTGCGGTTGCGATTAATTCCCGGGCCCAGAGAGAAAGACCCGTAGTTAGCAAGGCTAGAATTGGGAAAAGAATCAAATTACGATCGTTCATTATTGCCTGGGCGTTCTTGTTTGAAAATTGACGGAATGTGAAATTGGATGGTTTGCTTATTAATGATCGCTAATTGTTACAAAAAAAGAGTTGAAATGGGAATCTTTATTGATTTCACTCTAGCATTACTAATATTTCTCTCACCAAGTTTCGTGTTTGGTATTGGGAGTGTGGAGGGAAAGACGGGATTTTTCGACTTAAATATTTTGGATCACGTATTAGCTAGCGAGCCCGAGCGCAAGCTTAGTTTGAATAAGTTGGGCCTGAATGCACTAGCCAAGCTTGTTAATTCGGAGGAAGAGAGGGCTTTTCTTCAAAAACTAGATCATGTGAGTATCGTTAAGCATGAATTCGAGTACGGCAATTATCTTGTAATTGATGATGCGTTGATAGAGGTTGACCGAGATCTTGTCGTGAAAGGTTGGAACCCTGTTTTGATGCGTCGACTGGACAAGCAATTTTCTGCAATATATTTGAAATTTAACCAAGAGTTGTCTGTTGTGGGTGTTGTTGTGATTGCGTTGGAGGGCGACAAAGTGTTGTTAGGTAATATGGTGGGAACGCTTACCCAAAAAGAAATCAATCAAATCGGACATTATTTTGAGATAGATGAATTGAAGAAACTTGAATACAAATAGAAAGCCTTTTTGAAGTTAGAGGTCGCGTATCTCCATTCGCTCGTCACTGGCAACTACTACTTTAATCCCATCTACTGTGGTGAAACTTCTCTCTAACAGGTCTTGCCTGTATACATGAAAAACAATTTTTTCGTCTGCTACGTTGGCATTATTCTGCCGGTAAAGCGTTACCAGAACTTTTTCATGATCGTTTTTCCATGAAAAATAAGCCATGCTGGCACTTACGGTCATCATCATTATCAAGAACAGGTAAGCTCCAATCCGAATATCTGTCGTTAGTTCATTGTTCTGTCGCTCGTCTGTATTTGTTCTCGTGGCGTCGTTTTTTGCTTGAAGTCTCTTTAAATCAGTAGTTTGCTGCCGCTTGATTATTAAATATGCGGCAAAGACTACGGTTAGTGTTACTAGGAGCTTTGCCGCCATCTCGTACTCTGAATTTGTGTCCTGATAGAAATAGACGTTGGAGATTTCGATGAAATTGGTTGAGATAATAGCAGTGCTTCTGCTAAAAAGGGAGCGTATTTCGCATTTGCCGAATAGTTTAGAAAGGTTTGCTTGCAGCATCAACGTCTTTTCGGCTTGGCAACAAAAGCATATAATTATAAGTAAGTGTCTTTAAGTTTGATTTCTTCTTTTCACGTTCTTCGATATTTTTAGGATTTTTCGTGACGAAAATTATAGGTTTGTGCCAATGGCTTTTCGGTTTAATTTCATTTGTTAGTGGTCTTGCGTGCGGAGTCAACATTGTTTTGGTCGCGTTTCGACCGGAAACCATATCGGTCGTCAATTCTTTTGTTGGATTGGGGGTGATGATGATTGCTTTGTTTGCTTTGTCTCGCGTTCTTTTTTCTTCTGGCCTGCGTCGTTGGCGCAGCTCTCGTTAATAATATCATGACCGAACTAAGGGAGCAGTTGGCATTGAAACCGTGTATGATAAGAGGTCTCTTAAGCATTCGATAACGCAGTTTTTGATAAGCGTTGGAATCAACAATTTTTATGGTTATCTTCGAAGAAACTGAAACCTTCTCTGCGCTGGAACGCGGTTGTGTCGCGACTATTGGTAAGTTTGATGGAGTGCACCTCGGTCATCAGGTAATTCTGCAACAGCTCAAAGAAAAAGCTACTCGTTTTAAGCTTCCAGCTGTTGTAATTCTTATAGAGCCACATCCTGAAGAGTTTTTTGCCGATAGGCTGATTGAGAGCCCCGCCAGACTGAGCACATTTGAGGAAAAAATAAGCCTATTGGAGACTCTGGGTATCGGATACGTTTACAAAATGCGCTTTGATCATGAGTTAAGTCAATTGCGACCGGAAAATTACATTACCAATATTTTAGTAGGTGGGTTAGGAATACATGATTTTATTGTTGGAAAAGACTTTAGATTCGGACACCGAAGAGAGGGGGATTTTAACTTATTGAAGGAGTATGGTTCGCGTTATCATTTTGAGGTTTCCGAGGCTAAGACGTATGAGCATGATGGGAGGCGTGTCAGTAGCACGTATGTGAGGGAAGTTATAGCGGGAAGCGATTTCGAAAAAGCTGAAAAGTTGCTGGGGCGGAAGTTTTCGATGAAAGGCGCGGTTTTGCATGGCAAAAAGCTTGGAGCACAACTGGGCTTCCCGACTTGTAACGTAGACCCGCGACGTCAAAACTTACCGTTAAAAGGTGTTTTTGCGGCCGAAGTTAGGATTAAGGAAGCTGTCCACTCCTCGGTCGTCAATATTGGCCATCGTCCGACAATAGATTCGGATTCGCAGGCGTTACTGGAAGCCCATATTTTAAATTTTGATCGGCAAATATACGGCGAAGAGATAGAAATTACCTTTTTGCAAAAGGTAAGAGATGAGCAAAAGTTTGATGGATTAGAGGCGTTGAAGCTGCAGATAAATAGTGACGTTGAAAAGACGCGCTTGTTTTTCAGTAATGACCATGCCGCCAAAAGTGCAGTTGAAATTAACATTTATTAAATGCTTATGAAATTTAATTTTGGTTTTTGATTTTGTAAAGAAGTGCTGACAATGACAGATATGAAAAAAGACGAAAAAAATAGCCTTAAAAACACATTGAATCTTCCGTTCACTGAGTTTCCCATGAAGGCAAATCTTTCCAATCAGGAACCAAAGGTGCTCGCTCGCTGGTCCGAAATTGACATTTATTCCAAAATTCTTAAAAAAAACTTTGGTAAGCCAGATTTTATCTTGCATGACGGTCCTCCGTATGCGAATGGAGATTTGCATCTTGGGCATGCGATTAATAAGTCGTTGAAAGACTTTGTAGTTAAATCGAAATCTATGAGTGGTTTTAACAGCCCTTTTGTACCGGGATGGGATTGCCATGGGTTGCCGATTGAGCACAACGTAGAGAAGAAAAAAGGCAAGGCGGGGCAGAAAATATCGCATGCGTCTTTTAGAGAAGAGTGTCGGAAATATGCGACGACTCAAGTTGAAAAACAAAAAGCTGATTTTGTCCGGTTGGGGGTGTTCGCCGATTGGGATAACCCTTACTTAACAATGGATTTCAAGACAGAGGCAAATATAGTTCGTTCATTAGGTGTGATTGTCAATCGTGGTCATCTTGTGAAGGGATACAAACCAGTTTATTGGAGTGTGGTTGGTGGCTCGGCGTTGGCCGAGGCTGAGGTTGAATACCAAGAGAAGGAGTCTTACGCGATAGATGTTCGTTTCAAGCCGATTGAATCGGGGTCGTTTTTAAATAAATTTCTGGTTTCGGATGAGAGTGCTACGGATAAAGGCGTAAGTGTTGTTATTTGGACAACGACGCCGTGGACACTGCCTTCGAATCAAGCCGTTTGCCTCAATAAAGACCTTCACTATGCTCTTTTAGAGGTCCAGATCGAATCTGTCGAGGAATATATCGTCATAGCAAAAGACATGATCGATCAGGTTATGTCTCGGTATGACTGTGATTCTTTTAGAGTTGTGGGAGAGTGCTTGGGTGCAGAACTTGAGGGTGAGCAATTGTTCTCGCCGATTACACGTGCTCCGGTCCCTTTGATTCTAGGGGAACACGTTACGACTGAAGCTGGAACAGGTTGCGTTCATACGGCACCTGATCATGGTGTCGACGACTTTAACGTCGCGAAAGAATATGGAATTGATACCCTAAATCTGATCGATAGCGGGGGGATTTTTTCTGAAGCAGCTGGAGAACTTGGTGGGATGCATGTTTATAAGGTTGACCCTGTTGTGATCGATAGGTTAAAGACAGACAACCTTCTGCTTAAAGAAGAAAAGATAAATCATAGCTACGCACATTGTTGGCGTACAAAAACGCCACTGATATATCGCGCTACCCCTCAGTGGTTTATCAGTATGCAACAGGAAAATCTTTTAGATGACAGTTTAATCGCAGCAAATAATGTTTCTTGGATACCGGACTGGGGCAAAGCACGATTAGAGCTAATGCTTAAAGGTAGTCCCGACTGGTGCGTATCAAGGCAACGTAGTTGGGGAGTGCCGATTACTTTATTTGTCCATAAAAAAAGTGGCGACCTGCATCCTAAGACAGCTACTCTTATTGAAGAGATTGCAAAACGTATAGAACGGTCTGGAATTGAAGCATGGTTTGACATTGATTCTAGTGAGCTAATTGGTGACGATTCGGTTCTTTACGAGAAAGTTACTGATACGCTCGACGTTTGGTTTGATTCGGGAGTGAGCCATTATTCGGTTTTATCAAAAAGAGATAATTTGAAATATCCTGCGGACCTCTATTTGGAAGGTTCGGATCAGCATCGTGGTTGGTTTCAATCATCACTTAAGACTGCGGTAGCGATGAATGGGACAGCTCCTTATAAACAAGTATTGACCCATGGTTTTTTTGTTGACGCTGAAGGAAAAAAAATGTCGAAGTCGCTCGGAAATACTGTAGCGCCACAGAAGATTTTTAAGGAACAGGGAGCTGATATACTTCGTCTTTGGGTAGCGGCGACAGATTATCGCGGAGAAATGACGGTCTCGGATGAAATCTTCAAAAGGATTGCAGATTCTTACAGACGAATTCGTAATACGTCACGTTTTATGCTCTCTAACTTGAATGGATTTGATCCGCAAAAGGATAGTGTTGAAGGGTCAAAAATGCTGCCCTTGGATTCTTGGATTCTCCGACAGTGCAGTGAGCTTGAAAAAGAAGTTTGTGATCATTACAGTTCCTATAATTTTCATAACATTTATCAACGAGTACATAACTTTTGTGTGTCAGAACTCGGTGGTTTTTATCTTGATGTAATCAAGGACAGGCAATATACATGTAAGAGCAATAGCTTAGCGCGACGTTCGACGCAGACTGTATTATTGGCTATGACGGAAATGCTTAGCCGCATGATTGCGCCGATTCTTAGTTTTACCGCTGATGAAATTTGGCAATATATTCCGGGTGAAAGACCGGAGTCCGTTTTCTTAACTAATTTCGGCGATAGCAAATGTGAGGTAGAGACTGATTCTGATTCTTTTAATGATGCATTCTGGCGCAAAATAATTGACATTCGGGCAGTCGTGAATAAAGAGTTAGAGCAAAAGAGGGTTACGAAGGCGATAAAGGCCAATCTTGGAGCAGAGGTTGATTTGTATTGTAGCGCGGAATTAGCGGAAAAACTGCAGCGCTTAGGTGACGAATTGCGCTTTGTTTTAATCGTTTCCAAGGCGACAATTCATATTGGTTGTGGGAAAGCATTGTCTGAGACTGATGTTGATGGGCTTCGCTTAATGGTAAGTCCCTCAAAAGAATCGAAATGCGAACGTTGCTGGCATCACCGTGCCGATGTTGGATTGAACCTCGACTACCCGAATCTTTGTGAACGTTGTATTTCGAATATTCATGGCGAGGGTGAACTTCGGCGCTTCGCTTGACGTTCGAAATCAACAGTTATCTTAGATGGACAATTTTGTGAATCGAGCGATGAATGCACCAAAAATTGAGCCGAACTCGAGAGTAACGCTACATTTTTCTCTCGCGCTAGAGTCTGGGGACCTGATTGATTCTAATTTTGCGGACAAACCGGCTACCTTCACTCTTGGCGATGGAAATATGCTGCCTGGGTTCGAAGAGGTTTTATTAGGTTGTGAGGCCGGCAGTGAATTAACCTTATCCTTGCAAGCAGAGAAGGCGTTCGGTGAATCGAATCCGCGCAACGTGCACCGGTTTTCAGGGAGAAGATTTAAAGACATATTTTCTGACCCAGCAATCGTTACAGAGGTTGGAAGCATTGTTTCATTCAAAGATCCGGGTGGAGGGGAATTGCCCGGTGTGGTCACTAAGATCACTGAAAGTTCCGTCGTCGTCGATTTTAATCATCCGCTCGCCGGAAAGGTAATAATTTTTTCAGCAAAAGTTTTATCGGTTATTCCCCCAAATGTTAATGCGATCCGAGTCCAGGGTTAAAGGGTTGAGAAAAAAGCTGTGATTGAGAGAAAAGAGCCAATATTGAACGCAACTATCAGGCTTGCTAACCCACGAGGTTTTTGCGCAGGTGTAGATCGGGCGATTGATATCGTTAAAAGTGCGATTGATATATTTGGTGCGCCGGTCTACGTTCGACATGAGGTGGTTCACAATAAGTTTGTTGTTGATGATTTGCGGCAGCGCGGAGCAATTTTTGTCGAGAATTTGGATGATGTTCCAAGTACCGGTCCGAGCGGTCGAGAGTCTATACTGATATTCAGCGCACACGGGGTTTCGCAGGCAGTGCGTAAAGAAGCTGAGCTACGAAAGTTTAAAGTGTTCGATGCTACTTGTCCGCTCGTTACAAAGGTGCACTTGGAGGTCGCAAAGTTCAGTCAAGCGGGTCGAGAGTGCGTTCTTATCGGGCACGCGAATCACCCTGAAGTGGAAGGAACTATGGGTCAGTACGTTGGAGCATATGGTGGAAAAATTTATTTGGTTGAGTCAGTTGCAGATGTGCAAGCATTGGTTGTGCAAAACCCAAAAAGCTTGTCTTTTGTCACGCAAACCACCTTATCGATGGATGACACAGCGAAGGTGATCGACGCACTAAGGGACAAGTTTCCTGATATTCAAGGCCCTCGGAAAAAAGATATATGTTATGCCACTCAAAATAGACAAGATGCGGTAAAGCAACTTGCCCTAGAGTGTGATTTATTATTAGTTGTTGGCTCTCCAAACAGCTCTAATTCCAACCGTTTGAAGGAGCTCGCAGAGCGTCTCGGTTGTGTTTCTCACTTAATTGATAGCGTGGAGGATATTGATCCGCAATGGTTGGTTGGTAAGAGTCAGTTTGGTGTAACGGCAGGGGCATCTGCGCCAGAGATTTTAGTCAAAAAAGTAATCAAAGAATTAAAAAGCCTAAGTGGGAGAGATCCAATTGAGCTGAGTGGGGTTGAAGAAAACATTTTCTTTAGCCTCCCGAAAGAGCTTCGCTCCGAATTACCTTAGAGAGCCCATGAGCAAAGTCTTACATTGAATCGAGTTCATTTTTCTTTTGCATTAACATCGCAGCAGCAGAATTTATTTCTCGGAGTCTATTTTTTTCTTTTTCAACGATCTTTTCGGGTGCATTTGAGACGAATTGAGGGTTATTTAGCCTGCCCTCGAGAGCTTTTGCACTACTTTCAAGCTTGGTAATCTCTTTATCAAGCCGCGATCTTTCTGCCTCGATATCGATTAGACCATCCATGGGTACGAGTATTTCTAAATTTCCATAAAGTTGCACCGCGCTCACGGGCGCCTCTTCCGATTCCGGAAGCCAGTTAATCTCCTCCAATTTCGCTAACTTTTTCAGAAGCCGCCGGTGCTGCGAGAGGGCGGTCTTATCAACATCATGGTTACTACGCAGAAAAACAGTGATTTTCTTGGCTGGGGAAATATCCATTTCACCGCGAATATTACGTATTCCAACTACTACTCCTTTAATCCACTCAATTTCAGCTTCGGCTTGGGGATTCAAGTTTTCTGGAGAAATGCAGGGGTATGGCTGCATCATTATACTTTCGCCTCGAATGTTTAGTTGCGCAGCGCTGCGTTGCCAGAGCTCCTCGGTAATGAAGGGCATAAATGGGTGCAGGAGGCGCAATATTTTTTCAAACGTCGTTAGTAACACGTATCGCGCTGCCGCAGCCTCGGCTTTGTTTTTTTCCTCGTCCCATAACACAGGTTTAGAGAGCTCGACATACCAGTCACAGTATTCGTTCCAAATAAACTCCTGTAGGTCTTGAGCGGCGCTATCAAAGCGATAATTTTCGAGAGAATGACGCACTGCGGTTAATGTTTTTTCGAACGAGCTGACAATCCAATGATCTGCGATCGACATGTGCCCGATATGATCTACCGCCGAGCCAATGACTTTTCCATCCGTGTTCATTTCAACATATCGTGCGGCATTCCAAATCTTATTACAGAAATTTCTATGTCCTTCAATTCGGCCTAAATCAAACTTTATATCTCTGCCTGTGGAAGCAAGAGAATAAAACGTAAATCGTAGTGCGTCTGTTCCATATGCCTCGATACCATCGGGAAATGCTTCACGTGTGTTTTTTTCTATTTGTTCAATTAATTTCGGCTGCATCATATCTGCTGTGCGCTTAGTAACTAGTTGTTCTAAACCAATGCCATCTATTAGGTCGATCGGATCAAGAATATTACCTTTTGATTTTGACATTTTTTGGCCGCTTTCATCGCGTACGAGCCCTGTTACATAGACCTTTTTGAACGGAACTTGACCTGTAAATTTTAGAGTCATCATTATCATTCGAGCGACCCAGAAAAAAATAATGTCAAAGCCTGTGACTAAAACGTTTGTGGGGTGAAAGCGATCGAAGAACGATGTTTCATTCGGCCACCCTAAAGTCGAGAATGTCCAAAGTGCAGATGAGAACCACGTATCGAGGACGTCCTCGTCTTGGTGGAGAGATATTTTTTCACTGATCTTATGTGCGGAACGAATGGCTTCCTCACTGTCTCCCACGTACACTTTTCCCTCATCG
Organism: Gammaproteobacteria bacterium; assembly: GCA_002700775.1. Taxonomy (GTDB): domain Bacteria; phylum Pseudomonadota; class Gammaproteobacteria; order Pseudomonadales; family Pseudohongiellaceae; genus UBA9145. The sequence goes on along the minus strand of PAEL01000002.1, from coordinate 11,698 downwards.
TCATACCAGGCTGGAATTCGATGTCCCCACCATAGTTGCCGGCTAATGCACCAGTCTTTAAGATCACGCATCCAAGAAAAATAGGTGTTCTCCCAATTTTTGGGTACGAACTCAATTTCGCCAGATTCAACAGCAGCGATTGCTGGCCCGGCGAGTGATTCAACCGAAACGTACCATTGATGGGTGAGATACGGCTCGACCACTGCTCCGCTCCGGTCGCCACGCGGAACCTTCAATCGGTGAGGTTCAATTTTTTCGAGAAGGCCAAGACTGCTCATTTCTTCGACGATCTTTTTTCTAGCTAAAAAACGGTCGAGGCCGACATACTGTGACGGTGCCTCACTATTAATTGCCGCGCTATCTGTCATGATGTTAATAGGCTCAAGATTGTGCCGAAGACCCACTTCATAATCGTTAAAGTCATGTGCCGGAGTAATCTTTACACAACCAGTACCAAACGAAGGGTCAACATAAGTGTCAGCGATGATTGGAATCTTACGGTTACAAAGAGGCAAGTTTACTTGCTGGCCAATTAAATGTTTATAACGCTGATCCTCGGGATGGATTGCAACTGCTGCATCACCGAGAAGAGTCTCCGGACGGGTCGTGGCGATCACCAGATTTTCGCTGCTGTCAGCAATGGGATAACGGAAATACCAAAGCGAACCTTCTTCTTCCTCTGATATGACCTCAAGGTCCGATATAGCGGTGAGTAACTTGGGATCCCAGTTTACAAGTCGATTACCCCTGTAAATTAACCCTTCGTTGTATAGATCGATAAATACTTTTTGTACAACAGAGGAAAGCCCTTCGTCCATCGTAAATCGCTCTCGAGTCCAATCTAGTGAAGACCCGAGTCGCCTTAATTGCTGAGTGATGATGTTTCCAGATTCATCTTTCCAGTTCCAAACCTTCTTGATAAAGGCCTCTCGGCCGATATCCGTCCTTGACTTGCCCTCTGAGTTCAGTTGCCGCTCGACCACCATTTGCGTAGCTATGCCTGCATGATCGGTCCCAACTTGCCATAATGCTTGATGTCCATCCATACGATGATATCGTGTCAGAGCATCCATAATGGCATGCTGAAAACCATGCCCCATATGTAACCGCCCCGTCACATTGGGTGGTGGGATTACAATGCAGTAAGGTTGCCCATTTCCGCTTGGCGCAAAATAGCCGCGATCTTCCCAAGTTTTGTACCAAGCTTGTTCTAATTCTTGGGGCTGATAGGTTTTTTCCATTTTATAAGTCTTAGGTTTTTAATTAACCACCATTATACCTTATGGTTTGTGTTGATGTGTGCAAACCCTTGCTTTTCTTTTAATTAAGGTATGATTTGAGTTTTAAATCGACACCATCATGGGCTTTAGTCCTGCCTCTTGATAGCTTCGGTAGCGTTTCCGAGCGAGGGTGATATGCGATTCATCTTGAATAATGATCTCAGTTATCCGACTGAATTGATTTGGATTCGCAAAGGAAATATTTCTCAGATTGATTAGGACATCGTTGTGGTCGGAAGATGGAAGTTCATTTCCTACTGTTACCAGGTCCTCGCGAGTTTTGGCACTCTGAAAACCATGTGGAATAAAACTGGTCGCTGAAAAAGTCCACAGCTTCTCATCTAGTTCAACTAGTTGCTCATGTGATTCAGCTAGGATAAAGACACTACATCCGAGTGAGACACCTCTCTCGGCGAGCCGGCACGAAAAATTCAGTTTGTCGGTGAGTGTCTCGCCTTGTATCTTATAAAATGTGACTTGGCTGGTCGAATTCACTTCCGTAGCATCCATCACTTGGCGGCTAAATTGCAAAGATACTCGGTTAATAAAGCAACAGGTCTGCCCGTTGCTCCTTTTTCGGCACCGGACTTCCAAGCACTACCAGCGATATCAAGGTGGGCCCATTTTAAATTTTCGGTGAATCTCGAGAGGAAACAGGCAGCTGTAATTGTTCCTGCTTTGGGGCCACCAATATTTGCAATATCAGCGAAATTACTCGAAATCATCGACTGATACTCATCGAGAAGTGGTAGCTGCCAAACGGGGTCAAGACTTCTCTGACCGGAGTCAATTATCTCTGAAGCTAGGTTTTCGTCATTGCTGAGCAGAGCGCTTACGGTTGAACCAAAAGTTGCTACTGCGGCACCCGTCAGCGTTGCTATGTCGATGACACTTTTTGGTTTATATCTTTTTACGTAGGTGAGTGCATCGCATAAAACTAATCTACCCTCAGCATCTGTGTTCAGCACCTCAATAGTTTGGCCTGACATACTTGTCACAATATCACCGGGCTTTGTGGCTTTTCCACTTGGCATATTTTCAGCCGCAGCGATTAAAGCAACGACATTGAGATTGAGGTTCGTCGTGATTATTGCGCTCATTGAACCGATAACGCTGGAGGCTCCGCACATATCATATTTCATCTCATCCATGCCGCCGCCGGACTTAAGGCTGATTCCGCCGGTATCGAAGGTTATACCTTTTCCGACGAGAGCATGCGGTTTGTCGTCTTTTTTCCCGCCATGATATTCGATAACGATTAATTTCGCTTCCTCAGAGGATCCAGCTGAAACAGATAACAATGAACCCATGCCCAGTTTGCGCATTTGCTTTTCTGACAGTACTTTTACCTTTACTTTGCTTTTCTCTTTCCAGAGCCTCTGAGCATATTCCGCCAAATAGGTAGGTGTGCAAATATTGCCAGGCAGATTTCCAAGTTCTTTTGCTTGGTTTATGCCGTTACCGATGGCTTTCCCTCGCTGCAAAGCAGACTCTAAAGTTTTACTCTGGCCTCGAGTTCCACTGGAAACTGATATTGCTTTTAAAGATTTTAAAATTGGCTTTTTACTTTTTGTTGCCGAGTACACATAGCTCAAATCTTCAGCTTCTTGACTAATTCGCATCGCTAACCATGGCAATTGTCGATCGTTTACTTCGAGGGCACTAAAGGCAAAGTGAGCGCTTTTCGCTTTGGTGGCAAATATTGCTTGAAGCGCTTTTTGTACTGCCTTGGCGATGTTCTTAGCATTAAGTTCTCTTCGAGCCCCTAAACCAAGCATAAGTACCCGAGGCGACCTGCAACCAGATATGTTTTGAATCAACGCGGTTTCACCAAGCTTTCCTGAAAAATCGTTGTTAGCAATTATCTTTGTAATTGCCTTATCACATCCGTTATTAATGATTTCTGCTTCCTCACTCAGGCTCCCATTTTTGAAGACAACGATAACTAGACAGTCTGTTGTTATTTTTGTTGGCGTTGTGTTTTTGATCGTAAATTTCATAGAAATCCCTGCGTAGCGTGAAATATCGAAGTTTAAAAGACTTTAAAAAATTGCTTAGTATGCTATTGATTTCGCCTCGTGTAGGCAAGTTAAGTCGTAAAAAAAGCGAAAAATTTCTCAACGGATCCGACTATAAAACTCTACGACTCTCAAGTTGCTTATCGCAGGGTGGATCCAACTCGGTCTGCTTTTAATGTTGCTCCTTATTTGCGCAGAGCTGGAAAATCTCATGGTAACCATGGAAAGTAAAATCATGTAGACTGGTTTTGCCCTGGGAGGTGAATTTTGTTGTGATTTTTTTTAAATATTTAAGTAAACAAGTATACCAATTGCTGCTCGGTATTACCGTCGTCTTGATCATGGTGGCACTTTTCAGTCGTTTTATTCAGTATCTGGGCCAAGCTGCGATCGGGGAGTTGTCGTCTGATATTTTGGTGTGGATTGTGCTGTATCGCATGCCGGATTTCCTGCTGATTATTCTTCCTCTCTCTTTGTTTTTATCGGTCTTAGTCACATACAGCCGCCTTTATGCAGAGAATGAAATGACAATTATATTTAATAGCGGTATGAGCGAGTGGACACTACTTGCTTACACGCAATTAATAGCGGCCATTATTCTGGCGACAGTGGCGATACTTAGTTTTCAATTGGCTCCTTGGGGATTGAGGAATACTGAATCTTTACTGCTTCAGCAAGGAAAATTGACCGAAGTTGATATGATAACTGCAGGCCGATTTCAAACGTTTGATCTAGGAAGCCGAGTAACCTACTCAGATCGAGTAATAGAAAACTCCTCGGGGCAGAGGGAGCTGCAAAATGTCTTTGTTGCCGTGCCTGTTCCAGATTCTGCGGTTGGATCAAGGATTATACTTGCGGACTTTGCTAGAGCTATAGTTTCTGGAGAGGACCGGTATCTTGAACTCGAAAACGTTCGCCAAATTGAAGGCGAGCCAGGACAGACTGATTTCAGTATAAGTCGCTTTGAAACACAAATATTTCTGCTTCCTGAATCCGAGGAGGTTGAAGAAATAGATGGAGAGGCGACGCTGCCTTTGTCCGAATTGCTTGGTTCGAATAATTCGAGACTTGTTGCGGAGCTGCAGTGGAGGTTAAGCCTCGTGTTTCTTGTTCCCATCCTGATAATGCTGGCAGTTCCTTTGAGTCGAGTGAGCCCCCGACAGGGACAGTACAGTAAATTATTTGTGGCGATTTTGTTATTCGCATCGTATATCTTACTTTTGCAAATTTGCCGAGATGCAATTAGTCGGGGAAGTCTATCCCCCTGGGTGGGTGTTTGGTGGGTCCACGGGCTGTATCTGCTTCTCGGCCTCGGAATATTCAATTTCCCCTATGTGAATTATAGGTTTTCATTTGGGAAAAACTCATGATTAAGCTTGATCGTCTTATAGCTGGCAGGATGATATTTGCTTTTTTTATTGTGCTTGCGGTTGTCGGTGCTGTCGATTTTGTATTTGCGATAGTCGATGAGTTGGGAGATGTGGGTAATAAATATAGTGTTGCGAATGCACTTCTGTATATAACTTTGACGTTTCCCTCTCGAGTTTACGAGTTAGTTCCGTTTGCTGCCCTCGGTGGCGCCCTTCTCGGACTCGGGTCTTTGGCGTCCAGCAATGAACTGGTCGTAATGCAAGCTTCAGGTGTAAGCGCATTGAGAATATTTTGGTCTGTTGCTAAACCAACGTTTGTACTGATGATAATTGGGTTTATTTTGGGCGAATATGTGGCCCCTCCGCTCGACAAAATTGGCCACGATGAAAGAGCTGAACGGCGAGGCCGTTTGGGCGATGAGAGGGCAGGGTTTTGGCAAAAATCAGGAAATGAGTTCGTTTATATCGATGGTGTTGCATCTGATGGGAAAACCCTCTACTCCATTAAGCGTTACGTCCTCGATGATGAGGGGTTTTTCAGGTCTTATGTTACTGCAAGCCGGGCAGATTATGGTAACGAGGTCGATGACTGGATTTTAACCGGAGTGAGAGAAACCGAGTTAAATTCAAATGCAATTCAAACAATTGAGCATTCTAGATTGAGTTGGAAATCCGGTTTATCGCCAAACCTTTTGCAAGTGCTCTCCCAGGATCCAGACGCTCAGTCAATTTCAGGTCTTTTTAGATTTTCCCAGTTTTTAGACAGAGAGGGATTGGAGTCAAGTTCTTACTATCTGGCTCTCTGGAAGAAAATATTCCAACCGTTTATGACTCTTGCACTTGTGCTTCTCGGAGTGTCCTCAGTGTTTGGGCCACTAAGAGAGGCGACAACAGGGTATAGAGTTTTTGTTGGGCTTGCAGCCGGATTATTGTTTACAATTTTCCAAAGGGTTTTGGAACCAACCATCATACTCTTCGGACTAAGTCCGCTGATTGCTGCATTATTCCCTGTTTTTCTTGCTTCGGGTTTGGGCCTCTTTATTCTGAGTCGCACTCGGTAGTTTGTTTTTTTAATTCAAAAAACTGTTCTGGCAGCAACAAAAGCGATAAAGGTTTTCGATAGCTTGTCATGAACTGTATCGTTTTCTGGATCGAAATAGAGCCAAATATATCCCAGACCCAAACAAAAGAAAGATGGCCAAGCACACAGAAAGCGTATAATCCCCTGTCGGATGGTTATGGGATCGCCCGACTTACTTATGATTTTAAGTTTCCACGACATCATGCCAAGTGTTTGTCCGCCTCGTCGCCAAAAATAAAGATAAAAACTGCTGCTACTCAAAAGCATCATTAAAAAGGTAATAGCATTCACAAGCGAGTCTGTTTCAACTATACCGTTTACGACTTGATTTGATTTAAATTGAAACATGAATTGAATTACATAACCTAGGATAAGCCAAATAGCGCCGATAAGAAAACTATCATAGAGAAGGGCAGCCATACGTCGCAACAAACCTGCGCGCTCATGCGGGACAGCTTCCGTTTCACTTTCTGTGGGATCTATTGGTTTCAATTTTTGGTTCCTTGGTAAGGGTCTACGACGTGATGATCTATTTTTCTAAAATGCTAGTTTAACCCCCACGATTTCTTTCGCCTATAGTTTGTATTCTTTCACTGAATGCCTGTTTCTGTTTAATGGTAGCTTTGTTAGAATTGCGGTTTCTGCTATTTTACGTCTTCTTTTCACAAATTTCTAAAAAGTGTGTCACAGAGAGTTAACATAATGATTTTGGACTCGAAGCAAAAGCGTCGGATAGATTTGATGGATACAACCCTCCGAGATGGTGAGCAGACACAAGGGGTTTCGTTTTCTGCAAATGAGAAACTTAGTATTGCTCAGGCTTTGTTACAATCTTTAAAAGTTAATCGTATCGAAGTTGCGTCTGCCTGCGTGTCAGAGGGAGAGAAAGCGGCCGTGAGTGGCATTACTGCATGGGCAAAACAGTGTGGAGAGCTAGAGAAGGTTGAAATTCTGGGCTTCGTAGATCATCAACGCAGTGTTGATTGGATTGTTGAGGCCGGTGGCACCGTTTTAAACTTACTCGCAAAGGGTAGTGAAAAACACTGCAGAGAGCAGTTAGGCAAAACCCTTGCGGGACATGTTGATGATATTAAAAAGACAGTGTCTTATGCCAAAGAGTCAGGCTTGTCCGTAAATATGTACTTAGAAGATTGGTCAAGCGGATACGTCGATAGCAAAGATTATGTATATGATTTGATTAATGAAACTCAGGCCATAGGAATTAGTCATTACTTGTTGCCCGACACCTTGGGATTAATGTCTCCTGAGGAGGTTTTCGTCTCTTTGAAAGACATGATCGGCTCTTTTCCGGACCTCGTTTTTGATTTCCATCCGCACAATGATTATGGGCTTGCAACGGCTAATGCTATGGCCGCAGTTCGCGCGGGCATTCAGACTATCCACTGTACCGTAAATTGTTTAGGGGAACGGGCTGGGAATGCGTCATTAGCCGAGGTTGTTGTTGGTCTTAGAGATAAAATGGGAATGGAGCTGTCTGTTGATGAAACGCGGATTACAACTTTAAGCCGCATGGTGGAAAATTTTTCAGGTAAGTGGGTAGCTGCTAATACCCCAATTGTCGGTGCTGATGTTTTTACGCAGACGGCCGGGATCCATGCTGACGGCGACCTTAAGGGAGATTTGTACACGACCAATTTAGGCCCAGAAAGATTTGCAAGAAAAAGGGTCTATGCACTCGGGAAGATGAGTGGGAAGGCATCTCTTTTGAACAACCTTGAAGAGATGGGTATTACTCTTTCACGAGATGACCAAGTGCGAGTTCTAGATCGGATTATAAAGCTTGGCGACTCAAAGGAACTCATTACTGCTGAAGATCTTCCTTTTATTATAGCAGACGTCATGGAGAGTCAGGACTATGAGCATGTCTCTTTGTTAGACTGGAGTATAAGTAGTGGGTTGGACGTCGATAGCACTGCGAGCATTAGATTGCGAGTTGGAGACAAAGAGCATCAAGGCGCCGGAACAGGAAATGGCGGGTTCGCAGCATTTTTCGAGGCGATTGAGAAGATATTGTTATTGGAAGAATTTGAAATGCCCTCGCTGACGGATTACGAGGTTCACATTCCGCGGGGAGGGAAGATCAATGCCCTTACCGAGTGTATTATTTCTTGGTCTTGGCAGGAAAAAGAGTTTAAAACTCGTGGTGTTGATTCAAATCAGGTACTGGCCGGGGTGAAAGCAACCCTAAGGATGGTGAATCTGCGATTCCATTCTAAAAAACAAACTTTTTAGCCATCGCTTTCTAACTTTGGTAAATTATTTTTATTTGCCTGTCGTTACGGATCAGGCAATCCCCTGGCATCTCTAAGATACGCGGGGGATTTTCTGAAGCTCCGAGGCAACAAGGTCGCCGAAGGCGCTTGTGGTGATTAGTTTCACTTCGTCAGTCGACTTTGAGAGATCCGGAGTCGAGTGTCCCTGAGCAAAAACTGCTTGCATTGCCATCCAGACGTTGGCTGCCTCTTTGACCATTCCAAAACTCATTTCAAGCATCATCGCCACAGACCCGATCATCGAATAAGGGTTGGCTATTCCCTGGCCTGCAATGTCAGGGGCTGAACCATGAGATGGTTCGTAATATGCTTTCTCTGGACCGACGCATGCCGATGGCATTAAGCCAAGCGATCCAAGTATTCCTCCAGCTTGGTCGCTTAAAATATCGCCAAACATGTTTTCCATCACCATTACATCGAACTGGCCTGGATTAAGGCAAAGGTAGGTGGCGGCCGCATCGACGAGGATATTAACTACGGTTACGTCAGGATAGTCCTGATTAACCTCGTCAATAATTTCATTCCATAACACGCTAGATTTCAACACATTTGATTTGTGGATGTTGTGTAATACTTTTTTTCTTTTCGTTGCCGTCTCAAATGCTACCTTAGCAATCGCAAAAATTTGGTCTTCATCATATTCGAGTGCCTCGCGCACAAACCGCTTTCCATTCTTGTCGATGCCCGTTTCTTTTTTACCGAAGTATAGTCCTCCGACAAGTTCTCGAATGATTATGATATCTATTCCGTTGCCTATTATTTCTTTTTTGAGCGGTGAAAAATGTGAGAGGCTCTGTGGGAGCACAACTGGTCGGAAATTAGCGTAGGTATTGTATCTTCGCCTGAGTGGAAGAAGCGCTCCTCTCTCAGGTTGCATATCGATCGGAATCTTTTTGGACTCTTCGTGACCCAGGCCAATGGGCCCCTTCAAAATGGCATCAGCTTTGTCGCAAAGGTTCTTTGTTGCAGTCGGAAAAGAATCGCCATCTGAGAAATATGCTGCAGCCCCGAACGGAGAGTGTTGTAGATCGAAGTCAATGTTGTTCCGCGCACTCACGACTTTTAATAATTTAACGGCTTCGGCCATTATTTCTGGCCCAATGCCATCACCATCGAGTAGCGCGATAGTTTTTGATGTCATATTATTTCTCACTGATTATTTTGTTTTGGAAAATTCTATAATGCATATGCTACCATTTTTGGACGAATAAAAGTGAATCCATGCGCAAAGCTAATGCATAGAGCAATTTTAAGGTGACGTGTTTAAATTATGAGGCTAAATTTTGCTGGATAAGTTTCTTTGACCGAATAATGTGGCCTAGAAATATTAAGACCTTGTAGGTGGTGATCGTGACAAACAATATAAAGCCATATCTTTTTCTCGTTCTTTGCGGCTGTTCACTCGTTATGCTTTCTTTCGGTTATCGAGCCGGATTTGGTCTTTTTATGGAACCGCTCTCTGACGCTCGAGGATGGGGGCGAGAGGTTCTGGCGACAGCATTTGCTGTACAGAATTTGGTGTGGGGTGTTTGTGCGTTGTTAGCTGGTGGCGTGGCGGATAGGTATGGGCCGTCTCGAGTCCTTTATGCTGGCGTAATTTTTTATGGGTTCGGAATGTGGGGTATGGCGCTTTCTACGAACGGCCTAGAGGTACTATCAACGGCCGGGTTGTTGGTTGGTGCGGGAATAGCAGGGACATCGTTTGGTATCGTGTTACCTGCTTTGGTAAAGGTCGTTCCTAAGGATAAACAAGGTTGGGTTTTGGGAGTCGGAACAGCAGCGGGTAGCTTCGGACAGTTTGCTATTGTTCCTCTTATTCAGATGTTGATTAGCTATGTCGGCTGGTATCAATCGCTTCAATTTTTGAGCCTCTCCACGGTGCTGATGCTTGGTTTTATTTTACCCCTCGCGCGAACAGAGCCCGCCGGAGGTATTGAAAAAAGTGATGTTTCTTTTTCTCTAGTAAAAGTGGCGTCAGACGCTTTAAAGGTGCCTTCTTACTTGTTATTGGTATTTGGTTTCTATGTCTGTGGCTTCCATTTGGCTTTTATTACCGTGCATATGCCAGTTTACTTAGCAGATATAGGGTTCTCTGCTTCTGTTGGTGCTGTAAGTATCAGTGTCATCGGCCTATTCAATATTTTTGGCGCTTATTATGCTGGGATATTTAGTGATAGAGCTCAGATGAGTAGGATTCTAGTTATAATTTATGTAGCTCGTGCGATCGTAATATCTCTCTTCTTAATTCTGCCAAAGAGTATTGTCAGCGTGTTAGTTTTTAGTGCTCTCATCGGCCTCCTTTGGCTCGCCACGGTCCCGCCAACTTCTGGTCTTGTCGCGAAATTTTTTGGAACAAGATATATGACGTATTTGTATGGAATCGTTTTCTTTAGTCATCAAGTTGGAAGTTTTACCGGCGTCTGGCTCGGCGGAGAGCTCTATCAGCGATTTGGTAATTATGATGGTGTTTGGATTGCTGGAATACTTCTGGGGTTCATGGCAGCGTTGCTTCATTTTTATATTGATGAGCAAAGCTATGAGTACAAAATATCTACGACTATTTCTTAAGCTCACTGAGTCAGCTGGGTGTGGGACTTATTTAAAAGTTGCGTAAGAGGTTTTTCGGTTGGTGTGTTGAATTCCAGAAATGGTTTGGAATTGCTCTTTTTTTGCAAGCTGAAAGTAAATATGGACAGCCATTAATAAAAAATGCAGGTAATGAGCGAGATTAGCTTCCCTGAGTTTTACGCCAAGCAAAGTGCCGTCAAATTATTATCGATGATGGATAATTTTAAATTGCCCGCAGAGTTTAATTGAGTCAAGGATTGACAGGGAGACTCACCCACTTACGACGCAACTTGTTCGGATGACTACTTTAGTTTCGTCGTCACCTAATTCAGCTAAAGCGTCTAAATATTTTGGATCATTTTTAAACGAGATTGCTTTCTCAAAAGTTTCGAACTCGACGACTACTGCAGAGTGCATTTCTGTTGCTCCAATTTGAGTTTTAGCGACCTTTCCTACAACTATTATCTTGGCCTCACCAGTCTCGACGAGTGTATTCCATTTTTTAACATATTTTGAGAAGCGATCAGGGTCTAAAATTTGTTCTACATGATTTATCCAGTAGCCTTTTGCCATTTTCTTGCCTTCAATCATTTTAGTAAGTAGATGAGATTTGGGTTATTTTATTTATCGATGCCGCCCATAGAGCAGAATTTCGTCTCGTAAAAGTCTTGAATCCTTTCTTTGCTTCCCTCGGATCCAATTCCAGATTGTTTCCAGCCACCAAATGGCGCAACTTCGGTTGAATACACTCCTGAATTTGAACAAACGATGCCATGCTCTAAAGTTTCAGAAAACCTCTAAAGCTTCTTGTTTGAAATAAACTTGGGTCATCTAATGTAATCATATATATATTATAAATCCCTTCCAAAATACGGAAAGTTATTTTTATTGTGAGTATGGTTCAGCTTAGGGCAGGGAATCAAGTGAGCGAGGACGCTTCTGATTTTGTTAAAAAAAATGATTTGGGCCTCAAGCCATTCACAAGATGGTGTTAAATGTAAAAAATTTTTTCGAGGACGTGGTATTCTTTTTTATAAATTTGTCGTGGGTAAAGAGGTTATCAGAATGATTCAAAAAAATGCGGTTT
>PAEL01000014.1 GCA_002700775.1 Gammaproteobacteria bacterium | reverse complement strand
CTGACCAAGTTCCTTGGCAAGCCCCATGAGGCTATTTACTTGGTAGTCACCGAACTCCTTTCTCGAAGAGGGGTTTACACCCATTTCTTTTAGTTCAGTATTTGTTGCTTTTAGCAGAGCCCGAGAAACTGCAGAGCTTATGGTATCTTTGAGACTCGTCATTGCATTCAACGCTTGATTTAAAACGAGCATTGTACACTATAGTGCAGGATTATTTGGTGTAAAATACCCATACACGGTCACTAGGAATCACATTAGTGTGTTTATTATAGACAAGAATACAGACATGCACTTGAATAAGGTAAATCTAGTAACTGTGGAGGGGCCACAAGTCGGTCAGCGACTAGATAATTTTCTAATGCGATTTTTTAGGTCAGTTCCTCGAGCACATATATATCGTTTGATACGCAAAGGGCAAGTGCGTGTAGATAAAAAACGATGTAAACCGGAATACAAATTAAGCGAGGGAGAAATTGTCAGGGTTCCCCCAGTAAGAGTAAGTGTCAGCGTTGTCCCAGATCTGAGTGTGAAATTACGAGAACAACTTCTTAAAAGTGTATTGCACGAAACAAATGATTGCATTGTTCTAAATAAGCCATCAGGCCTTGCTGTTCATCTCGGTACTGGCGTTAATATTGGTCTCATCGAGGGACTGAGGCAAGTTAAGTCAGAGTGGGTTAACGCAGAATTAGCTCATAGGCTTGATAGAGAGACATCGGGATGTATTATCATAAGTAAAAACAATCAGTATCTGAGGTTTATACAGGATAAGTTTCGGGAACATGCTTTGCGCAAAGAATATCTCGCGGTTGTTCATGGTGATTGGAGCGATGACTGTGTCACGGTCCAAGCACCACTACTTAAGGATAAAGAAACTGCAGGACAAGCTATTGTTCGTGTTAAAAAGGATGGTAAATTTGCTAAGACACAGTTTCATCTGGAGAAAAGCTTTGGGTATGCAAGTTTAATAAAAGCCTTTCCAAAGACTGGTAGAACCCATCAAATCAGAGTTCATTGTCAGCATTTGGGTCACGCTATTGTGGGCGATAGAAAATATACGCCGATAGATTGTGACCACAGGTTTAGCAAGGTCTCGCGCCTTTTTCTGCACTCTCGAGCAATAACGTTTCCCACAACTCTTCAGGGAGACTCCAAACGCATTATTGCTCCGATAGACCGGTCATTTTCTGACTTTTTGGAGCTTCTTCGTCAAATTTAAACGCAAACGGGGAAATTTTTACTGATTGCATCGTAACCCTTTGACAGAAGTAGCGCAGGCGCCTATCATCTGGCCCGCTCAATTAGACTGTGAAGCAAACGTTGAAACATCGATGCAATTTCCAAACAATATTGACATTCGAAAAGCTTTTGACCAAACAATGTGTTTCCAAGGCCGCCTGAATGAAAGACGACTCTTGAGACTTAGGGAACTTGTGACTTCTCCAGGCAAGCTTGAAGTTGACGCTAATTTGTCTTTTTTTCGCGACGATAATAATTTTCGTCGAATAAAAGGTTCTGTCACGGGCGTGATGAGTGTTTCCTGTCAGCGGTGCTTGGGCCCTCTAGACTTGAGAATACAGGACGATATAGAACTAGTACTTCTTGAGAGTGACTGTGATCTGACGGACCTGGAGCCTGACCTGGAGCCTTGGATAATAGAGGGTGCGTATCTAGATCCATCAGAAGTAGTAGAGGAGCAATTATTATTGAGTATGCCTATTGTCAGCTTTCATGCTGAAGAGGAATGCTCAAACGAACCAATAGATGATATAATGCGCCAGGATGAAAATCGAGCAGATGGGGAAAACCCATTCGATGTTCTAAAAACGCTATTATAAAATTTTCAATAAGGTGAAAAAATGGCAGTTCAAAAAAGCAAGGTTACGCGCTCTCGCAGAGGCAAGCGACGCACACACGATAAACTCTCGGAACCGACTTTATCTACAGATAAAACGACTGGAGAAGTTCACCGCCGTCATAACATTACAAATGATGGATTCTATAAAGGTAAGAAGGTTCTCGAGCTTGGTGACAATTAACGATTCAGAATTTGAAATTTAATGAGACTTTCGATACAAGACTAAGCATTTTTAGAGCACATTATTTAATAATCGTTTATAGCGAGTTTTTATCCCTCCTTCTTATCTATTGCAGGGCCCTATATGAGTGGTTTTGGATTTGTTTTCCCCGGGCAAGGGTCCCAGCAACCAGGAATGCTGTCCGATTTAGCTATTAAGTTTCCGATTATCCAACTGGTCTTCGAGGAAGCTAGTGATGCCTTGGGAAAAAATTTATGGGCCATCGCCCAAAAGAACCCCAATAACGAATTAAACGATACTTCAATCACGCAACCGGTGTTAATGGCTGCTTCAGTTGCGATCTGGCGACTGTGGCGCTCACAGGGAGGCGCTAATCCCACTTTGCTGTCGGGCCATAGCCTTGGAGAATATTCTGCATTGGTGTGCGCTGAGGCTGTAGCATTTTCAGACGCGATAAAATTGGTGCACCAACGTGGATTATTTATGCAAGGGGCTATCCCCGTTGGCGTCGGAAAAATGACGGCAATTCTTAGTTTAGATGTAGAGAGCGTTGAAGCGGCCTGCAGCCAAGTAGAAAACAATGGTGTGGTTTCTGTTGCCAATTATAATTCGCCAAGCCAAATAGTAATAGCAGGCGACGCTGACGCGGTCGACGAAGCTTCAAAATTATGTTCTGAAGCCGGAGCAAAAAGAGTAGTTGAACTGAATGTAAGTGTCCCTTCACATTGTAAGCTAATGGAACCTGCAGCTGACGAGCTCAAGAATGTTTTGGATACAATTGCATTTCAAACACCTCGGATACCAATAGTTCAAAATGTCGACGCTGGCATATCCGATTCAGCCGATGAAATTAAAGAAAGGTTAATAAGTCAGCTATTCAATCCGGTTCGTTGGACTCAATGTTTAATGGTACTTCGTGAAGAAGGCTGTACAAGCCTTGTTGAGTGTGGGCCCGGAAAAGTTCTGTCTGGATTAACAAAAAGATCTGAGCCAAGCATCTCATCCTATGTCACACATGATCCGAATAGTATTTCAGTTGCGCTTGAAAATTTTCAAAGTTATTAAATTTGAGTCTGAAAACTCATAACTCTTCATTCTAATTAGCGATGGATCTCTTAAATGAGTAATTCTGAAAAGATTGCATTAATTACCGGTGCTAGTCGAGGGATAGGAAAAGCAATAGCTTTGACTCTCGGTCGACTTGGTATTCGAATAGCAGGCACATCAACTACCGAAGATGGCGCTAATTCGATATCAAAGTACTTGAACCAAACAGGAATAGAAGGTCGTGGTTATGTACTGGATGTTGCTGAGGATGAATCCGTTGCATCTTGTGTATCCAAGGTAGTTGAAGAGTTTGGCCATCCTCTTATAGTAGTCAACAATGCTGGAATAACGAGAGATAATCTTTTACTAAGAATGAAAAGTGCAGAGTGGGCAGACGTAATTAACACAAACTTAAGTTCGCTTTATAGGATTAACAAAATTGCTATTAAGGGCATGACGAAGGCTCGGTGGGGTCGGATAATTAATATCAGCTCGGTAGTCGGGGCTAGCGGTAACGCTGGGCAAACAAACTATTCTGCCTCTAAGGCCGGAGCAGAAGGATTCGCGCGTTCCCTTGCGCAAGAAATTGGGTCAAGAGGTATTACTGTTAATTCAGTTGCGCCCGGCTTTATTCAGACTGATATGACGGGCATGCTTTCAGAAGCACAGGTAAAAGATCTTCTCAACAAAATTCCTCTCAAGCGATTGGGACAGCCAGAAGAAGTTGCTGAAGTTGTTGCGTTTTTGGTCTCTGAGAGTGCAGGATACATAACAGGAGAAACAATTCACGTCAATGGCGGGATGCACATGTAATGGTATACAAAAGAAGTATTTAAGTAACTGAATTTTATATAAAATTTGATTTATTAATTTAAGCGTTGCAACGTCAGAAAATCAAGGTAAACTTGCGCGTTCGGGATGAGAGATCTCAAACCGAGGGCTAAAACTTGTCACGGTTTGAACTGAACTTAACGTATTTGAAATTGTCTAAAAAATTCAAAGGTATTGCGAAAGAGCAATCGCAGATTTTATCATAGGTAATGTCAACTCAAGTGTAGGAGCTAAGATAAATATGAGCAGCATTGAAGAACGCGTAAAAAAAATTGTTTGTGAACAGCTTGGGGTAAAAGAGGACGAGGTAAAAGCTTCTGCGTCGTTTGTTGATGATCTAGGAGCAGACTCTCTTGATACCGTTGAACTTGTGATGGCACTGGAAGAAGAATTTGAAACTGAGATACCTGACGAGGAGGCGGAGAAAATTACTACCGTCCAACTTGCGATTGATTATATAAACGAGAACCTTTAGGTTTGTTTTTTTGCATTAGATAAGTGTAAGTAATTTATATGTC
Source organism: Gammaproteobacteria bacterium (assembly GCA_002700775.1). Taxonomy (GTDB): domain Bacteria; phylum Pseudomonadota; class Gammaproteobacteria; order Pseudomonadales; family Pseudohongiellaceae; genus UBA9145. Next base: position 7,083 of record PAEL01000014.1, on the reverse strand, counting down.
TTATAAAAACCGCTCCGATAATCTCAGGGCGGTTTTTTTTTGGAGAAACATAATATGGACACAAGACGGGTTGTGGTCACGGGCCTTGGATTATTAAGTCCGCTTGGTAATGATGTTCTGCAGTCATGGACCGCGATAAAAGAAGGAAAGAGTGGCATTACTCCAATTACTAGCTTTGACGTCTCTGATTTTTCTACTAAATTTGGTGGAGCCATACATGATTTAGATGTCAGTGAGTACATGCCTAACAAAGAAGCAAGGCGGATGGATCGCTTTATGCATTACGGAATCGTGGCCGGTCTACAAGCATTTAAGGACTCGGGGCTCGATTTAGGATCTCTCAATCTTCAGCGCGCAGGCGTCGCCGTTAGTTCTGGAATAGGGGGTTTAAAAGATATTGAAGAAAATGCTATCACTGTGAGCACTCAAGGTCCGAAAAAAATATCCCCTTTTTTTGTTCCAGGCTCAATCATTAATATGATTTCCGGAAATCTATCAATAAAGCTTGGTTTTCAAGGACCGAATATTGCGGTCACGACGGCTTGCACAACGGGGACTCATAACATTGGAATTGCGGGCAATTTTATAACCTCAGGGCAGGCGGAGGTAATGCTCGTCGGCGGAGCAGAAATGGCTACTACCCCCCTCGGACTTGGAGGGTTTTGCGCGGCGCGGGCCCTATCAACACGTAACGAAGCTCCTGAAGAGGCAAGCCGTCCGTGGGACAGGGATCGAGATGGCTTTGTGTTGAGTGATGGGGCCGGAGTCCTCGTTCTCGAAGAACTTGAGCACGCTAGAAAAAGGCAGGCAAAAATTTATGCGGAATTGGTTGGTTTCGGGATGAGCGGAGATGCGTTTCATATGACTTCACCATCACCTGGAGGAGCCGGCGCAGCTATTTGTATGGAAAACGCTTTGAGAAACGCTAAGCTAAACTGCGAAAGTATTGACTATGTAAACGCTCATGGAACGTCCACAATCGCTGGAGATGTAGCTGAAACCGAAGCCATTAAGACGGTATTTGCTTCACACGCTTACGAGTTAGCAGTCAGCTCGACAAAATCGATGATGGGACACCTTTTGGGAGCTTCTGGGGCGGCTGAGGCAATAATTTCCGTACTGGCCCTTCATGAGCAATTCATACCGCCAACTATTAACCTAGAGAATCCTGCAGAATCATGTGATTTGGACTATGTACCTAACATCGGTCGTGACGCCCCATTGAATTATGTTCTCAGTAATTCTTTCGGATTCGGTGGCACAAACGGAAGTCTAATCTTTAAGGCCTATCAGTAGCGATGAAGAGTCAAATTTGGACTCGTCACACTATTGAAAATTTTATTTTAGCAATATCATCGCTTGTTTTTATTGCATCTACCGCGGGGTCGATTTTTTATAGTCAAGAATTGAGCAAGAATTTTTCTCATCTTCAAAAGGATAAAATCATAGTAGATATTCCCATCGGTGCTAGCTTTGATCGGATCACAAATATCTTGCTAGAATCAGGCGTTTTGCGTTCTACGCTCTTTTTTTCTGCGGTTTCCTATTTTAATAAGGTAACCGACAAGATGCAGGCTGGTGAGTACGAGATTAATCAAGAATCAAGTACTCGCAGTTTAGTCAGAGACCTCTCACTTGGTAACGTAAGAACTCTGACAGTCACGCTTATCGAAGGATGGACTTTTGAGGAGGCCCTCAGCACAATCCGGTCAAGTGAAGGAGTCATAAAAAGTGACGTGAATGTTTCAGAGCGTGACCTTGGAATTGGCATCAAGGACCTTCTAACTTCAAAAGAAGGCATGCTCTTTCCAGACACATATCAGTACACGGTAGGCACTTTTGATCATGAAATAGTTTCTCGGGCCAATGAACGTCTAAAAGCTATTCTTGCTTTAGAATGGGAAACAAGAAATGATGACCTTCCCTGGGAGACGTCATACGATTCACTGGTAGTGGCCTCGATAATTGAAAAAGAGTCTGGGCTCATTAACGAAAAAGCAAAAATCGCAGGTGTTTTTGCAAGAAGAATTAAGGCCGGCATGCGCCTCCAATCAGATCCAACGGTAATATACGGGTTGGGTGATGAATACGATGGCTCTCTTACACGCGCAGATCTCAGGCGGGACACTATTTATAACAGTTACACGAGAGATGGATTGCCGCCTTCACCGATTGCGCTTGCGGGTAAAGCATCGATTCGTGCAGCGCTTCAACCGCTTAGCGGAGAAAGTTTATATTTTGTCGCGGACGGATCGGGTGGGCATGTTTTTACAAACACCCTGGGCGATCATAATAGGGAGGTAAGAAAGTATCGAGCTATGAAGGCTCGATAAGCAAGCTATCATATTTTTATCAAAGAACAGAGTATAGAGTTGGCAATCGAGGCACATTTGGTGAGAGGAAAATTTATTACAATTGAGGGTGGAGAGGGCGCTGGGAAAAGTACAAATATCCCTAATATTGAGCTTTTTCTACAAAAAAGAGGAATCGATTATGTTCTCACCCGCGAGCCGGGTGGAACTAAAATGGCAGAGGAGATCAGAAATCTTCTCTTAAGTCCACGTGAAGAGCAGGTATCATGCATCACTGAGTTGCTTCTAATGTTCGCCGCTCGGTCTCAGCATTTAGAGGAAGTCATAAAGCCGGCTTTGGAGCTTGGGAAGTACGTATTATGTGATCGCTTTATTGATGCAACGTACGCCTATCAAGGAGGCGGTCGAAAGTTAAACTTCGATACTATAAGGGCCCTCGAGGGCCTGGTTTTAAGTGGTCTCCATCCCGATTTAACGATTCTCTTCGACATAGACCCTGTTATAGGTCTTGAAAGAGCTCGCGTGCGCGGCCAATTAGATAGGTTCGAAAGAGAAGAGCTCGATTTCTTCGCTAGAGTTAGAGAGGCTTATTTGGGAATAGCGAAAGCAGATCCTAGAAGATGCGCAGTAATCGATGGATCGAAACACCAGGACATAGTGGCAGAAAATCTCCAAAATATACTAGAAACCCGGCTGTCAAATGACACGTGAAGGCTTACCATTTGATTGGCATAAGACTGTTTGGGACAGTCTGGCTAATGCTCTAAAAGGGCAAAGTCTTCCCCACGCCCTTTTATTGGAAGGCGAGAGACACATAGGTAAAACCTTATTTACGCGAGCTTTCGCTAAGCTAGTTCTTTGTAAGAATCGAAAGGATAACCTAGCGTGTGGAGCTTGCCGAAGCTGTTCGATGATTTCTGCTGGAACCCATCCAGATAGATTAGAGCTGGAAAGTGGCGAAAATCACGTTAGTATAAAAGTTGACGATGTCAGATTGCTTTCAACCTTTTCGCAACGATCAAGTCATTCCGGTGCAGCGAGGATAGCAATTATTCCGGAAGCCCATCGAATGAATTCAAGCGCATCCAACGCTCTTTTGAAGACACTTGAAGAGCCTCAAGACCAAGTTTACATTATCCTCACGTCTTCGGAATTTGGAAGACTAAGCGCTACGGTCAGAAGCAGGGTACAGCGAATTAAAATGCGCTCGCCTTCGCTAAAGGAAACAACAGACTTTTTATCCGATGAGTTAGAAGAGGAGGGTGTGCTTGAGTTTCTAAGGTTATCGAGAGGCAAGCCATTTATTGATGGTCCTGAATTTTCGAGACAAGAGCTGTCTCACTATAGAGATTTTCAGAGATGTGTTTTGGGTACGCTCTTTATTAAAAAAAGCTCCTATGAACTCCAAAAATGCGCGTTTAAACTGAAGCCTCACTCGGCTATTGATGAGTTTTTTCTGATTGCTTCGGAGATTCTAAAAAGAAATTTCATCGAGCAAGAAGGTGATATTGAAAACCCCTGTGTCTCCAAGGAAGAAATCTCAAATATCCGTTCAAAACAAAACTCAGTTCTTGAAAAAGCAGAGTTCTCTAAGAACTTGGCAACCTTTATAAGTTTTGTCGAATCTGCTCAAAAAGTTATAAAATCAAGCTCTAATCCAAATCCGCAACTTTTATTGGATTCTCTCATCTGGAGATGGGAGCGGCTGGGTTCTTCTCTCGAGAAAAGAAATAAAAATTAAAGTTCGAGCGATTTCTCAAGCAAGTCGCAAACATATTCTCCGATTGGGATACAAGAGGTCAATCCCGGGGACTCAATTCCGAATAGCTGCACCAAGCCTTTCATTTGAATTGAGGATTCTTCTTGGATTAAGAAGTCTGCAGACGAACCTGTTTGAGAAACCAATTTTGGTCTGATACCTGCATATCCGGTTGTTAAATGTTCCACTTTGATCGAAGGGAAATAATCTTTTATTGCTTGAACAAATATTTCTTTTTTACTCTCCGCAACGTCATAGCTTTCAATTGAAACATATTCAATATCTGGACCAAATTTTAATTGCCCTCCCAAATCAATAGTGGCATGGATCCCCAAGCTGTTGGGATTTTTCGAAGTGACAGGATAAATCAGGTGGTTAAAAGGGTTCTTTTTTTTGTATCCAAAATAGCACCCTTTGGCTAGTTTTTGGGGAGGTATTTTCGCAGCAGGGTAACCAATAATCTGACTTGTTAATTTCTGAGCTCCCATCCCTGCCGCATTTATCACGGACCGACTTGTAATACAGAACGGTTCGGGTTTCTTTTTTGAACAATCGTGCAGATTAAGCTCAAAACCGTTACCAATTGGCTCAATTGATATAGCCTCGGTACGCTCTACATATGTATGACCATGATGACTGAGCTGATAAAGAAAACTTTTCATGAGGGAATGACTATCGACAATCCCTGTTGATCTGGAAATAAAAACCTCTTCTGCGCACACACTTGGCTCGATGGATCGTAATTCGCTTTTACTGAGACGTTTAATTCCAGAAACCCCGTTATCCCACGCATTTGAAATTAAAGCTTCAAAATCATCAAGTTCATCTTTATTTGCGACAACCAGCTTCCCTAATTTTTTGTATGGAACCCCAAACCGATTACAATGCTCGTACAAAAGACGATTGCCTCGCACACACATTTTTGTTTTGAGGCTGTTCCTTGGATAATAGAGGCCTGCATGAATAACTTCGCTGCTGCGACTGCTAACCCCAGTACCGAATGCTTCTTTGGATTCTAGAACCAAAATTTTCGAGCTGCCGAATGTTTTGTGATTTGACAAACTAGCAGCTATCGCTAGGCCAACCACTCCGGCGCCAATAATGGTTATGTCGAAATCTTCACGAGAACTCTGGCTCATACAGATTGAATTAAATCCTCAGCAAAATAAAACATAAAAACTCGAGCCTTATCCTATTTCTAGACGAGAGAGAGGGGGTGGGATATACCGGAAGGTAAGGTTAAGGCGCGCACCGGTTATCTGCTTTTCTTTAGGGATCTGATGCAGCCACTCTTCTTGAAATCCAGGGTTCATAACGATAAGGCTTCCATGCGCAAGATAGATTGTTGAGGGTTTATCTGTCCCTTTTCTTTTAGGTTTGAGTTGAAAACTACGAGTGGCTCCGAAGCTTGCTGACGCGATGGCAGGGGACTCGCCGAGGATTTTCTCGTCATCAGCGTGCCAACCATTACTGTCGAAACCATTCCTATATTGATTGATCAATACGCAGTTGAAAGCTTCACCAGAGATTGTATTTATTCTATCTCGGATTCTTGCGACTATTGGAACCCAAGGCATTGGCGCTAGAGATATACCTGAATATTTATAGTCACAGTGCGGCTCACCCATCCAGCATTGCAGCCTCGGAATTGGGATCCTCTTTCCAAAAAGATTTATGCAGTCAGTACGCCAAGTTAACTCTGATAAAAGCTGGCCCAGTATATCGTCAGCCGAATCGCTTGACCAAAAACCTGTATATTCAGTAATGGAGCTCGAACCCATCAGATGTATCGTTTTTGATGGTTCGGCATGGTCTTTAGCAGTCGTATTTAGCCTCATAGTTTCCGTTGTCTGTCTAGCCAACGAGACACCCTAATTATCTCATTCAGTCACAGAGCCAAATTGTTGTTTAATTATGCCCTCTGCTTCACTCATGATTCGGTCTATAAGCTCCTTGCAAGTAGGGATGTCGTTGATGAGTCCTGCGGCCATTCCACAACTCCACACGCCCGCATCCATTTCACCGTCGATCATTATCTTTGGATAGACTCCCGCGACTTCACCAACAATATCCTCAAATTTTAAGTCGGCTCCAAGCGTCTTTTCCTTTTCTAAAAGTCTCTCTGTAGATGCATTGGCCAATACTCTTTCTGTGTTCCGCAGTGGACGCATAACCAATCGAGTATCCAATTCTGATGCCGAAACAATGGCATTTTTTACATTTTGGTGCACTGGCGCCTCTTTCGTAGCGATAAACCGAGTACCCATATTCATTCCCTCAGCTCCCATTGCTAGGGATGCTACTAGGCTCCGGCCATCAACCTGGCCACCCGAAGAGACAAAAGGGATCTCGAGCTCATCAGCAGCTCGCGGAAGCAAGATCATGTTCGGTATGTCGTCCTCACCTGGATGTCCACCACACTCAAAGCCATCGACTGATACCGCATCACAGCCAATCTCTTGGGCTTTAAGGGCATGGCGAACCGAAGTGCATTTGTGAATCACTTTTATACCTGCGTCCTTGAGGTGCGGCATCACTTGAGCGGGATTTCTTCCCGCAGTCTCAACGACCTTTATTCCACCCTTAATAATCTCTTTAACATATGCGGGATAGTCAGGAGGACTAAGTGTGGGTAAAAAAGTAAGATTCACACCGATAGGCGCACTTGTCATATCCTTGCAACGTGCAATTTCTTCGCCCAGATCGCTTGCAGTTTTCTGTGTAAGTCCCGTAATGATTCCGAGGCCACCGGCGTTCGATACTGCGGCAGCAAGTTCCGCGAACCCAACGTAATGCATTCCACCTTGTATTATTGGATGCTTGATACCAAACATTTCAGTGATTGCCGTCTTCATGCTTTGCTCCTTTTAAATAGACTTGCCGATAATCGAGTAATGTCTATTGTAGCTTAATTAAGAGTGCAAAGTGTCAGGGTTAGCTGGTAAAGCTCTACCTCCCTTATTTCCGGTAATAAAGATTACCGGAAATAAGGGATTGGCCTCGCGCCCGCCT
>PAEL01000013.1 GCA_002700775.1 Gammaproteobacteria bacterium | reverse complement strand
TTCATGAGAAATTTTCTCCTGTGAGTTTTAGTATAAAGACCGCTGATGACTAGTCAATCAATCTCAGAATTTGTTTATCGGGCGCTTGAGTTTTGATATTGTCCATAAGTCCATTTTCTGTAGGAGGAGTTATGAAAGCGTGGGTATTTTTAATGGGAGCGATTGTTTCCGAAGTAATTGCCACTGCGGCTCTGAAGTCAAGCTTAGGCTTTACTAATCTATTGCCCTCGTTGGTCGTTGGCGTTGGTTACTCACTTTCATTTTATCTTTTGTCAATGACGCTGAACTCTATCCCTGTTGGCATTGCTTATGCCATTTGGTCCGGTGTTGGGATAGCTTTGATTACTTTTATCGGATGGTTTTGGCACAAGCAGCCACTGGATATTGTTGCGGTGATTGGCATCTTGTTGATTCTCCTCGGCGTTCTGGTGATTTATTTCTTCTCAGAGACAAATGTCCACTGAGATCAAAATTGGAGCATTTTAAATGAAGAAAATAGCAATAGTGATTTTTTCTCTTTGTTGGGTATTTTTGCCGTCTCTGTTTATCTTTGCTCAGACGACATCGACTTTTTCCGTTGAGGGACTGGAAAAACCGGTGGAGATACTAAAGGATAAGTGGGGGATTTCCCATATTTATGCGCTTACAGAGCATGATTTGTTCTTTTCGCAAGGCTACAGTGCGGCACGCGATAGATTGTTTCAATTTGAAATTTGGCGAGCGCAGGCAACGGGCACTACTGCTGAAATTTTGGGGCCGAGAGCGATTGATCGGGATCACGGGACGCGGTTATTTAAGTTTCGCGGGTCGATGACGGATGAGATGAATCACTATCACCCCCGAGGTGGTGAAATTATTGAAGCGTTTGTGCAGGGAGTGAACGCATACATAGATTTTGCGTTAGAGACTCCGAGTGCGCTTCCGCTTCCATTTAAATTACTTGGTATTAAACCGCAGCACTGGACCGAAGAGGTTGTAATTTCGCGTCACCAAGGGTTGCTCGGAAATATCAATCAAGAGTTGAATATAGGGCGCGCGGTTTGCTTAATCGGTCCACAAAAAGTTAAGGAACTATTATATTTTCATCCTCACGTTCCAAATCTGACGCTTGAGAATGAGATTAGCTGCGAGTCCCTACTCTCCGAAGACATTCTTTATTTGTACAATGCATATCGCCGCGGGATTCGATTTGAGCCGGAGGATATTGTTCTCGCAGATAATAGAAATGACTCTAAATCATTTGACTTAATTGCTGCGGCTCTTGACCAAGAGGAGAGAGATCTAACCAAACGAAGCATTGACGACATTGGAAGCAATAATTGGGCAGTAAGTGGTTCGTTGACTCAAGATGGTTGGCCAATGATGATAAATGACCCCCACAGGGCACAGGCCGCCCCATCGCTCCGGTATTGGTCTCATTTAGTTGGGCCAGGCTGGAATGTTATTGGTGGCGGTGAGCCAGAGATTCCTGGAATTTCGATTGGCCATAATGAATATGGGGCGTGGGGATTAACGGTTTTCAACACCGATGGAGAGGACTTATATGTTTATGAGATAAACCCAAAGAATAGCAATGAATATATGTATGAGGGTGTTTGGGAGAAGATGCGAATAATTGAGGACGTAATTCAAGTTAAAGGTTCAGCCCCTGTAAAAATCGAACTCAAATATTCCCGACATGGTCCGATTGTTCACGAGGACATTACGAACGGTTTAGCATACGCTGTCAGGCCAGCATGGGCAGAGATAGGGGGTGCGCCATATCTCGCGTCTTTGCGAATGGATCAGGCGAAGGATTGGGGTGAGTTCAGGGAGGCCTCTAATTTCAGTAATATACCGGGTGAAAATATGATCTGGGCTGATCGTGAGGGCAACATTGGCTGGCAGTCGGTTGGAATTGCTCCGATTCGCCGTGGTTTTAGTGGTCTGGTGCCGATCCCTGGAGATGGAAGGTTTGAGTGGGATGGGTACCTACCAATAAAGGCAAAGCCCAACTCTTTTAATCCTGACATTGGCTTTATTGAAACGTCTAACAGTAATTATACGCAACCTGATTATCCTTATCTTGAGGCAATCGGATATACATGGACAGATCCATTCCGATGGGCAAGGGGCAGCGAAGTCCTCGGGTCTGGGAGAAAACTGAATATGGTTGATATGATAAGACTGCAGCATGATTACGTTTCTATTCCAGCGAGGACTTTGGTGCCCTTCCTAAAGGGGTTGAAATCGCAAGATCCTCTTGTTGAGCGTGCCCGCTCAAAACTTTTAAATTGGGACTTCGAGCTTGCATCAGATTCAGTTGAAGCAGGCATTTATGTAGCTTTTGAACGAAACGTTTTAAGAAAAATAGAGGAGCTTAAAGTCCCCAGCATAGCGAGAGAATATTTGACTATCGGGATGAAAAAAACAATCGATATGCTGTTGGCGCCTGATGGTGATTTTGGTGATGACCCTTTATCAGGACGAGATGAATTTTTGCTTGAGAGTTTGTCAGAGGGTGTCGCAGGTTTAAGAGAAAATTTCGGGAATGAAATGATGGATTGGGTTTATGGTCAACCAGGCTATAAGCACGTATTAATTCGACATCCGCTCGGTTCTGCGGTTAATACAGAGTTGGGTGAAAAGCTTAACTTTGGTCCGGTACCTCGAGGCGGCAATGGCTTCACGCTCGGAAACACTGGTAGTGGTGACAACCAGACCTCTGGGGCTTCATTCAGGATTTTTATTGACACAAGAGATTGGGATAACACGCTCGGGATGAATACACCGGGTCAGGTTGGCGACCCGGATCATCCTCTGTATGGGAATCTTTTTGAACTTTGGGCGCAAGACAAAGTGTTTCCAGCATTTTATTCCAGGGAAAAAATAGAGTCTGTTTTATTTGAGACAATTAATCTTGCGCCTCTGAATTAAGATCAATTTTTCTCAAGACTCTGCCTTCTTTGAGCATGCGTTCCTATAAGATAGGTGTGATATGAAAAATTATGCTTTACGATACATTTTTATTTTGTGTCTTTGTTTTAGCTATTTTTCTTGCGGCGATCGTTCACTGCCTGATTTAGTGGATGTGAAGGAGGTGATACCTGGGGTGGTCATCGATGCTCGATATGCGGGGGAAAATAATTTTGTAGGAGTGCCCATCGATGGTTATTCTGTGCCGCGCGTGTTGCTCACTGCCGATGCCGCAAATGCGCTACGAATTGTGCAATTAGAAATTAAAAAGTTTGGCTTCGGGTTAAAGATTTTTGATGGGTATAGACCGCAACGTGCAGTTGATCATTTTATGAGATGGATTGCTGATGGCCAAAATACATTGATGAAAGAAAAATTTTTCCCTCGAGTCGCGAAGGGTGATCTAGTTTCTGATGGTTACATTGCTCAGAAATCTGGACATTCTCGAGGGAGTAGCGTTGATTTAACTTTGGTCTATCTTGCGTCTAAGACGGAAGTGCCGATGGGCACACAATGGGACTTCTTTGACCCGCTGTCATTTTCGTTAAGTTACGGTGTGACCCCTATGGAACGCTCGAATCGATTATTTTTACGTCGTCAGATGAGGGCTGCTGGGTTTTTGCCGCTCGCTGAGGAATGGTGGCACTTTACGCTTGGAAACGAACCTTATCCAAATTCATATTTTAATCTTCCAATTGACTAACCGCACTGTCCTGGCATGGAGGATATCCAGTCTCTAATTAATTTTAGTCCCTCCTCGTGGACTAAAGATCTGCCAAGCTCCGGCATCATTTCGTCTGATTCGGATGAGTTCATTCGATAAACTAGGATAGATTTTTCTGGTGAGCCTGGCTCAATGCCATAGCGAAGGTTGCCAGCGCCCCGGCCTGCCGCAACAGGCGGTTTACAAATTCCAAGGTTGATGGGTGATCGATGATTTCCGGTTAAGATTAGGCCAGATGTATCTGCTGGACCTAGAGGGTTGTGACAATGGCTACAGTTCATATTGAGGTATGCCAGTGCACGTTCTTCGAGGGTAGCTGATTGATCATTATAGCTTTTTGTATATTTCGAGAATTTATTTCGCTCGCTATGTGTTAACCAACCCTTCGTGACTAAACGGTCCAATTGAGATTCGCTATTTGAATCAGTTTGGTCGAGCACGGTTGTGTTGAGTTGACTAGCAACCGCACCAAGTGGGAGCAAGCCGCCGTCTGGATGGTCGGTAGTGTGGCATCCTGCGCATTGGTTTTCGTTGGGGCTGAAATAAGTGAATTTTTGTGGAGGTTCCTGATCTTTGTTTTTTGTACCATTAATTGAGGTTAGGGCTATTTCGTGGCTACTACCGGCGATTCGCAAAAAAGCCTCTGTCTGATCTTCATTCCAGACATAAGGAATCGCATCCCATCCGTCATTCCGACGCACAAGAAGTCGAGTCTCAATTAATTTCGACTCGTATAAGGCTATCATTGTGTTTTGTGGGTCAGTTGTCTTTAAAAGTTCTCCCGACGCATTCTTCGGATAGTAAAAAGTTTTTGAAAGGATGGTTCCAACAGGATAAAGAAGATTTTCATTGTCCCAAGTAATTTGAGTTTTTGGTGGAACCCAGATGGTTCTGAGTTTGTGTGCGTAATCAGTAAACAGAGAGTTTGTTGGATAAATTACTTGAGTTTCTTCATTCGGTTCAAAAAACTGCTCGTCAATCGTGAAAAGGTTCCATTCTGAAAGGCGTGTTGGGTTACTTTCAGGGAGAAGTATCGGTCCGGAATCACAGCCAGTGAGTTGCAGAAATAGAACGGCAGCGCTTCCTGCGCAAAGGGCATGAATCCTTTTTTGAAAAGAACTAAGTACAGATTTTAAATTCGGTTTCACTTTTTGGTTCTCTACTAATTTGGGTGCGATGAGATGTTCTTAGTCAGCACTTGCGAATTCGACTTTGCTTAGGGCCGGCAGTTCGCATTGGTGGGGGCTGATATCAAAAGAGGGCGTTTGAAAGTTGTTGCCGGCATCCAAGTTAACGAAATTTTCAGAGCTATTGTTAGAAATACACAAAATTTCAAACGGATCTAATAAAGCCTGCCCGTCTTCGGTGGTAGCTTTGTCCCCGTCCCAAACTATGTCTGGTACCGGCTCACCCGTTGCTTGTTTTAAAGATGCAAGAGGTACAGAGTCTGGCTCCATTCCACCTCCAATAAAGGTATTAGCATGAATGTATATCGCTTCGGGGTAGGGGTCGAAAAGGGGATCATTAATTGGAATGTTGTTAATTAAATAGCTCACAACTAAGATGTTGGCCGTTTGATTCTGAGACAACTCGTTTTCAAACACTTCGATACTGTCGTTGGCAAGGACCATAATGCCGGTGCCAGCTGGAACCGAGCCAACAATATTTCCTTCAGGTGCAAAATTTTCGACGTTATTTGTATAGACCTTGTTTTTAAAAACCCTAGTGTTTCTTCCTCCCTGTACCGGAAGGTTAGGCAAGTCAAAAATAAGGATGCCACCGGTATTGTTAGTCGCTATGTTATTATAGACATCTGCAAAGGTAGAATTTTCAATCTCGATTCCGGCAACATTATATTCTGCGCGTGAATTTCTAACGATAATATTGGTAGACTGACCCACGTAAATCCCTGCGTCCGAAGCCCCGATGGCTACCGCGCCATCAATTAAAATGTTTCTTGATTGAACGGGATATATTCCATATGCTCCGTTGGTTGTTAGTGGGCCGCCTGTCCACTCAGTGCGCACCCGCCGGATCGTTACATTTTCAGAATTGTTTATTTTAATAGCATCGCCTGTTGTATCTTCAATCGCGAGGTCCTCGATTACGAAGTTATCTGCGTTGACGAGCAGGCCCTCTGCGCCTTGGACTTGGTTCTTGTAAGAGAGAATAGATTTATCCATTCCCTCACCTTTAATGGTGACTCCGGACACGTTCAGGGAAAGGCTGCGAGAAATATTGTGTACGCCTTCCGGTATGGTAATTACTTCGCCCGAAGCTGCTGATATTAGTTTTTCTTGCAGCTGCTCCTCAAAAGGGATCGCCGATTCAGAGATATTCTCTGAATCGCAGCCATTTAAAAAAGCCGACGCTGCGATGCCCATTAAAAAAAGCATGCGTGAAAAGTGGTAATTGTTAAGATCGCAGAATTTTCTCATGTTAATTATTCCTCGACTAAGCTTAGCAAAATCTTTGATTGGCTGTGCCGCAGTATAGAATTCATCGGGTCTCGTAGCAAACATCGTTCGGGTATTATCGGATTATGGCGAAACAGTGGAGTGTGAGGTATGCTTCAAAACATTCATACAGAAATCGATTGCATCCAGTTTTGTGTTGATAGCTGAAGGCTCTAATTCAACATTTGAGGATTATTTGATGATTTGCATTACGAAAGGGGTCGCCGAGTTAGTTGCTACAGCAGATAAGAAAATTTTCGCGATGTCCCCGGAGCAGGTTGAGACGTATTTGGCGACTGCTCCTCAAGGAGTTCTTCTTGTTGATATTCGAGATATTCGAGAAATAAAACGAGAAGGAAAAATCCCGGGGTCATTTCATATACCACGTGGAATGTTGGAGTTTTGGATCGATCCTGCTAGTCAATACTACAAACCTCAATTTGAAAACGCAGAAGAGCTTATCCTATATTGCAACAAGGGGGCTCGCTCCGCTTTAGCTACTCAAACGTTAATGGAAATGGGCGTAACAAACATTGCACACATGACGGGAGGATTCACTCGCTGGACCGAAGAGGGCCGAGAGGTGAATGATTCGTAGTCGGCTTCATTACAGGCGTCAGAATTTATCGAGGTAAAGATGAAATTAAATGTTAAAAACCACAAAAAGACAGGGACTTTTAGTCGAAGAAAAATTCTGCATGCGCTGAGTCTGATCGCTGGAGTTCCGGTGCTCAGCCCCGCGGGTTTTGCGCTAAGCGAGAAGGATCCTTTAGCTAAATATAAGTTGCATAGTTTTGAGCTTCGAGTGAGCGATGTAGCTCGTTCCGTCAAGTTTTACTCTGAGGTTCTTGGCGTTGCCACCATCGAGGAGTCGTCAGAGAGCGCAACGCTAATGTTGGGCGATGGCCTCTCGTATTTTTCTTTGAGAAGGCGGAGTACGGAAGAGCCAAGCGGATTTGAATATATTGGTATAAGTGTTCTAAATTTTGATTCTGAAGAGCTCAGATTGGCACTCGCTGAGAATGGGTTTTCTGAATTGAGCGATTTTGAACGGAGCGACCTTGCTGTGTCCCGTACGAAAAAGTTTTGGATTAATAAGGATGATCCGAGAAATCTTTGGTTTGCCGATGCGGAAGGCTTGGTTTTCAAAATTCAGCCCCGAAAGGAGTGTGGTTCGTCATCGTGCTCCCCGGAAAGAGCTCGCTCTATTGAGGCATTATTCTCTGCTGATGAGATTAATCATTTTACAAACTTTTCATCCGATAATGCCCTGGCTAACTCTCTGTTTAATTCCATCTTTGGCACAAAATTTCAGGCATACCAAGGTCCTAATTCACCAATAATTGGTGTCGGTGACGGCCGACAATTCCTTATGTACGCAGGCGGAAATTTATCTAGCCCTGTAAGTCGTCCAGCTATTATCGATCACGTCTGCTTTAGTGTATCGGAAACCCTGTTCGACTTTGAAGTAGGACGAATTCTTGAGTTGCTCGGGTCATATGGGCTGACAGAAAGAAGACAGCAGACACTGCGAGGATCATCGCCGCTGGAATACTGGGTAAGTCAGAGGATGCCAAATCGTGGAGGAGTGGAGGGCGGCACGCCGGAAATTTATTTCTCTGATCCGGATGGGAATCGAATTCAAATCCAAGCGCCGGCATATTGCGGTGGGGGGGGCTTCTTTGGAGAGCGGTGTCCAGAAATAAAATAGTTATCTTATAGTTTTTAAAATATAGCAATGGGAAGAAGAAATGAATTATCGGTATATTGGTAAAAGTGGGTTGAGAGTGTCCCCTATCTGTATGGGA
>PAEL01000012.1 GCA_002700775.1 Gammaproteobacteria bacterium | reverse complement strand
CGCTAGCCTGTCGGGCCTTCTGGTGGAAGGATATCGGGCGCTGATGGGTGCTATGTTAGTCGCTGCATTGAGTCTTGCGCCGCTTGCGTCATCTCTCGCTCTTCGTATAAGTGTCGCTTGATCGGACCGCAACCATGTTTGAGGTTTTAATTTAGCTTCAGTCTCTCAAGGTCTGATTTTGATTTAGTAGCGTATTTATAGGCATACATTCGTAACAATTGTTTCCCGTTGTTCATGCTATAATTTGCAGTAACTAAAAATTTTGAAATAGGTACAGGATGTAAAGGACATGTGGGTTTGGTTCGCTAAATTAGGTTCCCCGAAGTGGTTTTATGAGATATCCGGGAGGTGGCTACCTTGGATGGCAGGGGCAATGATCCTTACGATTGGTTTTGCAACAGTTTGGGCATTGCTGTTTCTTCCGCCCGACTACCAACAAGGATATACCTCAAGAATTTTAGTCGTCCACGTCGCTGTAGCCGGTACTTCTTTGGCGTTCTTTCCACTCATGGCGGTTGCGGGTTCGATCACTCTGATTTGGAAGATGAAGTTAGCGGATATGGTTGCGAAGAACGCAGCGCCGATAGGTGCCTGGTTCTCATTTTTGACTCTTGCAACGGGCTCATTATGGGGAAGCGTTACCTGGGGCACTTGGTGGGAGTGGTCAGACAGTCGTTTGGTCTCGATGTTGTTTCAGTTTTTCCTTTTGATTGGCGTGATTTCATTGCGTTCAGCCCTCGATGATAGGGATCAGTCTGCTCGTGCCTGCGCGTTACTTGCGATTTTAGGTTGCATCAATGTCGTGGTGATTAAATATTCGGTAGAGTGGTGGAATACGCTTCATCAATCCGCAAGCCCGGTAACAATTGGCGGCGGAGGTGCGAATGGCCCAGAATTCTGGGTTGTGACCCTGTTAATGATTTTAGGCGTTTATTTGTTCATGGGTATAAGCCTTATCTTGGCTACTCGAAACGAGATTCTTGAGCGCGAGAGAAATGCTGTTTGGGTTCAAGAGATTGTTGATGGGTCTTAGTGGCGAAGTAACGAAATGTTGTGTCGGTAATTAGGAGGTTTATAAATGCTATCGACAGTCCAATTTTCTAGTTTTGCAGATTTTATTAATATGGGTGGTTATGCTTTTAATGTGTGGGCTGTTTATGGCTTGTTCGCCGTTTTTTTAGTGGTAAATTTGTGGTTTCCTCTTTTAAAGCGTAAGAAAATTATTCGAAACCTTAAAAGGGCTCGACAAAGACAGTCGCAGGATCAACGTTAGGATAGATTAGTGTTAAGACTTTGAGGAATTTTTAGGGACGTGGAGGAGAGGTAATTGTGAAGGCGCACCGACGCAACAGACTTGGGCTTATTTTGTTTATCAGTCTCGGTCTTAGTGTAACCATTGGATTAACGCTTTATGCTTTATCGCAAAACATTAATATGTTTTTTACACCAACTCAAGTAGCCCAGGGTGAAGTAAAGCCTGGTCAGGCCTTTCGTATCGGTGGAATGGTAAAGGAGGGTTCGCTCATGAGGAACGAATCGGACTTAGCTGTCAAATTCACGACAACAGATTTCATTTCAGATGTACCAATAGCTTATAACGAGAGTTTAGGAATATTGCCCGATTTGTTCCGAGAGGGTCAGGGCATTGTTGCGGAAGGAAGTGTTGATTCTTTTGGTGTTTTTCAGGCTACGAAGGTGTTAGCGAAACACGATGAGAATTATATGTCCCCGGAGGTGAAGGCTGCTATGGATGCCGCGAAATTGCTTCAAGCAGAGGGGTCGAGTTTTTCAAATAAAGGCTATGTAGAATAATGATTCCAGAACTAGGCCAATTTTCGTTAATTCTTGCGCTTAATCTATGCATCCTCTTGAGCCTATTTCCGCTAGTCGGCGCAGTGAAAGGTGATGTTTTTCTAATGGGTTTAGCCCGCCCACTCACAGTAGGAGTTTTTGTGTTCGTGGGTTTGGCTTACTTGGCGCTGACGGTGACGTTTGCAACAGATGATTTTTCTGTTTTATATGTTGCGGAACATTCAAATACCCTTTTGCCAGACCGGTATAAATTAACGGCGGTCTGGGGTGGGCATGAGGGATCCTTTCTGTTGTGGATATTCATGCTGTCGGGCTGGATGCTTGCTGTCGCGCGCTTTAGTCGCAGTGTGCCGCTAGATTTCTTAGCACGAGTTTTAAGTATTTTAGGAATGCTTTGCGTTGGGTATCTTTTATTCTTATTAGCAACGTCGAACCCGTTCGATCGAGTTGTGCCGTTAGCGCCTTTGGACGGTTCCGATCTTAATTCTGCGCTCCAAGACTTCGGCTTCATTGTGCACCCCCCCACCTTGTACATGGGATATGTCGGATTTTCTGTCGTGTTTGCCTTCGCTATGGCTGCGCTTTTAAATGGTCGGCTTGATTCGGCGTGGGCTCGATGGTGTCGACCATGGGCTAACGTGGCTTGGGCGATTCTCACTCTGGGTCTTTGCCTTGGTAGCTGGTGGGCCTATTATGAACTCGGTTGGGGGGGGTGGTGGGCGTGGGATCCTGTCGAAAATCCTCCGCTGATAACCTGGCTTCTCGGTACAGCTCTGGTCCATTCTTTGGCTGTGTCTGAGAAGAGAGGGGCCTTTAAGAGCTGGACAGTCATGTTAGCAATTTTAGCTTTTGCCGGAAGTTTATTGGGGACTTTTATCACTCGCTCCGGGCTTCTTACTTCAATTCACGCGTTCGCTTCCGACCCAGAGCGAGGCATTTTTATATTAGGAATTCTCGTCCTCTCGGTT
Organism: Gammaproteobacteria bacterium; assembly: GCA_002700775.1. Taxonomy (GTDB): domain Bacteria; phylum Pseudomonadota; class Gammaproteobacteria; order Pseudomonadales; family Pseudohongiellaceae; genus UBA9145. The sequence continues at coordinate 11,995 of PAEL01000012.1, read as the reverse complement.
GGGGGAGGATTGCTACTGTACGCTGTCAGATCTCCTCTACTCAAGGGTGGCGTTGGTTTCCACTTGAGTTCCCGAGAGATGTTTCTTCTCACAAATAATGTACTGTTGGTGGTCGCTGCTGCTTCCGTGCTGCTTGGAACACTCTTTCCGATGGTTTTTCAGGCATTGACAGGAAAGCTGATTTCAATCGGCCCACCATATTTCAACGCAATTTTTGTTCCGCTAATGATTCCCCTTGTTTTTTTCATGGCCGTGGGGCCAATATCAATGTGGAAGAGCACCTCGATTCCCTTTATGATTGCGCGGCTGAGTAAGGTGGGGATCCTCAGTCTGGCGCTTGGGATAGGACTACCATTGTTGTTAACGTTGGAGTTTGATCTCTGGTCGATTGTTGGTGTTAGTTTTGCTCTGTGGGTTTCGCTGAGTATGATCAATGATTTTGGAAAAAAAATCCGCAATAAAAGTAATCTTTTAGAAGGGGTACGGAGTCTGCAGCCTAGTTATTACGGGATGCAGTTAGCTCATATTGGTGTGGCTATTATGGTCGTTGGAATAGCCTTAACTAGCGCCTACAGTATTGAGAAAAGTGTGTTGCTGCAAAACGGAGAAAGTACTGCTCTGGGATCGTTTGACTTTGAAATTGGGGACGTTCGGACGTTTTCCGGGCCAAATTTTTCCGGGCAAGAAGTCGTTATAAGTGTGTTCAAAGATAATTCTTTTGTGACTGAACTACTTCCGCAACGTAGAGTCTATATTGCAAGCGGAACACCGTCCACGGAGATGGCTATCGATGCAGGGTTTCTTCGGGATTTGTTTGTTACCCTTGGCGATCAAAAAGAAAATGGGGCGTGGTCAATGACTCTCTATGTTAAACCATTTGTTAGATGGATTTGGTTGGGTGCGTTGTTCATGGTTCTCGGCGGATTGATATCGGCTGCAGACAAGCGATACCGATATTTGCAAAGGGCAGTGGAGGAAAAAAAAGCTAACTATGAAACCCATCACCCTGACAGACTCGTGGATGTAGGGGTATGAAATGTTAGGACGCTTATTGCCCGTTTCTGCGTTCGTTCTCTTAATCGCTGCTCTGGGTTTCGGACTGTTTTTAGAGAATAAAGAGCTGCCATCAGTTTTAGTTGGCAAGCGTGTACCTTCTTTTTCTCTCAGAACTATTGATGGATCCCTTGTGACAGACAAAGATTTACCGAGTGAGGTATTTCTTTTAAACGTCTGGGGCAGTTATTGTTTGCCATGTCTGATCGAACATCCCACTTTCATGAGTTTGACTGAGCGTAGCGAGATCCCTGTTATCGGCATTAATTATCGAGATGAGCTATCTTTAGCCGCTGGCTGGTTGGAGGAAAATGGAAACCCTTTTCAATTCAGCGTCGTTGATCGCGATGGACGCTTTGGTATTGATTTGGGAGTATACGGTGCTCCAGAAACGTATCTAGTTGATGCGGAGGGAATTATTCGATACCGGCATGTTAGTGTGTTAGACGACTCGGTGTGGAGAGAGGTCTTTGTGCCGCTTATTAATAACCTTCGTTCACCAAGAATAGGATTGATGGAGCTGTGATTTTATCTGAAATGTGGTCGAGAGAGAGATCAGGTTGTTACCTTATAGTCATTTTGTTTTTTGGTTTGCCAATATCGGCTCAAGTCGATACGTTCGAATTTGATAAAGCCGAAAATCAGGAAAGATTTCGAAATTTGTCAAATGAGTTACGCTGCCCAATGTGCCAAAATACGAGTCTCTCTGGTTCGTCAGGTGGTGTAGCAGAAGATTTGCGGCGAGAAATTTTTTTCATGATAAAGGATGGTCAATCGGATCGCGAAATCAAAGACTTTATGTTTGAACGGTATGGCGACTTTATCTTTTACAAGCCGCGGCTCACTGCTGGTACAATCTTCCTTTGGGCGGGCCCCGCTTTTTTCTTATTAATCGGCGGTATCGTAGGTTTATCTATTTTCAGAGGCGCGCAGTCTGAGGCCCTAAAAAACAAGACGCTTACGGGTTCCGACCAGAATAAAATTGAATCGCTGCTGGCGCGCGAGAGGCGCAATTTAAAAGCTAGAGATAAGGCTGGTTGACTGTATTGCTGAAATCATTGATTTTTCAGAGTCAGAGTGGAGTTATATGACTTTCTTATTTTTTTCTGGTTTTTTTGTTTTATTGGCAATAGGATTTGTTTTATTGCCCTTTTTCCTTCGAAACCCGAATCAGAGCAGCAGTTTTTTTTTCACTCGGAAAGAACTTAATGTTTCGCTATTTGAGGATAAGAAATATAGCCTTGATAAGGACTTCGAGGAGGGATTGCTTTCACCAGAAGTTCATAGTGAGCTTATTAATGAATTAAAATCAAATCTTCTGTCTGATGTAAATTATGATCAGGAGCAGTTTAAGATACCTAAGAAACTAAGCAGGTTGAGCTCGCTTGCTGCTGTTTTTGCGGTTTTATTGATCCCGGTTGCGTCATATTCTTTGTATGGATATTGGGGGTACAGCCAGCATGAGAATATTCGCGGTTTGTATGAACGAACAGCTGCTAATCGAGATGACTTGGATGAAGCCAGAGAATTAATTTCGGCACTTGGCGCGGTAGTAATGGGTGAACCAGAATCCAATCCTTTGCCGTGGGCTTGGTATTTTCTAGGTGAAAACTTTTCGATGCTCGGCTTGTACTCAGAAGCTGAGGTAGCATACCGTCAATCCTCGGACCGTTTGATTGGAGAATCAGAGCAAGCGCTATCGTTAGGAAGGCTTGCTCTAGTTAGATATATCCTTGATGAGTTTGTTATAACTCCGCGAGTAAGGGCGGCAATTCAGCAAACGAGACGCCTGAATCCGAATGAAATAGCTGTTCTTCAAATTCTTGCAAGTGATGCTGAAACTAGAGAAGATTATCGCGAAGCCATCGCGAACTGGCGACTGCTTATTCAAGCAGATCCGAATTCATCTCAATCAAATCTTTTGCGCCAAAAGGTTACAGACGCCCAATTGCTTCTTGCGGCTACCGATGACTTGGCTCTCTCCTCTAGTAGCACCATATCGCCCTCGATCAGCGTCTCATTGAGTCTGGCAGATAGTTTAAAAGTGGGTGGCGATACAGTTGTTTTTGTAGCTGCTCGAGATGTTGATAAAGAGGGCTCGCCACCGCTGGCAGTAGCAGTTTTGTCGGTGAAAGATCTGCCTTCTGTCGTAACCTTAACTGATGATCAGGCTGTTGGGCCTTTCAAGCTCTCTTCAGCAAAGAGCGTCAGCTTGTCTGCGTTGATCTCTTTCTCAGGAGTTGCCAACCCCCAATCGGGAGATATCCGAGCGGTCTCAGAATCGATTTTATTGAGTGATGAGCCTTCCGAAGTTTCGTTGATTTTGTCTTCAAGGTTGCCATAATAATTCTCATCCTGTTGGGGGGTTGATGAACTGGTCTGAGTTTTTCTTGATTTCGTTGGCCCATTTTTTTGCTGTTATCTCACCCGGACCAGATTTTGCCCTCGTTGTAAGAGTAAGTCTTAGATTTGGATCGATCACTGGGTCTTGGACAAGCTTGGGTATAGGTTGCGGAATTCTACTTCATGTCTCTTATTGCTTGTTGGGAGTAGCGGTTTTGGTCTCTCAATCTGATTTATTTTTCGATATCTTAAAAATCTTAGCCGCACTATATATGGGCTATTTGGCAGTGGGCATTTTAGTAAGTTGGAGGCAATCAAGTTATCGGGACTTAGCTATGGATCTTGAGAAAAGCGAAGGACCAACCATTTTTAGGGCCTGGCTAAATGGGTTTCTGACAAATGGGATGAATCCTAAAGCAACTTTGTTCTTTTTAGCTTTATTCTCTCTCGTAATTGATGCGTCTACGCCTATGGTAGTGCAGGCCGGGTACGGGGTTTATTTGTCGGCGGCCACGGTTGGGTGGTTCGTATTGCTCGCAAACACCATCGGCCATGATAGTGTAAGGAAGAGGCTGGCTCCGGTTGCTCCGTATATAGATTTAGCCATGGGTATTATTTTACTTGTCCTTGCTTTTGGGATTGCTCTTGATATTTAGCTTGCAAAACTATGGGGCTAATTTCCTGCATGAGCCGCTGGTTTGCGATATAGTAGTGCTTGGTGAGTCTGTGATACTTCGGAATATTCAAGATGACTAATGCTACTTCAATAAAATCTGCTGCGGGCCTTGTAGATCGATTCGGACGCAGCGTCGATTACATTCGGTTATCGGTCACGGATCGGTGTGATTTTCGATGTGTTTATTGTATGACAGAGAAAATGCAGTTCTTGCCGAGGAATCAGATTCTTAGTCTTGAAGAATTATATGTTATAGCGTCAACTTTTGTAGGGTTGGGCGTAAAAAAGATACGTTTAACGGGCGGCGAGCCGCTGGTGCGAAGCAATATAATGAGTTTAATAGAGCGGCTTGGTAAACTCTCTGGATTAGAGGAACTGCTGTTAACCACAAACGGTGCGCAGTTGAACAAGTACGCACAACCACTTCGTGACGCGGGCGTAAATAGAGTGAACATTAGTATAGATAGCTTAGACTCGGAGCGGTTTAAAAGAATATCGAGAGTAGGTGAGCTTGAAAGTGTTCTTGCTGGTATAGATGCTGCGTTAGAGGCTGGTTTCGATCGCATCAAGCTTAATTCGGTAATCATGCGAGGTTACAATGAGGATGAGGTGTTGGCCCTGACTGACTACGCCCTGTCTAAGAATATTGATATTGCATTTATAGAAGAAATGCCTCTCGGGGAGGCTTCGGATCATGCGAGAGAGGAGACGACGTGCAGTAATGCTTGGGTGAGAGGCGTTATTGAGCAGAAATATAAACTGGAGGACGTGGAGGAGAAAACGGCCGGTCCCTCACGTTATGTCAAAGTTGAACAATATGGCGGTTCTCGAATTGGCTTCATATCACCTGTGACACATAATTTTTGTGAGGACTGTAATCGCGTCCGTATAACGGTAGAGGGCCGGTTACTGCTCTGTCTGGGGAATGAGCATTCTGTAGACTTGAGACGTATCTTGCGTTCTCAAAAGTTTACAGATGCCTCACTGAGGGAAGCTATTATTTCGGCTATGGATCTCAAGCCAGAAAGGCATTATTTTTATGATAGAAGTCGGCCACAACCTGTGCGCCTGATGAATATGACTGGAGGCTGAGCAGCATGACCGCCGGTAAAAATAACAGCGTTTTGCTAAATATTTCTGTAGTTACCGTTTCCGATACTCGTACACAACAGACAGATGAGTCTGGGTCAGTTTTGGTTAAACGAGTCGCCGAATTTGGACACAAGGTGTACTCGAAGGAAATAATTCCGGATGATGTCTATGAACTACGAGCGGTGATATCGCGGTTGATAGCGGATCCAAATGTTCAGGCTATCATACTCACTGGAGGGACCGGCTTCACCGAACGAGATAATACTCAGCTGGCTATCGAGGTTCTATTCGATACTCATATTGATGGGTTCGGAGAGCTTTTCCGAAACCTGTCGTACAACGAAATAGGGACATCAACTATCCAATCCCGCGCCTTCGCCGGACTCGCTAACGGGACGATAATATTTTGCCTGCCAGGATCTCCAGGGGCATGCAAGACAGGCTGGGATAAGATAATTATCGATCAATTGGATAGTTCGCATAAACCGTGTAACTTTGTAGACAAACTACGAATCTAACGTGTCTCAGCCGTTGTCTAAAATCCCCTCTGACGCTACTTGGGGCGCTAGGCTTGTTATTTAAGACTATTCAACGATGAAATGATAGGTCTAGCCGCCATTTGGTGTGCGCTGTCTCAGACTGCCGTCATCATTATCACGGCAGGTACAGATATCGCCGCTATGGCCAACGATAAGCTTATAACAACTGCTTCAATAGCTGGACGTGCGTTTTTTATTGCTTGTTTCATTTTATTACCCTCATTTGGTTAATGATTTTACCGAAAACAGGCCTTGTGAGCGCTGATCTCGACTACTGGTTATAGTAACACATTTGGGGTAAAAAGGTATCATTTTAAAAAAGAATGAGAATGATGGTGACGCTAATTGAGGTCTGATTAAAAAACTATTAATATCAGTCCCTTGAGGATATATAACCATATGAAACTCATCGAGGGGGGAGTGCAAATACGACAACATACTGCTATTAAATTAATAAAAAAACGGTCATATCGGATAATTTATTGATATTAAGTAAGATTATTTGTTTTTAGAACTGAATATATGTTGTCCTTTGCTCGCAGTACAAATATACAATCAAGTAAATAATGATACATATAGTAACACTTAATAAAGATATAACACTTATTGGCTAACCAATGAGTTGTTTCGCCGAGTAATGCTTTTGAGAAGTTGTGTGGTTCTAACTACACTGGAGGTCTGGTGAGGGTTGTAACATTGAATTGTAATGGAGTCAGAGCGGCTGCTCGGAAAGGTTTTTTTGAGTGGCTTCCCACTCTGAAGGCTGATGTAGTCTGTTTGCAGGAGACTAGAGCTAGTCAGAGTCAGTTAGATGCTAAGATTTTTTGGCCAGATGACTATTTTTGCTATTATTTTGAAGCTCAGAAAAAAGGGTATTCTGGTACGGCTATTTTCAGTAAAGTTGAGCCGAACACTGTCACGAAGGGATTGGGATTTGAGCTCGCGGATGATGAGGCCCGATATATTCAGGCCGATTATGAAGGTTTTAGTGTTGCCTCTATTTATCTTCCTTCTGGCACGAGCGGTGAGGTTCGTCAGGTGCTCAAGATGGATTTTTTGAAACGCTTGTCGAACGATCTTTTAAGAAAGAAGAGAGATGGGCGGGAATATATAATCTGTGGTGACTGGAACATGTGCCACAAGGAAGTAGACTTAAAGAATTGGAAGGCGAATAGGAAGAATTCTGGTTTTCTTCCAGAGGAGCGGGAATGGTTGGACGAACTTTATGGCACAATTGGGTTTAGGGACGCATTCAGGGAAGTGAATAAAGAGGATGGACAGTATTCTTGGTGGTCAAACCGAGGTCAAGCAAGAGCAAACAATGTTGGGTGGCGGTTAGACTATCAAGTCGTCACTCCAGGTCTGGCAGATAAAGTTATCAAGGCGTCCATTTTTCGCGATAAATCATTTTCCGATCACGCGCCTGTAATTATCGATTACAATCTTTAAGTAGTAGGTCAGATTTTTCCTAGTATGGGAATTTTTTTTAGCAGAATTTTACTTAAGTACAGCGAGGTTGTAATGAAAAAAGATGCGCGAGCATTTAAATTTAGATTTCTCTTTATGTTTGTGACCAATATGCTTATGTTTTTTGTGTTGGCTCATGCTCACGGCCAAGATGGGATATTGGCAGAGATTCAGACAAATAAAGGCATAATTTTAGTATCACTGAACGAGCGTGCTGCGCCAACCACGGTTGCTAATTTCATTAACCTTGCTCGACGTCGATTTTATGATGGATTGAAATTTCATCGATGGGAAAAGAGTTTTATGGTGCAGGGTGGCGACCCAAAAGGAAACGGTACAGGCGGACCTGGTTATCGCTTCAGAGGCGAGATAGTTCTGAGGCATAATCAGCCCGGCATTCTCTCAATGGCGAACTCTGGGCCGGGGACAGACGGAAGTCAGTTCTTTATAACACACCTTGCGACGCCGCATCTTAATGGGTTGCATTCTGTATTTGGCCTTGTAATCGAGGGGATCGATGTGGCTCAAAATCTCCGAAAGAACGACCTTATTAATTCTATAAGAATACGTGGAGATGAATCGGTAATTTCTTCGCTCATGATTCGAAAGCGAGATCAGCTTGATAAATGGAATTCTGTTCTGGACCGAGAATTTCCTGCCATTTAATCAAGAGATTCATGGTTACTCTTGAGGTAGGTATTTTGACAATATTGGCATCTGGCCAAACACAAAAAGAAAAGTAAGGGTCAAATTGCCGAAGACTTTGAATTTAATCCATAGTGCCTCGCTCAGAGAAAAGGCTACGAACAAATTTATACCACCCAGAAGTACAAAGTAGGCAATCCAAAGTTTGTTTAGCTTAAACCAAACTTCCTCTGGTGCGTTTATAGCGTGATCCATCATATGGGCAATCGCTGGCTTTTTGCTGAAATATGTGGAACTAAAAAAAATAGCCGCAAAAATCCAATTCACAATAGGGGCCTTCCATTTTAAAAACTCAACGTTGCGAAATATAATTGTGGGTATGCAAAACAAGATGACGGCGCCGGCTGTTATCCATTGGAATTTATCCAATGATCTTTTGAGAAAATATAATACTCCATACGTTATGATCGACGAAGTTAAGAGGAATTCTGCGGCACTAAATATTCCACCCAATTGATAAGAGAAACCAAACGCTTCAACAGGCCTCGGCTCTAAGCTCCAGACTGTAAAAAATATAAGAAGTGGAATGTAATCAATTAATTGTTTCATCGGGGAGCTCGAATCCTTTTAACTCGTTGAATAAGATGATAATGCAATTGGTTGTTGAAGTCCGTAGATATTTTAACATTTTGACCAAGATGGACACAGAAATTTTTACATAGGAATCATGTGGCTGAATATTTGAAAGTTCGTCCAGACAACCCAGAGCCTCGTTCTATAAAGCGTGCGGCGGAGGTTTTGCGAGAAGGTGGAATAATTATTTATCCGACCGATTCTACATACGCGATTGGATGTCAAATAGGCAACAAGAGGTCTCTTGAGCGAATCCGCGCATTGAGACGCCTAGGCCAAAAGCATGCTTTTACTCTTATGTGTGCTGACTTATCTGAGTTATCAAACTATGCGCTGGTAAGCAACGTGGCTTATAGAATACTTAAAAGCCATACTCCTGGACCATTTACTTTTCTTCTAAAAGCTACTCCTGAGGTGCCTCGTCGCCTTCAGCACCCAAAACGAAAAACAATAGGGCTTCGGATTCCAGAGAGCAATATTCTTCAGAGTCTTATTCTTTCAAACGGTGAACCAATAATGAGTACAAGTTTGATTCTAGCTGAACAAACTGTTGCACTTTCTGATCCAAGAGACTTTCGAACTAAACTAAAATCACTTGTAGATTTAATCATTGACGGAGGTGTTTGTGGCCAGCAACCAACCACCGTAATTGATTTCACCGGCAATTCTCCTGAGCTAGTCAGAGCAGGCTGTGGGGCTTCCCCGTTATTTAAAGAATACTGATACTTTTACGCGTTCGGGTTATACTTTGCCGCATTATTATTTTTGGAGACTATTTTGGCCACAGTCGATGCGGGAAAGCGTGTTCTCTCAGGGATGAGGCCAACGGGTAGGTTGCATCTTGGTCATCTACATGGAGTCATCAAAAACTGGGTTAAGCTGCAGCATGAATACGATTGTTTCTTCTTTGTTGCGGATTGGCACGCGCTGACTACGCATTATGGAGATTCACATATTTTTGAGAATAATATTCTCGAAATGGTTGTGGACTGGCTGGCGGCGGGAGTGAATCCGGGATCAGCCTCTGTTTTTGTGCAATCTCATGTGCCAGAGCATGCTGAGTTACACCTGTTGTTATCCATGTTAACTCCCCTAGGGTGGTTGGAGCGAGTGCCCAGTTATAAGGATCAGCAGGAGCGACTTCACGAGAAAGAATTGGATACTTATGGATTTCTTGGATATCCGTTACTTCAAGCAGCAGATATTCTGATATACCGAGCTGGCTATGTACCTGTTGGGGCGGATCAAGTTGCGCATGTTGAGTTAACAAGAGAGGTCGCTCGACGCTTTAATCACATGTACGGCAGAGATGCGGGGTACGAAGAGCTTGCCTTGGCTGCGATAAAAAAATTAGGCAAGAAGGGGGCGAAACTTTACAGTAATCTTAAGAAAGCTTACCAGGAGCAAGGGGATCATGAAGCGCTTCTGAAAGGCCAGGCATTATTGCAAGAGCAACAAAATATCTCTCTTGGGGATAGGGAGCGGTTACTGGGTTATCTTGAGGGGGGTGGCAAAATTATACTAGCTGAGCCGAGTGCACTGCTAACTCCAGCTGCGAAAATGCCAGGGTTAGATGGGCAAAAAATGTCTAAGTCGTATGAAAATACGATTAGTCTGCGAGAGCCCATAGAATTGATTGCAAATAAAATAAAAAAGATGCCCACAGATCCTGCGCGAATTCGGCTTACCGATGTTGGTGATCCTAAGAAATGTCCTGTTTGGCAGTTGCACGAAGTTTATTCGGATGAAGAAACAAAGCTTTGGGTCGCAGGGGGTTGCACAACAGCGGAAATTGGGTGCCTAGAATGTAAAAACCCTTTGATAGGTTCCATCGTCGCTGAATTGGAGCCGATTCAGAAGCGCGCGGAAGAATACGAAAAAGATCCGGATATTGTCAGATCGATTATCCTCGAAGGTGGCGAGGCCGCGAGAGATGAAGCTCGCGTTACCCTCAACGACGTTCGCGTTGCAATGGGTCTTACGAATTGGTGATCTGGAAGTAGGGTGGGTGAAGATTTTTATTGGGTGAGTTAACGCCGTGTCTAAGAGGTTAATACTTTGACAAAATCAATCGACGGCAAGATTTTATTAACTAAGCTTTGTGGTTGAATTGAGTGGATACTGAAAAGGCCAGGTCGCAATTTGAGAAACGGAAGCAAGGTCTACCTAATGGTCAAATGGCGTTTGCTTTTGTCATGGGCGAGGCGATTACCGAAGCTCCGACTGATTTATATATTCCGCCAGATGCCCTAGAAATTTTAATTGAGGCGTTTGAAGGCCCTTTTGATCTGTTGCTCTATCTTATAAAGCGACAAAATTTAGACATTCTGTTGGTAAACGTGGCAGAAATTACAGATCAATATATGGCGTATGTTGAACTCATGGAGGCAAGTCAGTTTGAACTTGCGGCTGAATATTTGGTTATGGCTTCGATGTTGGCGGAAATCAAATCGCGCATATTGTTGCCACGCCAAGAGGAGCTTAATGTAGAGGAGTCTGACCCCAGGTTGGATCTGTTAAAGAGGCTTCAGGAATATGAAAAATTTAAGATTGCAGCAGAAGGTTTGGACAGGCTTCCAAGAATTGAGCGTGATCTCTATCCTACAAAAGCTGCGATACCGGTTATCGAAAAAATAACTGTTGAACCTGAAGTTGACTTACATGAAATGTTATCTATTCTATCGAAAGCGCTTCGCCGAGCTGACATGTTTGAGTCGCATCAAATTCAGCGAGATACTCTGTCTACCAGAGAAAAGATGTCAGAGATTCTCCTGCGTATTAATTCAGAGAACTTTGTGCCTTTGTTTTCTCTCCTATCTCAGGATGAGGGAAGGCTTGGGGTGGTGGTGACTTTTCTGGCTATTATGGAGCTTTTGAAAGATTCAATGATAGAAATTGTACAATCGGGGCCGTACGCAGCTATTCACGTGAAGCAGTGCTGATTATTTTTGACTGATTAAGGGCAATTTATGGTGTTGATAGATCATAAAGTAAAGATTATTGTTGAAGGTGTACTAATGGCAGCCGGTCGGCCCTTGAGTTTAGATCAAATAGGTGAGGTTTTTAGTGACGATGAGCGGCCAGATAAAAAAGAACTTCATTCTATATTAGACCAAATTAGTACTGAGTGTGACGACAGGGGGTTTGAGCTAAAGCAAGTAGCCAGCGGATATCGATTTCAAGTAAAGCAGGATCTGAGCGAGTGGGTTGGTAAACTTTGGTCCGATCGCCCGCCCAGGTACACTAGAGCGCTTTTAGAGACTCTTGCTTTGATCGCGTATCGCCAGCCAATTACAAGGGGTGATATTGAAGAAATAAGGGGGGTGGCAGTTAGTTCTAATATCGTACGTACATTACTTGATCGAGAATGGGTGAGGGTTGTAGGTCATCGGGATGTTCCAGGTAAGCCTGCTCTTTTAGCTACAACAAAGATTTTTCTTGATTATTTTAATTTAAAAAGCTTAGAGCATCTGCCGGCTCTGAGTGAAATTAAAGACTTTGCTGAACTAGACCCCGCCCTTGAACTTGCTTTAGCCGCAGACCCAGT
>PAEL01000011.1 GCA_002700775.1 Gammaproteobacteria bacterium | reverse complement strand
AGGGAAATATATGGATTGTCGATGCGCGTGCGGCAAATAGCCGCGAGCTTGCTGAAAATCCGGATGCCGCCGGAAAAGGTCATACCGTGCTCAAATTTAGCCGGACGGGTGAGTTGCTAATGACCTTGGGCACCGGCGGTGAAGCTGGGGATCCTCCAACTCATTTTGATGCTCCGAATGATGTTTTGATCGCGCCAAACGGCAACATTTTTGTGGCAGACACCCACGGAGCACAATTCCAAAATGAAGCTGGACCAAACGCGAAAAGCCGTATTTCAATATTTTCATCGGATGGAGCATTTATCAAATCTTTTGGTGAATGGGGTTTTGAAGATGGCCAGTTTAGATCTCCGCACTCCCTAGCAATGGATTCGCAGGGTAGACTTTTTGTGGCTGATCGCGGTAACAATCGTATTCAAATTTTTGATCAGGATGGAAATCATCAGGACACTTGGTATCAGTTCAGTCGGATAAGCGGTCTCTTCATCGATAAGGCAACAGACATGTTATACGCCATTGATTCTGAGTCAGACACGAATTATAACCCTGGTGGTTGGCGTAAAGGCCTTCGAGTAGGAAGCGCCCAAACAGGCGAGGTCATGTACTTTATTCCAAATCACATGTCAGAGCGTAATTCTGGTATGGGTGGGATTGGCTCTATGGGTGAGGGAGTCACTGTAGATAGGGACGGAGTTGTTTATGCCGGCGAGGTAGGTCCAATAAAAGGGATGACTAAGTTTATTCCAAGACTTATTCCATAGCGGAACTAATACTTTAGAAAACGATAGGTAACTATAAATGTCAGCCCGGTGCCAAAGGTAAGGGAGAAGATCGCGCCTTTGGCGCCTGGTTCATTCAGGTGCTACCACTTAATTACTTGAAGCTAGTTAATTGGAATAGAAATTGATCAGCGTCGATCAAACTGAAAACGAGGTCGCGCCCGACCACAATTCCATCGATCACCAATTCCGGTAAAATCAGCTCAGCGGATGACTCCCTAAAAACCGCGATCTTTGGCGTGGTTCCAGCTAATGTTTCAACAGTTTCAAGTTTAACAATGATATTTGGTGCGCTCTGAGAAATACTGAAGCTAAGTTTAGCAAACCCGGCGGTCCCGGCATCTACCTTTACGTAAAGCGTACTATTGCTGTTGTCGAAATAATTTGGAGCAACAATCTCTGTAACTTTGAGATCAACAAAATTTGCGACGTTCAAACCTGATCCTGTGTAATTGATTACGGGAACATCAAAGGGAATTTCGTTGATATACTTTGCGCGGTTTAAGTTCTCTATTTTCCGAACCACGGTCAACCCATCACCAATAACACGACCAAAGACCGCGTAACCTCCGTTATTGCTCTCTCCCAGGATATTTGTATTGTCAGCTAAGTTTATGAACCACTCACTCGTTGCGCTGTCGGGTAAGTCGGTCCTAGCCATGGCTACGCTCCCCAATATATTTGGAAGTTGATATTCCAGAGCTATAGGAGAGTCTTTTGAGATGGGTTCTATTATATCTGAGCTCTCGTTCGAGCTGATTCTGCCGGTTTGAAGCACAAAACCGGGTTCTGCTCGATGGATAATAGTGCTCTGATAACTGCCCGATTGCACATAGTTTAGAAAATTCTTAGTGGTGATGGGGGCGTCGTTCTCGAATAATTCGATTGTGAAGTCACCTAAATCAGTTTGGACTCTCACAAAAGAATTAGCGACTGTCTCAATGCTGTTGGAAAGGATTAGTAGCGGGATCAGTATAGATTTAAGATGATTGAGAGGAGACACGCAGTGGACGTTGCGTAGGACTGTCTTTAGCATTGAATCTTGTTTTCCAGTGGCGATAGTTAGATTAGGCTCGGCTATGCGTATTATACAAGTGTTTACAGAATAAAGCTTGTTCGTTTAATTCTGTCCCTCGCCGACGCGTCGCTGAATTCCTTATTCATCTATATATTCAAAACGCTTAAATCTTCGTCCCTCGCGCTCGATGAAATCAAAAAACATGTGATAAGGTCTAACCCATAACCCACCTTCTCCGTAAAGGGCTCGGTAGAGCACCATTTGTTCTTGTGTCTCACTATGTCGCACTATTCCAATTACTTCGTATAAGTTCCCTTTGAAATGGCGGTATTGACCGCGTCGAAATTCGTTTTGCGAATCTTTGTTTTCGGCAATCATATATGGTTCCTATTTAGCGCAGAAGATTAGGTGCTCGCGGTGGCCTTGGTTGCCTCGCCGGTCCAAGAGCTGAATGTTCTAAATTACGAGACTCGGGCCTCTTTTTTGGCTTTGCATTGAGTGCTGTGGCAAGATATTGCGAAATTATCTTGCGGTTTTCAGGTTCTATTTCTTCTAACAGATCGGTGACGAGGTCATGCGATACCTTTTGGTACTCTAAATTGGTCTCACGGATGGTAGCAAAAGTGTCTGTGAGCGTCCGCCGATCGAAGGGTTCTGCGGCAATGAGCTCGTAAGCGAGATTTTGTGATTCTTTTAATCTTCTCAGTAGGGCATTTCCAATGGGCTGTTGTTCAGCAATCTTTCCGGAATGTCTTTCTAAGAACGTTGGCAGATCTTTTCTATCGAGTCCTTGTACGACCCAAGCTATGTTTGCAGGGAACGGTCTAAACTGTCGCTCTTCAAACTTTTTTTTCGCGATAAAAGGTAAGCCACCGAAAAAGAAAAAATTTAGTGCCACTGAAAAAAGTAAAAAAAGTCTGAGTTTGCGTTTTTTCATTCTGGTCCCTCCAGCTCAGTAATATTTAGATTGTCGAGTTTAATCTCACTAGTCAGGGCCATTAAGTAAAGCTCGTCTTCTATATTCTGAGAAGATAATTCCTGCTCGAGATTATTAAGTGAGTACAGACTGCCACTGACGATTCCCAGTGTCATCGAGAAAAAAGCCGCTATCGAGGGTCTGAGGAGTTGCGCATGGGGCATCTTCTCGTTGCCAAAAAGCCAGTCATTCATAGTATCAACCCAAGTTAGGTTGCCGCGTTTCTCGGGGAGAGATTGGCTCAAGATCTTCCTTTCGAGAGATGAAAAATCATGTGGCGGTAGCTGTTTGACGAGGTTGCGAAGTCTCATGTCAAGCTCGTTTTCTTCCGACTGAATGGTTTTAATTAAGTTTTCGCCTCGCTCATTGTTTTGCAGATAAGTCTTGCCCTCGACGAGCAGCGCCGCCGGCCAGGCTTCTATATCAGTTCCGTGTTCGCGTAGTATGGAAATAAACTGCTCATCAGATATTGTTGTTTGCATATTTGAGCCTTGTTGTGGATCGTCAATTTTGTTTGGCATATAGCTTTTCCTCTTTTTCAAGCGGGCTGGACTTTTCAGCTTTGCTTGATTCTGATGACACTAAGACGCGTAAGGTTTTCCTGCTTCGAGAGAGCAGGGACTCTAATGCTTTAACGGAGATACCCATGATCTCCGACGCCTCCTTATTAGCAAAGCCTTGCTGATAAACCAGAGTCGTGGCACTGCGCTGACTCTCGGGTAATTCTGAAATCAGTTTTTCTAGTTGCCTGAATCGCTGAGCAACGTCGTTTACAGGTTCATCTAAAGCTTGAACAGCGTCAATGTCGGATTCTTTCAAATCAGAATGCGATTCTCTCTGACTCGGGCGCCTGAGATAATCCATACACAAATTAAATGCAATTCTGTGTAGCCAGGTACTAAGTTTTGCGGATTTAGGATCCCAGGTTTTTGCCTTTAGCCAAAGTCTAAGAAACACTTCTTGCGAGATATCCTCATAGTCTTGTCTACCATTTAGAAGCCTCATCGTATAACGTCCTATAGAAGTAATGTGGCGAGAAACCAGAAGACGGTAAGCGTTCTCATCTCCATCGCAAACGCGCCTCATAAGTTTCTCGTCCGTTATCATTAACATTCTCTTGGTCGGCAGAAGTTATTACGGTAATTTAATTTCATTTCTGGTTTTTCGACCATTCTCGGGGCGATTTTGCTTGGTCAATTTTTTCCCTTTCCTCTTAATAGAGAGCTCTGCCGCGTTCAGTATCGCGTTTTTATCTTTATCCAGGCGGAGGAAGCGATCTTCATGTAGCTCGTCTGTGCTCAGCTGACCATCGCCGTTGGTATCTATCGATGAAAATTTCGAAACTAGCATCTTTCTATGAGATTGGCGCAACTTTTCTTTGTTATGATTCGCCATTTTTGAGTGTAATTTGCCCTTAGTGATCTTTTTTTTGTTTTTTTCTCGTACACTGTCACTACCGCTTACGAATTCATCTATAGAGAGTTTTTCATCGCCATTCTCGTCTTGCAGCAGGAATCGCCTTGGATTGTTCGCTGAAAATTCAGGATAGTTGAGCACTCCATCGCCGTTTTGATCAAGCTCTGTGATCAAATCGACATGCGGAGTAGTTTTTGTTTGCGATTTTTTGGCCAAATTGATTTGATAGGCGCTTGAAGGCGAAGTTGCAAGCATGATCATAAATAGGAGGCCAAGAGATTGACGGCTTATGCAATATTGATGCGATAGTTGTTTCATAAAGTTTGCCTCGATTAGTGAAGTTTTTTCGGCTCACTTCACTATACGGGATTGAGCTGAATTACCTGCGCTAAGGCTTAATTTTTTGGCGCGAAGGTGTTGTTCACGTAATATTAATTTAAAGCATTAATATGGTTTATTTTTAACATTTGGAGCCTCTGGCTTTTTAAATAGGGCACGATTATGAAATCTAACTCAGTAAAGCGACGGGAATTTCTAAAAATGGCAGGTATTGGCTTTTCCGCTTTCCTATCGGGTGGGTTTAGGGCCGTTGGCGCGGAGGGTTTGGGCAGATTTTCTGCACTTCGAGACGTAGGGACACTGTTGCCTCCAGATTTAAACGGTATTCGTTTACCCTCTGGGTTTCGTTCTCGCGTAGTCGCTCGCAGTGGTGCCTCGCCGATTGATGGGGCGCGAGCCTGGCATGGTGCACCGGATGGGGGGGGGGTTTTTGCACAACCTGACGGGGGCTGGATTTATGTTTCTAACAGCGAAATTTTCGGTAAGGGAGGTGCGGGTGCTCTTCGCTTTAGCTCCTCCGGTACGCTAGTCGATAGTTACCCGATACTAGAGAATACCTCGCAAAATTGCGCTGGGGGAACTACTCCGTGGGGGACTTGGCTCTCGTGTGAAGAAACCAGATCTGGACAGGTCTATGAGTGTGACCCAACAGGCGCGAATCCAGCTATTCCAAGACCTACTTTGGGTGTTTTTTCCCACGAGGCGGTTGCAGTGGACGAGACCAGCGGGTACTTATTCCTCACAGAAGACCGCCCTGACGGGGGCTTTTACAGATTTGTTCCTAGTGGAGGGCTCCCGGATATTAGCCGCGGGAAACTAGAAATTGCTGTTGTGGACAACATAGCGGGTGAGGATATTGTGACTTGGCGCGAAGTACCAGACCCGTTGGCGAGAACAATGGCGACTCGAAAGCAGGTGGAAGGTTACCAGCCTTTTCGGGGTGGAGAAGGAGTTATCATCCACGAAAGAACGGTTTTCTTTAGCACTAAAAGGGACAACCGAGTTTGGGCATACAACATAGAATCGCATCAGCTTTCTTTGGCATACGATTTAGCAACGAGCGCTAGTCCGGTGCTTTCCGGTGTCGATAATCTGGCTATAACGCCGACAGGGGATGTTCTGGTTGCGGAAGATGGAGGACACATGCAGCTCGTCGCATTGACCTCGGATGAAAAAGTCATGCCTATTCTGCAGATTGTGGGACACGATCGCTCCGAGATTACAGGGCCCGCTTTTGATCCCTCGTTTGAGCGGTTATATTTCAGCTCTCAACGTGGTTCTGGGGGAACTAACGCGGATGGTGTTACCTATGAAATAACTTATCTGAGGAGTTAATTCTCAATGTTCTAATGATAAAGATGTTGAGACGTCACTGATAACAGCGGCGTCGAAATCTTATTGCGAAAGGAAGCGCCGTACTTTGAATACCGCAACGGATAAAGACAAAATTCCAATACTGGACGTCGGTCGTTTTGTTGGCGCTGTGATTGTGGTTTTTGTGCATTACGAAACAATTTTTGGAAGTCCTATCGTTTACGGAACATTGGGAACTACTTTTTTGTCATGGTTCTTTGTCTTGAGCGGATTTATTCTGTCATATAACTATCCAGAAATTATTGGGCGTGCAGGGTATTATCGTTTTTATAGCCATCGTGTTATTCGGATTTTTCCCGCATATCTTCTTGCTGTTTTTGTTTCGGCAGCTTTCGTTTCAATTGGATACCTCAGCTTAACAGATCAGTTTTGGGAAGAAGTGCATCGGCCGTTGCAGTTACGTTTTGATTTGCCTGAGGACCTGGGCCCACAGTTTTGGGTCAGAGCGACGGTTGCTCATGTCACATTTACACAGTCGCTTTCAGAAATTCAGTCTTTAAATCTCGTTTTCAATGGCCCGCTTTGGTCGCTAGTGTTAGAAATGTACTTTTATGTAAGCTTTCCCTTTTGGCTGATTGTGCTTCGTCGTGCTGACACACTTCTGAGAATTTTATTAAGTATGCTAGGGCTTTATGTGCTTCAGTTGTGCCTTATCCAGAGTTGGTTGCCACCTGGAGAAAACCTGGGTTTGGCCGAATTGAATATTCCGGTTTATACGAATCCTATAGTGCGCGGCAGTGAATTTATCTTGGGCATGCTGTTGTATCGTATACATCTTCTGCGTCCACCAGAAGTTTTTGGACGTATCCATCCGCTTTGGTTGTTGCCAGCAGTTGCACTCTACTTGGGGACTGTGTATCTCGCGCAAAATTATCTGCCTTACCAATACGGTTCATTTTATCTGTCTGTTCCAGCGGTGACATTAATTGTTTTTGTCATGAGTCGCTTAGATTGGGAACCCAACGACTTACAGCATCGCATTTGTTTTTTTCTTGGTGGAGTAAGTTACGTGCTTTATTGTTTTCACTGGCCATTGATGGAAATGCTTCAGTTTTTTGATCTTCTACCACAAACTTTGCCCGTTATGCTTCATAGCGTCTTGCTTGCTTTCGTCCTGCTGGCTTTTTGCACCATAATCTATCTTTACGCAGAGGTTCCGTTAAGAAGGCGTCTCCGTCGCTTATTGAATTCTCCTCAAGTCAAATCCTGATTATTCGGGAGGGACTCCGTTAGACAAGGTCTATAGTTACTTTCTACCGGTTTTCGATCACTTGACACACTTGGGGTCAGGTGGTTTCATCGGTTGCATATGCTCGGACAGAAGGTGTCCGCGATTTCAATACTAAAGCCAAGGGACGGAATTATGAGATTTTATTGGTTACTGCCAGCGATCGTTGTATTTTTTTCAAGTTGCTCTCCAACTGATTCAACTGACAGCATGACGACAGATGGAGATCAGTCAGGGTTAAATAGTGAGATTCCGCGTTCCCCGAATGGTAAGCCCGATTTCAATGGTATTTGGCAGGTTTTGATGAACGCCAACGATAATTTAGAAGCCGCCGCTCCGAAAGCGGCATATCAACTAGTTCCTGGAGATTTCGTCCCGGTTCCGTCTCCAGCAGTTGTTGCGCTAGGTGCCGTTGGCGCGGTTCCGGCTAGTTATGGGGTAGTTGACGGCGGGCGTATACCATACAAAGCCGATGCATTAGCTCGACGCGACGAGAATGCTGCAAATTGGCTCGAGAATGACCCTGAGATAAAGTGTTATATGCCTGGGGTTCCTCGCGCAACTTACATGCCGCATCCTTTTCAGATATTTCAAAGTGAAAGTGCTTTTTTTATCGCATATTCTTTTGCGGGTTCAGTGCGAAACGTATTTTTGGAGGACCCCGGACCTGCGCCACTTGACTCATGGATGGGTCAGTCATATGGCTACTGGGATGGTGATACTTGGGTCGTAGAGGTCACGGGATTAGATGATCGGACTTGGTTTGATAGAGCCGGTAATTATCATACTTATCAGCTTAAGGTGACTGAACGATATACTCTGGTGAGTGAAAACGTGATTGAGTATGAAGCGACTATGGAGGACCCTGAGATTTTCGAGGAACCATGGACTATACGGATGCCGATCTATCGGCGCTTGGAGGCTGGGTACGAACTACCTCAATTTAAGTGTGTAGAATTTGTTGAGGAGCTGATGTACGGGAAGTATAGAAAAGGTCGGGAGAGTGAATTGGGTTTCTAATAAACTTTTAAATTAGGGCCTGGGAGACAAGTCAGGGACAAGTCAGTACAAACTAGTATCGACAGTTGCTCGATTGTATTCTGTGCATTAAACTATGGAACAATTAGTGGCGTAAAACATATTAACTAAATTACGGGGATACGATATGAAAATGAAACTTTTGGCGCTTGCTGTAGTCGCTGCGTCCGGTGTTGTTGCTCTCAAGACGCCTGCAGTTGCCCATCATGCGTTTTCAGCTGAATTCGATGCGAATTTACCTGTACGTTTAGGCGGTCCGATCACTCGCGTAGAATGGATCAATCCCCATACGTGGATTCATCTAGAGAATAGCGACGCGGAATCGACTCGCGATCCAGGTGCTTGGATGGTCGAGGGTGGAACTCCGAACACGTTGCTGCGCCGTGGTATAAATCGCAACACACTTGTTTTGGGAACAGATATTGTTGTTACGGGATATCAGTCTAAGGATAGATTGTGTGAGCCTACTTGCCGCGCCAACGGCAGGGATATTACTTTCCCCGATGGGCGAAAATTGTTCATGGGATCCTCAGGTACTGGAGCACCTCGAGATGGATCAGATGCGTCAGAACCAGGTCGATAAAAAAAACCGCCGAAAGGCGGTTTTTTTTACACGAACATTTTTGTAACGTATTTATTGAGCATTGGGGGGAATTTGGCGCTCGAAATCCCCTCCATCTCTGAATACAGTTGAAGCAAAGAAAAAGCCAGATGCATTGAGTTTTACCGTTACAGTTGTGAGTCCTCGATTCTCCCAAAACCACCCATGGATTCCGGAAAAAGGGGCGTGAAAGGCCCCATTCATGCTTAGCCCGTTGCCCTGTTCAAAACTCTGAACGTATTCCTCTCCAAGCCCAGCCGGCTCGGCATGCATATCGTAATAAACCTCGCCGTTGGTTTGCCAGTTAAACACGATTGGGGCATCAAGATCCAAGTGATACTTGTATTCAACGGATTGGAAAGGCTCGAGGACAAACTCAACGCGATCATTGCGCCATCCCTCTGCTTGAGCTTCGAAGGGATTGAGAGGTTTTGATAAAGCGGTTAGGCCGAATAGTTGTCCAGTGCCGAGTGGGTCCTTTCCAAGCTCTGCAGGAAGAATAAACGCAAAAGTGATGGTCGTTGCAGTTACTAGTGCGCTGACAGTGGCGATAATTATCTTTTTTGGATCCGGAGTTTTGACGTTTTCTGGAATCACTTTAAGATCCTCTCTGAATAGTAGAATGAGTTTCTTGAGGCGGGCTTTATATCGTACCACCCCAAAGGAAGTAGCTTAGCTGATAACCGGCAAGCAAAAAGCCGGCCATCATGAGCACGATATTAGCTGCGAATGCGCGTCGCGAAAAGTTATCTGTGCTCCGCCAAATAGTTACCCCTATCAAGACGAGACTGAGAGCAAATATTTGCCCAAGCTCAACACCGACATTAAAACTTACGATATTAGTAATAATGCCAATCTCAGAAAGGTTGAATTCTTGTAGCTTCGTCGCCAATCCGAGCCCATGAAACAGGCCGAAAATAAAAACAGCGAGATCTGTGCGCGGTCTAATGGAGAAGACGCTCGTAAATCCATTTATGTTTTCGAAAGCTTTGTATGTGATCGACAAGCCTATAATTGCGTCAATCAAATAAGCATTTACATTGAGATCTGCAAGGACGCCGAGCAAAAGAGTGATGCTGTGACCGAGAGCAAAAAGTGAAACGTATTTAAAAATATGTTTCGGTTCATACAGAAAAAATATCACCCCAAAAAGGAATAACAGGTGGTCGTACCCGCTAACCATGTGCTTTGCACCGAGGTAGATGAACGGGCCAATCGCTGGACCTTCTATAGCTTGCACAAACAGAGCGTCTGCGCCCTCCAAGCCATGAGCGAAAGCTGCTAGGGACGCAAATGTGCTGATCACCGCTAGGGCAGTGGAGCACAATACTTTGTTACAATTGGTCTGGAAACATATTAGGTTCGATTGCATTTTGTCAATCTGCTGAATCGAAACGATTTACGATTTCTGGGTTATAAGCTTGATGACAAGCTGTACAGACGCTATAAATTTGACCGCCGGCTTCAAAAAAAGCTTCTTCGTTTTTTGACTCTGCTGCATCCATCGCGAGCAGACCGGCGTCGGAGAGTCCATTTGAGTAAATGAGCCAAGCGTCGTTATCTGGTGCTCTTTCAGGGAGTGCGAGTAAATTGCCTGTTTCAACAACGATCGCCGCTTGCGCACGAACGTAATCCCATCCGTCGTCGGTGGTTGGGAACAGTTCTTCATATCCCGCCGAGTCTAAAACCCACCCCCCTGAGTCCCAAAGTATGTCAGAGGCCGGCTCCAAAATAAGCGACATGATTTGCTTATTGCTTAGCGTGGTATTGAAATGCGGTTCTGCACTGTTCAGAGAGTCCATTGTTTCAGGAGGACTTGAACAACTGTTTATTCCTATCATTAATAGTAAAAATATAAAAACGCAGCTTTTTTTTGAAGGTGGCTGGCAATTAAATTTAGCAAGACGTATTAAGCGTGAAGTCATGAGTTATCCTGATGGGTAAAGTTAAAGTCAAAAACATTGGTTTAAACGCTGTTCGCGCATTTCTTGGTTCAAAAATAAGCCGACATCACCACAACGAAATAGTGCACTATTTGTGTGAAATTTTCTACTAACTTGAAATATCGAGTGTTCATATGACTCCACTTTATATGCTACTTTAGCCCTACGGAAATTTTACTCGCGCAATCCAAGATAGACCCCGCATGAGATCGGAGGTGATTTCTTTGTTAAATATTTTCAAAGCAACGAAAGTTTTTTTTATTCTTTTCAGTTTTGCTGTCGCGAACGCACAGGTTCGAATAGAGGCTACTCCTGACGGCGGACTTCAACCGCGGCTTGTTAACGATGAAGAAGGTGGTTTACACCTCCTGTATTTTAAAAAGCGCCTTCAGACCCGATCGGCAAAAGAGGGGCATCTGTATTACAGAGAATTTTCTCGGGAAGAACAAAGTTTCGGGAATCCGGTGCGTGTTTCTTCTGAAGCATATAACTTACAAGCTTTTTCAATTGCACGAGCATCGATGTCGGTTGACGGTGCCGGAAGAGTACATGTCGTATGGTACTTACCTCGTGACAATCAATATTACTATTCGCGATCAGATGAGAATCGACAGATGTTTGAAGCACAGCGAGCCATGGTGACAACATTTTCGGAGGGGATTGACGCGGGTGCGGATATAGCTGCAATCGGTACAAACATAGCTTTGGTTTGGGGTGCGGGCGATCTTTCCAACGAAAAAGAGCGAACAGTTTATATGCGAGTTTCAAGCGATAGCGGGGAAAGTTTCGGTCCAGAATCTCCTGTTGGTGACTCCGACCTTGGAGCTTGTGCTTGCTGCTCGCTAGCTGCCGAATTTACTGGAGGTGATCATTTATCGATTGCTTATCGCTCCGCGGTGAATGGAACGGGTCGCCACATGCAAGTTTTAAATTTATTGGCGAACCAAGGTGAATTTTCTAATATTGAATTGTTACATTCCGAGTATGAGCCCATGCAACCAATCCAAGAATGGAGGATGTCAGCATGCCCGTTGAGCACGAATGATATTGCACGTTCACAGGAGGGAAAAGCTTGGATGGTCTTTGAGACTGAGGCCCGAACTATCTACAAACTTTTAGGAACTGATGTGGTAGTGAGTGTGGGCGAACCCGCTAAAGCGACTAGGCAAAAAAACGCCACCCTGGCAGCGAATTCACGAGGTGAAAAGTTGATCGCGTGGGGCGAAGCGATCAGTCACAGTAAGGGTGGAGAATTACAAGTTCGACTGGTTGATTCTAATAATGAGCTGATAGAAATTACAAGTTTAGAAAAAATTGTTATTCCTGATTATAGTTTTCCCGCGGCGGGAACCTTAAAGACGGGGGAATTCATTGTCTTGTTTTAAAGCGTTTCAAACCTTGTAGACCATGACTTAAAGCGCTTTTCACAATACATATTTAACTCTTGGTATGTAGAAAAGAAAAGTTCTGCGGTTTGGGAGATGGGTGCGTCAAATTCACAGTATGTGTTGGTGTAATTGCGGCACACCATTGGGCGTTTTTCATATATATCGCAAATCCCTCCTGCAGATAGGTGATCACACTTCGTAGCGATGTGAAGGAACCATCCGTCCGCATCTTTAAATAAATTTACACCAGCATGCGATATTTGCCAGAGCAAAAAATCAAAGTCTTCTTTGCTTCTCGGGGTTTCAATTTTTTGGTTTATAGAATTACAACAGATTGATAGAGTACATCGAGAGCACTTTTTATCTATGTCAGTCGCGGTAGCGAGCTTGAGCGAAATGCTGTTCTGCGGGGTATGCTTTTGGGTCATCTCAGTGCTAGTGTTATGCTAATTTTCTTAAGGCGTCATTTATTGAAATTCTACCACTTAAGAGTCGTTGCCGTGTAGTTGGATCCAGGATTTTTTGAGTGAATTATATTTTAAGAGGATCATATGAAAAAAGATTCGCCGTTTAAAAGTGCGGGACTTGTTTATCTTTCTCTGTTTTTTCTAGGAGGGTGCTCAACCGACGAGCCAGTTGGGACTGTAATTGGGCCGCTTGACCAAGGAAATAGTGAATTGTTGACGATTGAAGTTCTGTCGTCGAAGCCTTGGTTAGTCACTGGGGGTGATGCTTTGGTCGAGATTGCGAATCTCGATCAGGAAAATGCTTCAAATGCAGAGTTCATTTTGAATAATCGAACTATTGAGGCTAAATTAGTAAAGACTGGTATAGAAAAATGGCAGGCATTAATTCAAGGCATGGTTGTAGGTGAAAACATTCTTGAGGTCAAACTGATTGAGGAAGCGAAAAGTATAACGATCAATAATTACAATGAGTCTGGTCCTATCATATCTGGACCGCATCAGGAGCCTTATATCTGTCAAACTGAGAGTTTTGAGTTGGCTGTTGGTGGCACCCTAGGCCCGGCATTGGACGACAATTGCGATATTGAAACAAGAATTGATTACTTATATCGGCCCGTGAACACAAACGTTTTTAGGCCCTTCGAAGAGAACTCTGAAGATTATCCGTCTGATTTATCTTTTATTACTTTAGAGGGTGGGGTGACTATCCCGTATGTTATTCGTGTGGAGACGGGGACAGTGAATCGGGCCGTTTATGAGATTGCAATGTTACATAATCCGAAAGAAGTGCAGATTTCGCCATGGAACAGAAGCACGGGTTGGAACGGGAAGTTAATCTACACTCACGGGGGCGGTTGCAGGGGCGGTTGGTACCGGCAAGGTACGAGGGCCGGAGGCGTTATTCGTCCAGAACTTTTTGAGATTGGTTATGCGGTAGCCTCTTCATCTTTGAATGTGTTCGGTCAAAACTGTAACGACTTGTTGGCCTCTGAGACCCATATTATGGTGAAGGAGAAATTCATCGAAGGATACGGTGTCCCTGAATTTACAATCGGATTTGGTGCGTCAGGAGGGTCTTACCAAGCTCATCAGACCGCAGATAATTACCCCGGTGTATTTGACGGTATCATTGTGTCAGCAAGCTTTCCTGACGTAATCACGTCGACAACTTTTACCTCAGTTGACGCACGCCTTTTATACCGTTTTTTTGATCAGTCAGATCCAATTACTGATCGTGTTGAATTTAGTGAGGAACAGAAGCTCGCCGTTTCCGGTTTTGGAGTGCTTGCAAGTATTCCTAACTTAAGCCGCAGCGCGGCACGAGTGGATCCAATTTATCGAGAGGGTGAGGATCGTGAATACGCCGGCGGTGAAACGGATTTGGCGGCGCTTGCATCTCAACGGGCAACGTCAGAAGAAAAAAATGGGCTAAGAATGACGTTATATGATCACGGATGGAACATATACGGGCAAGATCCTCTGTCGTTATCTGAGAGAGCAATGATAATGCGACCTCTGGACAATGTTGGAGTCCAGTATGGTCTTGAGGCTTTGAGCGGGGGCATTATCTCTCCGCAGCAGTTCGTTGATTTAAATTCTGGTATCGGTGGTTTCGATGAAAATCTTGATCACGTTCCTACTCGGCATCGTGCTGAGCCCGCGGCTACTCGTATTGCCCTCTCAACGGGGCGCGTTTTATTTGGTGGTGGAGGGTTGTCCACCACGCCGGTCATTGATTATCGAACTTATACTGACCTTGTGCCAACTGGTGATTTGCATATGGTAGGTCATCAATTTAGCACACGAGCGCGGTTAATTAATGCAAATGGCAACTCAGCAAATCATGTTATGAAAATTGGAGGAAAGTGGGATTTCGACAAGAGCGATGGCGATTTAGCTGATATTTTTGCACAGATGGATGCTTGGCTGGTGGCGATAAAAAACAGTCCTCTTGCAGATTTAAGTCAGCGCGATCGTGTGATTGAGGCGAAGCCGCCAGCTCTGGGCGATACTTGTTGGGATAATGAGGTGACCCCGAGAGTTGAACATGTTCAGGAACAGCAATACCAAGGTGACAATTTATGTTCAGAACTTTATCCAGCTTTTTCTTCGCCGAGACAAGCTTCGGGTGGTCCGTTGGCAAACAATATAATTAAATGCACTTTGAAAGAAATCAATTGGGCAGATTATGAAGTTGAGTTTAGTTCTGAACAGCGCGAAGTTCTGAAAAGAACCTTTCCTGACGGGGTTTGTGATTGGATTTCTGGTGAATCAGAGAGTATAAGTTATCAAGGAACGTGGTTATCGTTTGGACCGTCGCCTGTGAATCAAGTTGCAAGATGAGCGAGGAAACATCCTTTTCACCGCTGCATTTTTCGGAGGTTAAGTGAAAACAATAAGAAAAAAAACTCTTTTTTTATTATTTCTATCGTTTGTGTGGGTTGTTATTTTTGCTCAAGAAAACGACTATGAACCGCCAAGGACTGTTTCGGGTAAGCCCGATTTGCAGGGGCTTTGGAGCAACGCGTCGCTAACACAGATGCAACGGAGTAAGGTTTACCCAGAACTTATTATCCCTGCTGATAAAATCGAAGAGTTCACTCGCAATCATCATCAAAATGTAAGACAAGCTACCGATGATGGGCTTGTACAGGGTCAACTTTTAGATGGATCGGACCTTGGGAGTGGTCGCGGTTACAACGCTTTTTGGGTAGATCCTGGAACAAGGTTTGCCTCGATACGGGAGACATACAGAAGCTCTTGGATTACTTCGCCTTCTCATGGAAGAATTCCATTTACTGAAGTCGGTCTGGAAATGCGCCGCAACTTTAGGTCTAAATTTTCCGGCAATGATGGTCCCGAAGGGCGCGCGCTAGGCGAGCGATGCATTATAGGGTTTGGAAGCACTGGCGGGCCGCCTATGAATAACGTCTTGTATAACAATATGTACCAGATTGTTCAAACAGATGATTATTTGATGATTCTTGTCGAGATGGTTAACGATGTACGAATCATACCGATTAATAGCAGGCATAGACCAGAACAACATCAACGGTGGCTAGGCGACTCTATCGGGCGTTGGGAAGGAGATACCTTGGTTGTTGAGACTCGTAATTTGCATCCTCAACAAGCGCCACGGGGAGTGGCGCCGTTGTCGGCAGATGGGAAAATCATCGAAAGATTCAGTCGGTACTCGGATGAACAAATCTTATATGAGTTTGAGGTTGTGGACCCTATTTATTACAGCGAGAAGTGGGCAGGGGAAATGAGCTTCAATACCACCTCCGATCGTTTGTATGAATATGCATGTCATGAGGGCAATTATGGGCTCATTGGGATTTTAGCGGGTGCGCGTAGGGAGGATTCTGATGCTGAGTAGTCGCTCACTCCACGGGGCTCGACCCAACGGGTGCCATCTAGAGATTGGTCATC
>PAEL01000010.1 GCA_002700775.1 Gammaproteobacteria bacterium | reverse complement strand
TTTAACTGTATCCAATGACTTACTTATTAATCGCGCCAAAAAACATATAAACGACCCAGTAACCTTGATCTCTCCCGCGTCTCCCTCTTTACGCGTTGTAGTAGACTACTCCTCACCGAACTTAGCAAAAGAAATGCATGTCGGGCATCTCCGGGGGACTATTATTGGTGATTCAATTTCGAGGATCCTTGAGAGGAAAAATCATGAGGTGATTAGGCAAAATCATGTAGGGGACTGGGGGACTCAGTTCGGCATGTTGATCGCATACTTACGCGAGATAACTAACGGCGATCGTGCAGATTCGATAAACGACTTAAGTGATTTAGAAAACTTTTATCGAGAAGCAAAGCATCGTTTTGACCAAGACAAGGCTTTTGCTGATGAATCGCGTCGATGCGTTGTCAAATTACAGGCTGAAGATCCAGAATACATGGCTCTGTGGGCAAGGTTTATAGATAAGTCCCTTGATCACTGCCACGCCCTTTACAAAAGATTAGGCGTAGCTCTTAACCGCAGCCATCTTAAACCCGAGAGCGCATACAATAATGCTCTTGGAAAAACTATCGACGATTTAGAAACTGCTAAGCTTTTATCATTATCTAACGGGGCAAAATGTATTTTCTTACCTGAATTCATTGGAAAAAATAAAGAGCCTCTGCCTGTGATTGTGCAGAAGAGCGATGGCGGATTTTTATATGCGACGACGGACTTGGCTGCAATCGATTACAGAGCAAATACGTTGCGAGCTGATCAAGTTCTTTACGTCGTTGACGCGAGGCAAACTCTACATTTTCAACAAGTATTTGCCGTCGCAGCAACCGCTAAAATTAAATGTGAAAGAGTCTCTCTTATTCATGTGCCCTACGGCACGATGATGGGCTCTGACGGTAAACCTTTCAAAACACGTTCAGGCGACTTAGTCAAACTCACTGAGTTAATCGATGAGGCTGAATCACGCGCGCTCGATCTTGTGACAGAAAAAAACCCAGAACTCGATGATACAGAGAGAGGTAACATTGCCAACGTAGTTGGTGTTGCAGCGGTCAAGTACGCTGATCTGTCAAAGAATCGCACAAGCGATTATGTTTTCAACTGGGAAACTATGTTGTCTTTTGATGGCAACACTGCTCCGTATTTACTGTATGCATATGCTCGGATTCAAAGCTTGATATTAAAATATGAAAAACAGTTTGATTGCAATGACAACGAAATCATCAGTATCAGCTTATACGAAGAGCGCAGTCTGTTAATTAAGATACAGCAACTTGATGAGATCCTCGACAACGTCTCGAGAGAACTTGCCCCGAATATACTTTGCAATTATCTATATGAATTAGCCGGAATATTTATGAGCTTTTACGAGGCATGCCCGATTTTAAACGCAGAAGCGGACCAACGACGAACTAGGCTAGCGATTGCAATGCTTACAGCTGAAACGTTGAAGCAAGGTCTTGAAATGCTCGGCATAAAGCCCCTCAACAAGATGTAAGCATAAGGAGCTTCCGTCAGTCCCAGCATTAGTTAATCTGCAAGAGTAACTTGTTTAATTTAGAGGTGAAGTCTGCCGGATCAGATAATTGACCTCCTTCAGCTAGGCTTGCCTGACCAAAAAGTACCGCTGCTATATCACCGAATCTCTCCTCATCTTGTTCTTTGTCAAGTCTTGTGACCAGTGGGTGCTGTGGATTCAGTTCTAGTATTGGCTTGGTTTCCGGAACAGACTGGCCTGAGGCCTCCATAATTTTTCTCATCTGTAACCCCATATCATTATCATCAACCGCAAGGCAAGCTGCGGAATCAGTCAGCCGATGGCTGACTCGAACCTCTTTGACACTTGAGTCTAGGAGCTTACTAACGCGCTCCACTAAACTTGCATACTCCTCTTCAACACTTTTCTGCTTGCTCTTTTCCTTCTTACTATCAAGCTTGCCTAAATCAAGCTGACCTCGGGCGACATCTTGGAATTGCTTACCGTCAAACTCTGTTAA
Source organism: Gammaproteobacteria bacterium (assembly GCA_002700775.1). Lineage (GTDB taxonomy): Bacteria > Pseudomonadota > Gammaproteobacteria > Pseudomonadales > Pseudohongiellaceae > UBA9145. Next base: position 7,095 of record PAEL01000010.1, on the reverse strand, counting down.
ATGACCCATCAACCATTCGTCAATGCGATCGGTCATCAAAATGACTTCAATTCCTTTCTTCTTGAAAATTTCTAAATGCGGGCTACTTTTCGCCGCATTGAGAGACTCAGCGACGAGGTAGTAAATTTTATCTTGATCTTTCTTGCATCTACCGAGATAGTCTTCTAATCCTTGATCCTGCTTATCTTCTTTAGACTCAGTCGTATTGAACTGTAGGAGCTTCGCAATCTTCTCCTTATTCCCAAAGTCTTCGCCAGGCCCCTCTTTCAGAACTTGGCCAAACTCGCTCCAAAACTCTGTGTATTTCTCACGATCCTTTTTCCTAAACTTATCGAGCATGTCAAGGCTTCGCTTTGTGAGAGCAGATCGCATGCTATCTACGACAGGGTCTTTTTGTAGAATTTCACGTGAAACATTCAGCGAAATATCGTTTGAGTCAACAATCCCTTTCACAAATCGCAAATAGAGAGGCAAAAATTGCTCGGCCTCATCCATGATAAAGACGCGTTGGACGTACAACTTTAGGCCTCTGGCCGCGTCACGGTTCCACAAATCAAATGGCGCGCGGGAAGGTAAAAAGAGAAGACTAGTGTACTCAAGCTTTCCCTCGACCTTGTTGTGACTCCAAGTCAAGGGCTCCTGAAAATCATGGCTTATATGTTTGTAGAACTCGTTATACTCACTTTTCTTGACTTTAGCCCGAGGTTTAGTCCACAGAGCCTTTGCGTCGTTAACGATTTCATAACCATTATCAGATGCGGCCGGAGCCTCATCCGACTCTAGCTCTGACTCTGCGGCCTCACTCTGAACTGGCGCCTCCACGGGCATGTGCACTGGAATAGCAATATGATCTGCGTACTTCTTTATCACGCTTTTTATTCTGAAGCTGTTCGCGAATTCTTTCTCATCATCTTTTAAAAACAGAGTGATTTGAGTTCCCGGTTCCGCTTTTTCACCTACCTCTATACTGTAGTTGGCTTCCCCTTTGCTTTTCCAAATGGTGGCTTCTTTAGCAGGTCGACCCGCACGACGTGTTAAAACCTCAACCTTATCTGCAACAATAAACGCCGAGTAAAACCCAACACCAAATTGTCCGATTAATTGCGAATCTTTTTGCTCATCTCCAGTAAGTTTTTCAAAGAATTGCGCAGTACCCGATTTTGCAATGGTTCCAAGATTGTTGATTACCTCTGCACGTGACATCCCTATACCAGTATCTGATATGGTTATAGTTGACTTGTCAGTATCGAAGTCAATGTATACGCTTGGCTCTTCATTGCCCAATAATTTAGGATTGGAAAGCGCGGCAAATCTCAGCTTGTCAGCTGCATCCGAGGCATTTGAAATTAATTCTCTAAGGAAAATTTCTTTATTGCTGTAAAGAGAATGAATCATTAAATGCAGAAGCTGCTTAGCTTCGGTTTCAAACCCTCGGGTTTCTTTTTTCGTGTCTTGTGATTTAGCCATTAGCGTTACCTATTTCAACCAATATCAGTTTTTTTTGAAGCCTCATGGAGGCTGAATGAATTATCATAGAAGTGGGGTTGTAAAGATGTTTTTCAAGGGGATGCTTCGGCAAATTTAAGCAAATACTGCACGCAAATTAAATTAAAGACTAGAAGCTCGCATCAAGTGAAAAATCGAACGCATCTCGCAAATAATGCTCCCATTCCTCCGTTAGTCCAGAGGGGGGTAACCGCGATAGAAATCAATCGCATCAGCTTTGCGCTGCGCGATTGTAGTATAAAAGCTCCGTCTGCCTTCGATAAGCCTTGCAAAATCTCGAGCACTTTTAATTACTCGCTCATCTGTCGACTCGCCGGCCTCGTTTGCGGCTTCAAGCGCCGAATCAAAATTCTGAAGAGCTAACTCAGATCGAGCCAAGAATAATAGCGTATCATTTCTGTCACTTAGCTCGCCTTTTTCAAGTGCATTATTGAATGCTTCACTTGCCAACTCATAATTGTTCATTACGTAGTGTATATAGCCAAGTGTGTCGTAACTGTTGCCAGTCTCATCAAGTTCAGCTGCTTTCTGCGCTGGTTCAACAGCTTCCTCAACTTCATTAGAAATCAACAACATTTGGGCAAACGTAGTTACGTTATCGACGTTAGACTCAATAATCTCACGCTCGATACCCTCCGCTATTATCTTTGCACCAGAATAAGGCGCTTCTAACCCAGCCATCGATTGTCCTAAATTAAGAAAACGAGTCTCATCATCCATAAGACCTTTAAGATAGTAAAGATTAAGCGACTGAACCCTGCGGGGTTCGTCCTCTAATGTTGCATATATTGCGCTAAGATTCTGCCAGTCGGTCGGGTTATCAAATTTAACGATCATTGTCTTTGTGAGATCCAAAGCGCTTTCGAAATCCTCAAGAGTAAAGTAAAGGCCATTTAGGTATGCGTAGTCGTCTCTTCCTAGCTCCTCTCCCTCGGTAAGCACAATATCCATATAACTCAACCAAAGCGGCAGGGCTTCAGGGTATTGCTCTAACTGATAGTAGGCATAAGACAAACCGCGAAAAACAAGATCATCCTCTTCGAGCGACAAATCACGCCACTCCTGGTAATAACGAATTGAGTCGTTCCAGTTCTCCTCAGCGGCGTATAACTGCCCTAACGATCGCAGTGTGCGCAGCCTTGTATCTTCTCTGAGAGTTTCTATGGTGAGTATTTCTTCGAAAATACCGAGAGCGCCTGCATAATCTTCAATGGTCAGATAATAATTTGTGAAAAAACTCAGAACTGTTGACTTCTCAAAGTCGTTCATTCTTTCATATCGACGCTCGTAAAGTTCATCAAGTGCCTCTTTTGCGCCCGCAAGGTCAGGCTCATCGTCCTCATCCTCAGGCGACATCATTTCTTGGATCTCACTAACCGCCCGCATTACCTGCGGCCCAAGCGTGCCCGAAGTGCGCGCCTCAGGGGGCTTGCGCTGTTCTTCGCCAGCAATGATCACTGAAGACAGCAGGACACAACCAAAAAAAACAAGGATATGGCGCTCTAAAATGTTTTTAACCAAAAAATACATGCGTTTAATCCTCTAACTGATACCTGAACAGATATTGAACTCCTGGGACGTCAACCCCAACACCATCAATGACTCGAGGCTGGAACTTGAACCGAGCCGCAGCTCTCTCGGAAGAGCGATCAAAAATTGATTGGGGTTCTGCATCGACTACTTCAATAGTTTCTTCGACCACATTACCTAAACCATCAACTGTAAAACTTACAAGACACCATCCTTGAATTCCTCTTTGAGCCGCACGGGTAGGATATTGGGGTGCAATTGCCACTAACGGCAAATAATCACCATCTGTTGCAGAGATGGATGCGTTGCTCAGCTCAAGCCCCGTATCAATTTCAATCCCGCCGCGATCAATGTTAATAGCCGGCCCTTCGGACAGATTAATTTGTCTTTCTGGGGCTTCTTCTGGAACTTCCGTATTGTCTTCAATTGGTTCCGGTTTATCTATCTCTTCAACAACCTCCATTGCAATATCGGGCATCGTTGCATCAACAATTTTCACAATGGAGAGGTTTTGCTCAAGGTCTCCGCCTGTCGCAATCAAAGCCTGCATAAAATAGAATAAAGAAAGGGTTATTCCGCACGCCATTGCCATCGATAGGGTCCATCTCATTACCATCATGTCTAACCCTCCGCCGAAATCGATACGTCGCCAATGTTTGCCTCTCGCGCGGCGGCGAGAATCAGCATAACTTGTTCATTATCAGCGTTTGCATCAGCTTGAATTATGACCGCTGAATTAGGCGCATCGACCAGCCTTAATTCAAATCGGGCTCTTATAAATCTTGGGTCAATTTGATCACCATCAATCCAGATATCACCATTTTGACCCACTGCAATTAAGATCAGATCACCTGAGGTAGCCTCTGCTGTTGATGCTTCAGGTCTCGTAACTTCAATGCCGGCTTCGGTCACGAAGACTGAGGTAACAATGAAAAATATAAGAAGAATAAATACAACATCGAGCATTGGGGTTAAATCAATTTCCCCCGCCTCTTCCGCGTCTTTCTTCTTCATTAATCCTTGTTTCATCGTCTCTCTACCTTTCGTTCATTAGTTACTTAACGGCATCCGATCTTCTAACAAATCCATATCGCGATCTACTTTCGCGCGCAAATAATTTGAAGCAAAAATTCCAGATATCGCTCCAACCATTCCCGCCATGGTCGGTATTGTTGCCTTTGATACTCCGCCAGCCATCGATTTGGCATCTCCACCGCCACTGACGGCCATGACAAAAAATACTTCTATCATTCCCGTTACAGTACCAATAAGGCCTAAAAGTGGGCAAATTGTTACCAAAACCTCGATAATCGGAAGGGTGTTCCTAACATCCAAAGAAATTTTGGATATCATCATGGTCCTGATCTGATGAGCGCTCCAAGATTTTGTATCGGTTCTAGCACCCCACGCGGCTAATGTAGATTTGACGTTCGCTTTGTGGGCAGTGTTCAGGTACCAAATTCTCTCAAAAATTAAGGACCACTTAATAAGAAGAAGCCAGGCTATCAGCCATAGCACCGGGCCCCCTCTGAGCATGAAGTTGTTTACTGCATCGATAATATCAAGAAGTGCAAAATACATATAGAATCCTAAATGTTTTCCGTTAGCCAGCAGCTTGCTGTTCTGCTTTTTGAGCAATCATACCTGTAGCCTGCTCTTCAAGAATATGGATTATGTTATCCGCACGACTTTTCACTACTGTGTGCATAAAGATTGTTGGAATTGCGACAACAATACCAAGCACCGTAGTCATTAGAGCCGAAGATATTCCGCCAGCCATAATAGTCGGGTCTCCAGCACCAAAAACCGTAATCTGCTGAAAAACTTGAATCATCCCCGTCACCGTTCCCAGAAGCCCTCCGAGCGGCGCAATAGTAGCGATCATCTTAATGAGGGTAAGCAAGCTCTCTAGTTGCGGCGTTTCCTGCAAGATAGCCTCTCCGAGCTTAAGCTCGAGGGTTTCTGTATCCGCACTCGGGTTTTGATCGGCTACAAGTAAAACACGCCCCAGCGGATTATTGTCTAATGCAGATTTGCTCTTAAGCTGCCCACGCACTTTAATTGAGACAAATGTCAACATCAGCAAGCGATAAAAGCCAAGGAGGATACCAACTATTCCAACACCTATAATTATAAAACCAATCGTCCCAGAGTTGTTTTGAACTTGCTCCGGCACAGTGGGGAAGTTCTTCAAGTTCGCCATATAAGACCCACCAACTCCGCCAGTCGGGTCTATCGCAACACTTGTGAAACCCGACGTTGCCCCTTGCAAATCACCAGCTCCTGAGAGCAAGTCTGAGGCGGGCTGTCTTGGCAGAATCTGCAAATGGCCTATGTCGCCGCTGTAACTTAGGTACTGACCATCAGCGATCGAATTAAAAGACCCTATACGCGTCACTGACAGCGCGGCCAAGTCACCGCTCGGTGTCGCGACCTCTCCGTTATAAGTCACAACCCGAGCCGACTCTGTCATTTCTTGCTGCATGAAAAACCAAAATCTCTCTATTTCAGAGATATTCAGCTGATCGATCGTGCTGCCAGCCTTCTCAATAAAGCCTTCAATCTCTTCCGAACGACCAGGGAATTGGGCACTAATCAGAGAGTTTTGAAAATTGCTTAAAAAGTCGCCAGCCACACCTTGAAGAGTTCCAAATAATTCGTTCAGATCACCACGCCGGTCCCTTAAAATTTCCCGCTTATCACTAATGATAATTTCGTTCGCCTCGAACTGATCGCTAAGCTGACCTTGGGTTCTCTCTTGTTCGAGTATTCTTTCTTTTGTAGTGTCTAATATTTCTTGCTGTCGAGTAGCATTCTGTTCGAACTCTCGCAGCCGCTCTACGTACTCCTCTGATTCTGCCACCCGATCATTTTCTACTAGATCCAGCAACCCTGACAAAGATGTTGCCTCTTGAGCAGTAAGCAAACTAAAAGAAAGACTTAAAGCAAAGCCGCCTGCGGCGACGCAATATAATTTAATTAGGTTTTTCACTGTACATTCTCCGGCGCAATAATTGGCATCTCAAGCATTTTGGCTGCGTCAAGTCCTGAAGCGACTTTAATGGCAGATTGTGCTGCTGTCCTATACTCCCCAGCAGGAAGCTCTACCCACTGTCGTGCATTGTTATCCCATGTTCCCGTGATTTGACGATCGGTTGTCTGATACATCAGAGCCACACGCCCGATCCGGACGATTTCTACATCACGAGTTACTCCGGCGATTTCAATGCTATCAGCATAGGTTTCCACGGTTCGCCCGTAACTATTCTCTACTTGATATATTTGAAGAACTTGGCGAAATTTTTCAGCAATCGATACGTCAGGATTTTCGATTGCCGCCTTCGCAAAGGCCAAGCGATTAGCTCGCTCGTCAACTAAAAAAGGAAAATCTAATGAAATAAATTGTTCCGCGCTTGAGAGCATTTTGTCCATCAAAAGAGGGATTTCTCGGGTCACCACCTCTACGTTTGCAATAGACTCGTCCAAAGCCTCAATATTTTCCTCTTGAATCGAAATAGATCGTCGAAAGCCAGCATTCAGAACTAGTAACGCCTCCAGGTTGTCATTCTCAGCTTTAAATTCTTCGTAAGTTGAGCTTGCGGAGTTTGCTAATCTACTGATCTCCTCTTGAGTAGACGCGGATTCTGAATACTTTGTTCCAATAACATCCATTGCCTGATCTAGAATAGAACTATCAATAAGAATCTCAGCTGCACGTAAGCTAGGAGTCGTGATCACTAGTACACAGGCGAGACTTGAGAAAAGCAGGTTGGTAATTCGACGATTTTTCATGTGCCATCCTATATTGTTTTTATTTATATTAAACGTGTTGCCTTGCTTAGCTACTTATAGATACGAATTGTCCAACGTAGCACATCATAGATTGAATACGGCCGCTTAATTAAGCGGCCGATTGTGATCGTAATTTTTTACAAGCACATCAATCAGTTTACCCCATAATTCTCAATGGAGAATCTGAGAGAAATCATTGGCTAAAACGCTATCGGATTAAGCCATAAAAATTTCTAAAATCCAAGCTCCAAAACCCCAGACTTGGCG
>PAEL01000001.1 GCA_002700775.1 Gammaproteobacteria bacterium | reverse complement strand
CTCGCAGAATTAGTCTGTCGCCATGATGTACAGAGAGCGCTTCATCATAGGATATCTGATACAAATCAGTTCCAAGGTGTCTGACCCTTGCTACTCTATGAGAAGCACCAAGGTAAAGGTGGTATTGGTGATTGGCTTCGATACCTGAATCGTTATTGTTTGACATCCTTAAACTGGCATCAAATCGGTCAAGGTGTTGTAGGTTTTTATTCTCAAAAGCAAATAAATAATCGCCTCTTCTTACATCGGTATGATGCACATTAACCAGCAGAGCCGCCCTTTGATTAATATGTGCTTGTGATATGTCAGTTGAATCCAGCCGAATTCCGCGAATTTTGATAATTTTGTCTGAGTTGCTAAGAGCTAAATTGTCATTTTCCTTTAGAATGCCAGAAATTACGCTGCCAGTTACGACAGTACCTAACCCTCTTACAACGAAGCTTCTGTCTACGAGGAACCGGGTATTTTTTCGTTCTATGTTTGAGGTGAGGGTTTTGTTATTCTCCCTAAATAGGTTGCTGAGGTGCTGTCTTAGCTCGACAGCTCCCTGGTTAGTTACGGACGATACGTGAAAAGTACCGCTATTTTTAAGTTGAGTAGTTTTTAGTAGATTTTCGACTTGATAAGCTACTTCTTTGATTCGTTCAGGATTAACTCGGTCGACCTTAGTTATTACGACGATTGCTAATTGTATATTCAGCAAATCAAGAATTTCGATATGTTCTCTAGTCTGTTGCATTATGCCGTCATCTGCAGCAACCGCAATTATACAACCCTCTACTGACCCTACTCCTGAAATCATGTTGCTAATAAAGCTGTGGTGCCCCGGAACATCAACGAAGCCCAAAACGAAGTCGTTGTCACCTGACTCTAGGTAAGCAAAACCCGGTACGATGGTCAGGCCACGGGCTTTTTCTTCCGCCAATGTGTCAGTTTCAACACCGGTTAGAAGCCTGATAAGCGAGGTTTTTCCATGGTCTACATGGCCCGCTGTCGCGAGGATTAGGGTTCGGCGATTTTTAACTTGCATTAGTTGTATTTTTTGTAATTTTCGAAGGGTGCATTTAACATTTTTTTAGAGTTCGGTAGCTAAGGATCACATCTTTCTAGACGAGCTCTATAGTTATAAATGTATTTATTTATTAATTCGCCGGCTTACGAAAATAAGAGTCACCATGCCAGTTACAATCGACGCTGCTAAAATAGTGCCTAAATTAATTGGATTGTTCAGATTGACGATGCTGTACCCGAGTGCTCCAGATAAAAATGCGTAATAACAAAACGCTGGGAGGGTTTTGCGTATGACAGAACCCTCACGCCCTGTAAGACCAACTACAGCAGAGGCAGCAACCACATTGTGTACGCAAATTATATTGCCTGAGGCTCCCCCAACCGCTTGCAATGCTACGATCCAAAGTGGGTCTGCAGCGATTCTCTCGGCTACTCCAAACTGGAACAACGAAAACATCATGTTGCTGACGGTATTACTTCCTGCAACAAATGCTCCTGTTCCTCCGATGAATGTTGCGAAGAGTGGCCAAGCATTTCCTGCTAAATCGGCGACACCTTCAGCAAGGGCAAGCGGCATTTGCTGATACCCACTTGCTCCACCGCTGGAGTTGATAAAAACCTGCACCATTGGAACAGTAAAGAGAAGTGCCATGGAGGCCGGTAAAAGCGTTTTTAAGGACGTTTTTAACGCTTTCTGGCAGTTCTTAGCTGAGAGGTTATGCATAATAAATGTACAAATCGATGCAAAAATAAAAATAGTTCCCGGGGACCACAGTGGTTGAAAAGACGCGCTCACGTTACTCCCGAAAATATTTGGCCAGGCCCAAGTGACTAACGGGTGTGCATTTCTTAGCAGAGGCTCAAGTGAGAAAGTAGGAAGGCGCGTCATTACTAACAAGCCAGTTATGAGCAGGTAGGGCAGCCAGGCTCGGATTAGGGGCATTTCTATGTTGCTCGGCTGTGTCTCGTCATTTCTTAACGCCAACGCCCCCGTCCACTCAGAGTCCCATTCATCCGGCGAGTCGAATTGCCAAACTTTATCGGCTGGAGGCATAAACAAACCTCTTTTCGCGGCGCTAATAACAATTATCAGCCCCGTTAGACCGCCGAGTAAAGATGGGAATTCCGGTCCCAAGAATGCTGCTACGAAAAGATAGGGAATCGTCATAGCCAATGCCGAAAAAACAGCGAATCGCCAGACTTCAAAGCCCTCGGCAAAAGATTTTTTGGCTCCAAAAAATCGAGTCATCGTGCCTACGACTATGAGGGGGATAAATGTGCCAGTGAGAGAATGTAGTATGGCAACTCTGAACCCAATTTCGCGCAACATTTGGTCTATACCGTCGAACCCGATGCTTTCCGCGAAGGTCCCCATGTTTAGATCTGCAGCTAGGCCATTACCAACGCCAACTAAAATAGGTGTTCCCATTGCACCGAAGGAAACAGGCGTGCTTTGTATTATCATACCGGCAACTACTGCGGCCATGGCTGGAAAACCAAGCCCGACCATGAGCGGCACAGCGACGGCAGCTGGAGTTCCAAATCCGGCCGCGCCTTCGATAAATGAGCCGAATAGCCAAGCGATTATAATCACCTGTACGCGGCGGTCCGGGCTTATATCCGAGAAACCTTTTCGAATACTATTAAGAGCACCTGATTCTTTGAGGGTATTCAAAAGGAGTATGGCGCCAAAAATTATATAAATTAGTGTGGAAGCGATAATTAAGCCATTAACGCTTGCTGCAGTGACCTGAACAAGGGGAACTTGCCATAAGAAAATTGCTAAGCACGCGACTATTATATATGAAATAGGCATCGCTCTACTGGCTGGCCAGCGCAAAATAACCAGCAAGAGTACCACTGATATTATTGGTAAGAGGGAGATAATAGCTAGCAGACCAGTACCCATGTCATTAAATCCTTGGCAGACGATTAATAACGAAGATACCAGATAAAAAGGCGAAGTGAAGCCTTTAATTTTTGTAATTACGAGATCTTATTTGGTCGAAACCGAGGTGTCGGTAAGATTCATTTAATTCGCTTTATGCTTTTCAGCGCGCAGCTTTGCTTGTGCGGCCGCTAGTCGTGCAACGGGAACTCGCGGGGGTGAGCAGCTGACATAATTTAGTCCGGTTTTATGGCAGAAATCTATGGAGTTTGGATCTCCCGCATGCTCTCCACAAATGCCAAGTTTGATGTTAGGTTTTGAACGACATCCGCGCTTCACCGCGAGCTCTATGAGTTTTCCAACCCCTGTTTGATCGAGACTTGCAAACGGGTTTTGGTTATAAATTTCTTTGCGTTGATACTCGTCATAAAAAAGCCCCATGTCGTCACGACTCAGCCCAAGGGTTGTTTGTGTTAAGTCATTTGTGCCAAAACTAAAAAAATCAGCTTCGTGTGCAATTTCATCTGCAGTTATTGCTGCGCGCGGCACTTCTATCATAGTACCTACCAGATAGTTAATCTTAATCTTGTTCTTCTTCATAACTTGGTCGGCAACGCTGTGAACTATGTCGAGCTGATCTTTAAGTTCAGCTCGGAAACCTACAAGAGGGATCATGATTTCAGCGTTTACCTTTATGCAACGCTTACTCTTCATTACCTGGGCGGCTGCCTCAAAGATAGCACGAGCCTGCATTTCCGTAATTTCTGGATAGATTATTCCTAAACGACAGCCGCGACAGCCAAGCATAGGGTTCTCTTCATGCAGTGCTTTTATTCGATCTATAACAAAATCGAAAGGCACGTCTAAATTTTCCGCAAGTTGGCGACGGACAGCATCATCATTTGGCAGAAACTCGTGCAAAGGTGGATCTAGAAGTCTAATAGTGACGGGTCGGCCTGCCATCTCACGGAACAAACCGATAAAGTCTTTTTTCTGGAAGGGAAGAAGTTTCTTAAGAGCAGAGCGGCGCTGTACCTCATCTGCGGCTAGAATCATCTGGCGCATGAGGTCAATGCGGTCTCCGTCAAAAAACATGTGTTCTGTTCTACATAGGCCAATTCCCTCGGCCCCGTATGCTACCGCTTGTTTTGCCGAGTTTGGGGTGTCAGCGTTTGTTCGAATTTTTAATTTTCGGTGCCTGTCTGACCATTTCATAACTGTCTCGAAAAGCTCATAAGTATAACTTCGACTAGCCTTGGACTTTCCTTCTAAGACTCTTTTCACTTCTGAGTCAGCGCTTTCTATCATCCCCCTATAGATGTTTCCGGTAGTCCCATCGATGGATATGTAGTCTCCTTCTTTTAATTTTTTGTTACCCGCTACGAGGGTTTTTTTCTCGTAGTTGATAGTGATCTCAGTCGCTCCACAAACACAGACTTTTCCTAACTGCCGAGCAACGAGAGCTGCATGAGAAGAAACACCGCCGCGAGAGGTCAGAATGCCCTGTGAGTGAAGCATTCCCTTTAAGTCATCGGGGGAGGTTTCTGTTCGGCAGAGAACTACCTTATTACCTTTGCGAGTTTGTCGTTCAGCAGCCTTCGAGCTAAATACGATTCTTCCAGTGGCGGCACCGGGTCCAGCGGGAAGACCACGGCCTATTAAGGGTGCGATCTTTAATGCCTTCGGATCGAATACCGGAACAAGCAATGTATCAATTGATTCTGCTGGTATTTTCAGCAGGGCTGTCTTTTGTGAAATTAACCCTTCTCTCTGCATCTCCACGGCGATTCTTACTGCAGCTAATCCAGTGCGTTTTCCATTGCGAGTTTGAAGAATAAACAGTGTCCCTTTCTCAATGGTGAATTCAAAATCCTGCATATCTTTGAAGTGTTTTTCTAGCTTTTGACGAACTTTATCAAGGTCTTTAAAGTTTTTAGGCATTGTCGTGGCTAGCTCTGAAATTGATTTTGGTGTCCGCACACCCGCGACGACGTCCTCTCCTTGAGCATTTATTAAATACTCGCCGTAAAATACTTTCTCTCCGTTTGCTGGGTCGCGAGTAAAAGCGACCCCGGTGGCACTGTCGTTGCCTGCATTTCCAAAAACCATCGCTTGAATATTTACTGCTGTTCCCCACTCGGTTGGAATATTGTATTGTTGTCGGTAAAGGATGGCACGTTTGTTTCGCCAAGACCCAAAGACCGCACTAATGGCACCCCATAGTTGCTCCATAACATCTTGAGGAAAAGCGCTTTTAGCTCTACTTCGTATAAGTTCCTTATATTTTATAACAAGTTCTTGGAGATTCTCCGTCGAAAGGTCGCTGTCGGATTTGAGTTTAAGGTCTTTCTTCATAACCTCCAAAATATGATTGAAGGGGTCTGCGTCTTCCTCCGACTTGGCGTGAACTCCCATCACTACATCGCCGTACATTTGAATGAACCGCCGATAGCAATCCCAAGCAAATCGCGGATTTGCGCTGTTTTCTGCTAGACCCTGAACGGTCTCATCATTGAGTCCAAGATTGAGAATTGTATCCATCATGCCGGGCATAGAATCTCTTGCTCCGGAGCGAACAGAAACGAGGAGAGGGTTTTTTCGGTTACCAAATTGCTTACCGAGCTGGGACTCTATCTCTTTTATAGCGGCCGATGTTGAATGTGCGAGTGTATCAGGGTATTGATGACTGTTGTCATAGTAGTGGCTGCATACTTCTGTACTTATGGTGAATCCGGGTGGCACTGGAAGTCCGATTGAGGCCATTTCAGCTAGATTTGCTCCTTTACCTCCAAGCAATTCTCGCATTTGGGCGCTACCCTCAGTTTTCCTACCGAAAGCAAAAACATACTTGTCTTTAGTCGTTTTTTTTTGCGGTCGGCGTTTGCCCGAGAGTTTGTTGTTACCCTTGATACCGTTTCGTTGACTCATAGCTTTCTATTTGCCTTAAAATCTATTTGCCTTAAAATTTTCATCAGTGCTTTTATTGTGGTCTTACACTCGGTGTTTCAGTAAAGGCTAATTTATATTAGCGCTTGGGTTTCAATTACAACTAGAAGAGCTGAGTATTTTTTCAATTAGCTGCCGGTATTTTTCGCAAAGCTACCACTCCAGACTGATCGAGCAGAATAAAGCAACGCTACCTTAAAATCCAGTTTGTAAGTCTGCTTTTAAATATTTTTCTAGCCGATGTGTCGTTACATTGACTCACCTAAGTTGATTTAATCATTATTCGTTTTCATGTCGAACAGCCAAGTTGATACTGCCATTCTCATCGGTTTCTACGCTGATGCTAATTGGTCTACAGCAAACTTGGCAATCTTCAATATAATCTTGAGTCTCCATCATGGGTTCGACAAAAAGATCAATGTTTTCGCCGCAATAAGGGCAGGAAGTTGGTATTAGATTTATCAGTTTTTGACCTCCGAAATGAGTTTTTTGTTGCAAATTTCTGCATTTAAGTTATCAATTACGAGTTGTCCCATAGCCTCCCGAGTCTCTAAAGTTGCGCTGCCAATATGTGGAAGTAAGACGACATTCGATAGCGTTGTTAACGTTGGATTAACCTCCGGTTCCCGGCTATACACATCTAAGCCAGCCGCGCCAAGGTCGCCATTAGAAAGGCTTTGACCGAGTGCCTCCTCGTCAACGCAGCTCCCACGACCTACGTTTATGAAAATCCCTGCCGGGCCAATTTTTTTAAAAATATTTTTGCCTATACAATTTTTAGTAAAGTCGCCTCCAGGAAGCACGCAGAGGAAAAAATCAGAGGCGGTTGCGAGAGCTTCGAGACTAGGATGATAGCCATAAGGCTGATTGACCTTTGAGCGGCTGTGGTACTCGATTTTAAGTTTAAATGCTTCGGCTCTCTGCGCAATAGCCAGACCAATCCTTCCCAAGCCGGCGATACCGAGCGTTTTACCAGCTAATCCAGAGCCGAACGGGAAGGCGCCTTTTTGCCAAGACCCCGCTCTTACGAATTTATCGGCATTTACCAAGTTGCGGGATGTCGATAGCAAGAGTCCCATCGCTAGATCCGCGACCGCGTCGGTAAGTACATCAGGAGTGTTTGTAACGCGAACCCCTCGGTTTCGGATGGTTATCAGGTCAATTCCGTCGATTCCTACGCCAAAGCAGGCTATTAGCTTTAATGATTTTAAGTTATATATTAAGGGGTCTGTATTCCAAGAGGCTGTAGCTACTAGTCTGCATTGACCCTCGAGGCTCTCGATCAAGAGCTTTTTTTGACTTTCTGTTAGCTTCCAAAGGTGATGTGTTTGATATTGTTGATCAAGCCGGTCAATAGTCTCTTCATGGAATTTATTCGCGATAAGTAAGTGATGACGTTTCAGCATAGGAAGCCTTGAGTGAGCATAAGTTAAATAGGTTTATATTGTTATTTTCAACCTATTCCCAATTTTATTGGGAGAATCAAATTTCGGCAATCTAATGTTTCAAAAGAGACGTCGGACCTCAATTTTGCTACTCTAAATAAAATTGGCGCGATTTTTATGTCTAAAGCAAATAAAAATACTTCTTTTTATAATTTGATTCCTTCTCTCGACAAATTGATGAGAGAGGACGTCTTAGTCGTATGCGCCGAAAAATTTGGACACCAGAGTATAAAACTTATCGCGCAAGAGGTTCTAGGGTATTTACGCGAAAAAATATCAGCGTCGGATGTTGAAACGATATCTGTATTGGGAAAAGAAAGTGCGGTTTCTGATATCGCGGAGGAGATATGTGCTCGCGCTACAAACGCCTTGAAGAGTCCGATTACGCCTGTTTTTAATCTTACTGGGACCGTTATACACACAAATTTAGGCCGTGCAGCATTAGCACCTTCCGCTGTTGTTGCGATGACGCAAGCAGCTGAGCAAACAACTAATCTTGAATATGATCTTGAAACAGGTAAACGGGGAGATAGAGATACTGTTATCGAGGGTTTGTTGTGTGATTTGACGGGTTCTGAAGCGGCGACAGTTGTTAATAACAATGCTGCGGCAGTACTTTTGACTCTCAATAGTTTGGCACGAGGGAAAAAGGTAGCTATATCCCGCGGGGAGCTCGTCGAAATCGGTGGGGCTTTTAGAATCCCTGAAGTAATGACTACTGCGGGCTGCAGTCTCTTTGAGGTTGGGACCACCAACCGTACTCATTTAAATGATTATGCTTCGGCATTTGAATTAGACGAAGTGGCGCTGTTAATGAAAGTCCACTCCAGCAATTATGAAATTAAGGGATTTACTAGTTCTGTTTCTGAACGGGAGTTAGCTTCCCTTGCTAGACAAAAGGACGTTCCTTTAATATCAGACTTGGGCAGTGGTTCATTAATAAATTTAAGTCGATATGGTTTGCCATCTGAGCCCACTGTAAAAGATGTTATTGCGGATGGAGCGAATATTGTTACTTTTAGCGGAGATAAATTACTTGGTGGTCCGCAGGTTGGCATTATCGTTGGAAGTAAGAAGCTAATCGGACAAATCAAATCAAATCCGCTAAAACGTGCTTTACGGGTTGATAAAACTATTCTCGCGGCGCTGCTTGGTACTCTTAGGTTGTATCAAGATCCTGCAAGTTTGAGTCACCGGCTGCCGATTTTAAGAAACTTGACTAGGAATGCGGATGACATACAAGCTTTAGCTCACGAAATTGCTCCTAAATTTGTAACGTTACTCAGTGGTATTGCGATTGTAACAATAGAGGACTGTATGAGTCAGATCGGAAGTGGTGCACTACCCTTAGATCTAATGCCAAGTTCAAGTGTGGTTCTAGCGCCTGTTGCTGAAAAAGGACAGCGTGACATAGCTCTCCAAAAGCTAGCGAAGTCGTTCCGCTGTTTGCCAAAGCCGATTATTGGTCGTATTTCTGATGGGCGTCTTTTCTTCGATTTAAGGTGCCTTTGGGATAAGGATGAACTTCTAGCTCAGCTGGATTTTTTAAAGTAACGCCGGATTTATGCGGCTGCCTTGGGTTTCGTTGCAACTGCCTGTTTCATGCTTGTAGTAAAGAAGTACAAGGATGCAATCGAGGCAAAAAGCATGATGAGCAGAAGTGGGTATGCAGTGCCGTTGAATACTATCGAAACCAATTGTGCGAATAGCGCGGAAAAAGCCATCTGCAAGAATCCTGTGAGTCCTGAGGCAGTCCCCGCGAGTTGAGGAAATTCATTGATCGCCGAGGCTTGAGCATTTGGTAAGGTGACTCCGTTACCAAATATCGTAAGAGCGACTGGCGCAAACAAGATGAGTGGATGTTTAATCCCAGTAAGTTGGGACCCAATAGCAATTAAAATTCCGAAGATGCTCACAGAAACACCGAACCTTATCATTCTTTCTACGCCGAATTTTTTGCCGAATCGACGTGCTACTTCGTTTCCAAGTATAAATCCGGTGGTTACTATTACAAAGTAGTAG
>PAEL01000009.1 GCA_002700775.1 Gammaproteobacteria bacterium | reverse complement strand
GGCAGCATTCTAAGTTGATCGCCGATCTTGTGCCGTGGCCAGGTACCTGTTGCATGCACATCGGTAGTATCAGGTCTTAGCCCACTCAAGATAGAAGCACGGGAAGGGTTGCATAATGGATTTTGCACGAAGGCATTCTCAAAGCGGATACCTTGCGCAGCCAATCGATCCAGGTTTGGGGTACTGGCCGTGGCATAGTGGGGTCTGTCACCTGAACCAATGTAGGAGCCCAGTGCAGTGTTCAGGTCGTCAACAATGATGAATAGAACATTAGGTGGGTCTTCGTCCTGCAGCGCACGAAGTGGTGCAGCCGCTTCCAGCATAAGCCTTGTGGACCGGTTCTGGGTTTGCGCATTGGTAGCTACCCACAGGCTCGTTGCCAGGAGACATCCAACTAATGTGGTCAGCTTTAAATCCCGATTCATGCGCTGCTTCCTATGACTTTGTTAGGAGTTGTGATTCTAGCGCTAAGAACAAGGTGTTAGTAGCGACTTTTCGCGAATTTGTCTGTCGGTCCTGAGACAGAACTGACATATACTGGGCGCTATCGGCTTAATACGTGATACAGGAAATTCTATGAAAACTCTTCAATCCATTGCTTTGCTATCCCTGCTTATGGTGCTGCCGCTAACTGGCAATGCGCAACCTAGTAGTAGCATTGACGAGCAGCAAGTTATGTCTGTGCTCGATGCTTTTATGACTACGTTCAGCAACAGCGATCCTGCCGGGCATGCGGCAACCTACCACACACCACATTTTCGTCTCGCCCGCGGCAGCATGTCGAACTGGGCAACAGAAGAAGATGTGGTTTCGGCTCATGTAAGAGTTTTCGACAGGCTGAGTGACACAGATTGGCATCATTCTGAATGGGTGGAGCGGGATATCATAAGCATCACAGACACGAAAGCCCATGTTGCGACCTCCGTTCGGCGCTATCGCGAGGATGGCTCCGAAATAGTTACTTTCGAATCGCTGTATATATTGATTAAGCAGGACGGACGCTGGGGCATAAAGTTCCGATCCAGCTTTTTGTAAAACGATAGAAATTCACGGGAAGAGAGTGGTGCCCAGAGGGGCGTTAGTCGAAGATTCGCCAGCGCCAAAATGAGGAAACTTCCAGTTCTAGCAAGAGATGCTCTTAAGCAGATAAGCTGTCTACGCGTCGAGATCGGTGATTGTAAGATGAAGGAGTTGGTTTCGAACCACAGACATGAGGATTTTCACTAGACGTGTGATCCGATTCTACAATTAGATCAAAGCGTTGCAATCCAAAAATTACAGTGTGCTAAGAAGTGTGCTAGAGTTTTACACTAAGCTAAGCTGTCCGGTGGGCAGGAACTGGTGGTCCGGAAGATTTTGTGCCAATTGTCTATTATGAACTCGGTGGCCCCGGGCGCCTGACTGACCGCTAAAGTCCGCAACAAACAACCATTGTACAATCATTGGGTCAGATAATGGCTGGACCGCAGTGGATTTTGTCCAACTGGTTTATTACACGTTAGACGGTGCAGGCAGGCTTCTCGATCGGCAATAATTTGTAATTCAATTGGGAATAATTATGGATAGAACAACAAAATTAGTTTCAGCTTTTTCCCCCAGATTCATCTCGCTGCTTTTTTGTTTGGCAATTACTCCTGTGCAGGGACAGTCCGAGTTGCCTCCTATCGGTGAAAGAGACAGGGCAATGACCATGGCGGGGGATTTCACCTTCGCCAGCGTTGGCGACCTGATGATTAGGCGACCAGCATCTCAATTGGCCGACCCCGAAGTACAGGAAGTTTTCGATCTCATTCGAAATGCAGATTTGGCTATGGGCAACATGGAAGGTGAGTTAGCGAATCTTCGTGAATTCGACGGTCCCCTGAACGGTTTTGTCGGTACTCAAGAGGTAGCGGCGGATCTCAGGCTTATGGGTTTTGACATGGTGAACCGGGCCCAAAACCATTTACTGGATGCTGAGTTCGCTGGCATGTTTTCAACTAATTTCTTGTTGGATGAAGCAGGAATCATCCATGCGGGATCAGGCAAGAACTTACAGGAAGCGGCGGCACCGGCTTTTTTGGAAACCGCCAAGGGACGAGCTGCTCTAATAGGAACTCATGCGCCAATCTGGCCTGAACATAACCGCCTGGCAGCGACACCTCTAATTGGGAATCTGGGTGGTCGTCCAGGGCTTAATATGCTCAATTACCGCGAGACAATCCTGGTGTCACAGGATCAGTTTGATGCACTTAATCGTGTAAGAGATGGGTTTCTGCAACAGCGTGATAACTACGACAATCCCCGACCCTTCGCGAACGCGTCTGCATCTACCGGAATGAATTTCCCAGCATCCAGTTCCGGAAGAAATAATCCAAACTATCGCGTTGCTGCAAACGGCGAGATCCCCGGAACCCTTGTCTATGAGATGAATGAAAATGACCTTGATCGAATCTTAAGAAACATTCGTAACGCGCGGCAACTAGGGGATTTTGTCATTGCCGCAGCACACATCCACCAGAGTCGTTCCATTGTAGAAACCCAACATTTAAGTACACGGCCACCGGCGTTCTATGAAGAGCTTGCGCGCAAAGCCATTGATGCTGGCGCCGATGCTTTTGTTGGAACTGGAGTGCAAACTTTACGCGGCATAGAAATTTATAATGGTAAGCCCATCTTTTATGGGCTGGGTGAGTTTTTTCGAGAAGCGCAGTGGGAGCTGGAAGTAGCGCTGGGCAATTCAGATGCAAATTCCAATCGAAGAGTGCAGCAGTTTGCCAGAAACTTTGGTGGTTCGACCCAATCATTGGAAAGCCTGGTAGCCATTAGTCATTATGAAGATGGAGAGTTAACTGAAGTGCGACTCTATCCAATTGAGTTAGGCTTTGACGGTCCTGATTCTCGTTTAGGAATTCCACGTATGGCTGATGTTCAGCATGCGGAACAGATTCTTGAACGAGTAGAGCGGCTTTCAGACGAGTGGGGAACCGAGATTGATATAGAAGGAAGTGTTGGAATTATTCGAATTAAGTGATTGCTGTCTATTCGCTATAACACCAAAAAAGCAGGTCTAAATCAGCTGAGCAGATCGCAGTATCACCAGCCCCGCCGAGCTGGAGAATGCGGTGAATATGGTTGTCAAGGCAATGATATCGGCGGCCAGATCTGCGTCTCCTTCCATTTGATGCGACATCACAAAACTGGCCGCAGCAGTGGGTGCCCCCGTCATTAGATAGAGAATGCCCAGATCTGTGCCACGCAGCCCAATCAAAACCCCTGCCAGCGTTGCCAACCCCGGCACCAGAATCAGCTTGCTGATCGTGGCCCAGATTAACAAGTTGCGATTGCCCCGCAAGCGGCCGAAGCTAAGGGAACCACCCACACAGAGCAATGCCAGCGGCAGGGTCATATCTGCCAGATAACGCCCGCTGGTCATCAACCACTCAGGTAAACGCAACTGGGTCAGCGATAAAATCAGTCCCAACACAATCGCAATGATCAATGGGTTGCTCATTATCGATCTGCCTATCATCAGAGCAAGGTTATGTTCGGGTTGATGTTGAGCCGCACTCAAGACCGCTACAGCTAATATGTTGTAGACAATCGTCATCAAAGCGAGATAAACCCCAGCGGATGCCAATATCCCATTGCCGAAAGCGTTGACCGCTAGGGCCAGACCCACCACACCCATATTGCTGCGAAATGCGCACTGTACAAATACGCCACGCTGCGCCGGTGCCATAGAACCACTGAACAGCCAGAGCAGAATCACCGCTAGAAATATGATGACGATGGCACAGCCCAATAACTTGGGCTGGATCAGGGCAATTACATCCGTCGTCGAAACATTCAGAAACAATAAGCAGGGTAGGGTGACATTAAATACCAACTTAGAGCCGCTTTGAATAAAGTCCTCGCTTAGCATGCCGTGACGCAAAAAGGCATACCCAAGAAGCAACATAAAGAGAATGGGAGAGGTAACGGTAAGCGCAAAACTGAGGGCTTGCAGCATGAACGGCTTCCTTGCTTATGACGCCGTATTGTACGAGATATTAGTTACGCTATAGAAGTAAAAAAGAATCAAGTAAAGGTAGAACGGCAGCCAACTCCGTTTCCAGATATTTCTGAGCCCTTACAGGTTCGACATTATACGCATCCATCTTTTACTTGCCTCACTCATGGTTTTAGTTTCGCTTAACGGCAAAGGGAGCTGGCGAATCTTTCGGCCTAACGGTACCATGCCTTTCTTGGGCGTCCCCTTAGCTTTTCGCATTAAACAAATAATCGGTACGTTGGGGGTAGATTTTAACTATGTCTTACAGAGGAATATTGATATGCAGCACATTCGGATCGGCTTGCGTTTAGCTGCGCTCTGCCTTGTTTTTTTCTCTGGGGCTTCGGCCCAGCAAAAGCTGCATTCTACTGACAACTGCCAGGATCATGCTGACTCTGACATTGTGACCTTTGCAGATGCAGTGCTGGAAGAAGCTGTGCGTGAGGCTTTGTCCCTCGGACCACAAGATGCATTGAGTTGCAGTCAAGCTGCAAAGTTGAGGACGCTGCGAACCGGTGGTGGAGGCGCAAGAAGATCGGTTTCCGGATCGCCGGAATGGGTTGATCCTGAACACGTATTTCATGACCTCTCGGGAATACAGAACCTTGCGGGTTTAACTAACCTTGCTCTTCCCAACCGAGGTCTCTCTGACATTAGCCCACTGGCTGAACTCACGAAGTTGACACATTTGAATTTACATACCAACTGGATTTCTGATATCAGTCCACTTCGAGGCTTGACCACGCTAGTCGATTTACGTATCGCCGAGAATCCTTTGACTGACATCAGTGCCCTGAGTGAACTGACGGAACTGAGAGTGCTTCGGATGCACCGCCACGGTGACTTCATCGGAGGACAAAATCCCCGATCGGTTATGGGGGCGACAGGGGTGCTGTTCACCAATGCTGTTACTGACATAAGTCCATTAGCAAAATTGACTAAGCTAGTTGATCTGAACATTCACACTCAGGATATAAGTGATCTGACTCCTTTAAGTGAACTGGTATCACTAATTGAATTGAGATTGGCTGGGAATTCCTTCACGGACCTGAGCCCCCTGCGTGGGGTCACCACCCTTGAATATCTTGAACTCACTGGGAACGACATTACCGACATAACACCGCTTAGTGGGCTGACAAACTTGATGGCGCTCGACCTCCGTTTCAATCCTAATTTAACTAATATTCAGGCACTGTTTGAAAATCCTGGTATCGGCTCCGGTGACATAGTCGAGCTGCGTCATACTAACGTGTCATGTTCAGATCAGGCGAAGCTGGCTGAAAAAGGGGTTGAGGTTCGTACAGAACTTTTTTCTTCTTGCGCTACTGTTAACCGTCAAAGATAAGAAGGAATCGTAGAAGGTTTTTTTTGGCTCGTGGAACCGGGTGTACTAAAAAGTTATTATTTTAAGCTTAAGTTTTTAAGGAGTTCGTTAGATGCATGATTTGGCTGGGCTTAAGAATCGGTATCGAGATGCTTTGCTGGCCTTGATATTTGTCGGCATTGCGAGCTGTTCAAGCGATGAGCGAGCTGCAGAAGGTCTAAAGGATAATCCAGAGCTGGAGGAGGCGTCCGTTATTGAGCTGCATGCGGCTGCTCTCGTTCTAGATGCTCATGCGGACATCGTGATTCCCTCGACATCTGCCTCTTATTTGAGTGACGATGGATCCTCAAAAGTTTCGCTGGACAAAATGCGAGCAGGCGGCGTCGATGCCGTCGTTATGTCAATTGCTGTCGGGCCTGGGCCGCGCACCGAAGAGGGAGATGCGGCGGCGCGAGCTGAAGCTGATGAGAAATTAGAGGCAATTAATTCGCTTGTTTCACTCAGTAATGGCAATGCTGTATTAGTCAGAAGTTCAGCCGAGCTTGTTGCTGCGCATGAGGCAGGAAAATCGGCCATTATCCTTGGCTTTCAAAATGCCAGGTCCTTGGAACGAGACATCAATACGATCGACGAGTTCTACCAGGCCGGGGTGCGCATATTTGGCCTTAACCATCTTGGGCACAACGAATTTTCTGACTCTTCTCGACCAAATTTTGATGGTACAACTGGTAAATTCGAAGTCACTGAGGAGCACGGAGGTCTCTCTGAGTTGGGAGCTTCCGCCATTAAGAGAATTAATGCGCTCGGCGCATTGATTGATGTGTCACAAATGTCAAAATCGGCAACCCTTCAGGCACTCGAGCTTACCACTTCGCCTGTGGTCGCGAGCCATTCAAATGCCAAAAAAGTCTCAGACGTGAGTCGAAACCTAAGTGACGAAGAGATTGACTTAATTGGCGAAAACGGTGGTGTGATTCATGTGGCGGCCTTTAAGGGATATCTTTTAAATATCTCTGAGCCGAAATTTATTGAAACTTTAAAATCATTGCGAAGAGAGGTTGGAATTTCGGAAGAGTACAACTACCCGTTTGAGTTGTATTGGGAAATTGAAGACCCGGCAGAGCAAGTAAATTTTGTCACTGCAGTGAGCGAGCTTTTGGGACCTGCAACGACAGACAACATGATCGAGCACATAAATTATATTGTTGATAGGATTGGTGTTGATCATGTGGGGATTGGTAATGACTTCAATCACGGTAGCGGCATCGATGACTATATCGATGCAACAGATGCGATGAATTTAACGGAAGGACTTATAAGATCGGGCTTTACGCAAGAAAGTATCGACAAAATTTGGAGCGGTAACTTCTTGAGAGTCTTGGATGCCGCGGCTCGAAATTCTACTAAATAAGGATTTAGAAATGGGATTAATAGGTGTGTCGGACGTTATTTCTATGCTTTTTGTTTTTTCCGGTAAAGGAGAATTACGGCCATGAATTCCGTTGTAAATGCGATACCTGATGCTTTTAAATCGCAATATTTCGATCTAGAAGATGTGGCTGATGCGCAGGAATTTTATCACAGCAGGGGTTGGACAGATGGCTTTCCCATAGTTCCGCCTACCCCCGAAGCCGTGCAGACCTGCCTAGACTGGGTTCTCATGCCTGCTAACGAGATTATCGGTATCGAGCCAGTGCGAGAGAGGGCTATTACCGCGGAGAAGTTGGCAATCAATGCGGTTATGGCTGGCTGCCTACCTGCACATTTTCCCGTCGTAGTTGCAGCAATGATGGCAATGCTCAAAGAGGAGTTTTTGTTGCATGGAACGACGGCGAGCACGGGTGGTTGCGCCATCCTTGTTATTTTGAATGGTTCCATCAGGAAAGAGATTGGTTCCCGTAGCGACTTCAATGTATTGGGTAGCTCTGATAGAGCGACTTCGGTCATTGGCAGAGCTATTCGGCTCGCTCTTATAAATATTTTACAGGTGAGTCCTGGCGCTATTGACCGGTCGACTCTTGGCCATCCTGGCAAGATAAGTTACTGCATCGCGGAGGATGAGGAGGGAAGTGATTGGCCATCTTTAGCCGAGTCTCGTGACATACCTAAGGATGCTTCGGCTGTCACGGTGCTTGCAGCCTGTGCTCCTCGGCAGATTATGAATGAGTGGACAAGTAAACCTGAAGAAATACTGGATACCTACGCTGCAGAGATGCGGGCGAACATGCGCAACTATTCGATATGGTCAGGTAACTATGCAGTGGTCATGGCCCCGCAGCACCGAGAGCATATGCGTGCGGCGGGCTGGGGTAGGAAAGAGATTGCCAATTACCTTTTTGAGAAAGCCAGGGTTAAGCGGTCGGAATGGTCAACCGTGGGCAAGGGCTCTGTGATACGGGATAAAGGTGATACTGAATACTGCGCGTTGCCCAGTCCCGACCATTTATTATTAATTGCGGCGGGCGGTCCTGCAGGCGGGTTCGGCGCGATAATCCCTCCTTGGCTCGGCACAAAGAGTCGGGCCGTTACGGCGGCTATAGGCGCCTGCATAGATTGCGAGCCACCGTCTCAATCCAGATAAGATAATATGGACAATTGGTCCTCCAAAGGAAGTAAAGATATGACAATTCGCGTGTTAAATCCTACTAGTGAAGCGGCAGTAGACACCATGGAGCCAGCGCAGCGGCTAACGAGCCTAGAGGGGAAGACTGTTGGGCTCATCTCCAACGGCAAGGAGGGGACGGCTGGCTTTTTTGCTCACGTCGACAGGCTGCTTCGAGAGCGTTATCAAGTGGCTAAGGTGGTCCTGCGAACCAAGTCTAATTACAGCGCACCGGCGGAGGACGAGATCATCGATGAGGCTCGGAATTGGGATTTGGTCATTAGTGGCCTAGGTGACTGAGGTAGCTGCTCGTCGTGCAGTTTGCATGACGCAATCAGTAGCGAGCGAGTGGGGACACCTGCGGTAGGTGTGATGACTAGTAACTTCGTCAGTGCCGCCGAACTCATGGCCAAGGTGTTAGGCATGCCAGGCTATGCCTTCGCAATTATCGATCACCCTGTAAGCAGTGCTAATGATAGGGAGCTGGAAGCTAGGGCTCTGCAGACCATGGTGGCAATTGATGAATTGGTGTTGGCAATGAGATCGCAACTTCCTTCTGATAGCGAGATCTAGATGAAGCCCAAGATCAAGAGCGCTTTAATAGAAGAAGACAACATGTCCGCGCCCTCTCCAGGTCCAGCCAAGTCGCCAGCCTCTCTAAAGCCATGGAATTACATCTACCTGCTTGTTCTCGTTT
Organism: Gammaproteobacteria bacterium; assembly: GCA_002700775.1. GTDB lineage: Bacteria > Pseudomonadota > Gammaproteobacteria > Pseudomonadales > Pseudohongiellaceae > UBA9145. The sequence goes on along the minus strand of PAEL01000009.1, from coordinate 16,118 downwards.
TTGCTGTCACGATAATAAGCACGCTGAATTTTTTCTCAGCGTATTTTTCAAGCTAAACCGTGCACCCTCTTGACTGGTTAATCGTACTTTCCTACCTTGGTTACGTAATCTGGCATGGATTGAAGTTGAGCCGTGGCTCATTAGATTCGGAGAGCTTCTTTCTCGCGGGTAGAAGTTTACCTTGGTGGGCGGTTGGACTATCAGTCATGGCTACACAAATGTCGGCAATTACTCTAATTGGAACTACCGGGCAAGCTTACGAGGATGGCATACGCTTCATTCAGTTCTATTTTGGCTTACCCATGGCCATGATCATTTTGTGTGTTACGGCGGTACCATTTTTCTATCGCGCCAAAGTGTTCACCGCATATGAATATTTGGAACAACGCTTCGATTCCCGCACGCGCACATTAACCAGTTTCTTTTTTTTGATCTCACGGGGATTGGGAGTTGGTGTCATTATTGCCGCTCCCGCAGTGGTTCTATCTATAGTGCTGGGTTGGGGAGAGTTGATTACGATCTTCGCTATTGGTCTCTCCACGACTTTCTACACTATGACGGGGGGCGTGCAAGCGGTAACCTGGACCGATGTGAAACAGATGGCAATCATAATGATCGGCTTGACGATCTGTGTGCTTGTTATACTTCAAGCTTTGCCCGAAGACGTATCGTTGAAGGACGCCCTTTTTGTTGCGGGTGCAACAGGCAAGTTGGAGGCAATCGACTTCACCTTTGATTTGACCGAGCGCTATACCTTTTGGTCCGGCACAATTGCCGCTTTGTTTCTATTTCTTTCCTATTTCGGCTGTGATCAATCTCAGGTGCAGCGCTACTTAACGGCTCGTTCTGAAGATGAAAGCCGCACCTCGCTACTTATGTCAGCGTTTCTCAAAATACCACTGCAGTTTCTCATTCTATTTATCGGCATCCTCGTATTTATTTTTTATCAATTTACTCAGCCGCCAATGGTGTTCAATGAACTTGCCCAACAACAAGCTGCTGATGCCAATCCAGCTGTTCATCAGCAAATTCAGAGTCAGTTTACGGGTTTTCATGAGCAACGACGTTTGGCGGCGCTCGATTTTATAGATGCAAGAAATACAGATCTGGAAGCCACCGCACGAGCAAGCTATGTGGATGCGAATGCTGAATTTAGTGCATCTCGGCGCGAGGCTACAGAATTTGTCAGGCAAACCAACGATGATGCTTCGTTCAATGATGTGAACTATGTGTTTCCCACGTTTGTCCTTCAGAACATGCCCTTGGGAGTGGTGGGCTTAATAGTAGCGGCAATACTTGCTGCAGCCATGTCTAGTGTTGCAGCGGAACTAAACTCTCTCGCCACTACATCGACTATGGATCTCTATCGACAACATATTAACCCTGATAGCACTGAGAAAGAGCTGCTCAGGTTTGGCCGAATCGCTACAATGTTATGGGGTCTATTTGCTTGTGTCGTAGCTACCTTTGTTACCAATTTGGGCTCATTAATTGAAGTGGTAAACACCTTCGGTTCGTTCTTTTACGGTTCCTTGCTCGGAGTCTTCGTGCTAGCTTTTGTTGTTCCGTCGGCAAAATCGGCGGGTGCATTCTACGGGCTATTATTTGGCATGGTTTCGGTCTGGATCGCGAGCTATTTTACCGATATTGCGTTTCTCTGGTTCAATGTTGTGGGTTGCTTGGTTACTGTCGCAGCTGGCTATTTGATAAGTGCTTTTTTAGAAGAGGGTGTTTAATGCATCGTGCTTTTAAGTTTACCTTGTTATTGGTGATGCTGTGGGTAGGCCCGTGGATGCCGGCTGGTGCTCAAGTGAGTGCGATCTATGACCAGGGTAACAATGCCTTGATTAGGCAGTTAGAGCGGCTACAAACTACCGCTTCAGTTCTACACATAGGGGCCCATCCCGATGATGAGGATTCAGCCCTGGTTGCGTATCACGCTAGGGGCTTGAATGCGCGTACGGCTTACCTGTCGCTTACTCGAGGGTCAGGTGGGCAAAATATTATCGGCGCAGAGCAGTCAGATGCTTTGGGGGTGATCCGCACTGAAGAGTTGCTTCAGGCGAGGCGGCTCGACGGCGCCCAGCAGTTCTTCACGCGCGCAAATGACTTCGGGTTTTCCAAGGACAGAACTGAAGCTTCTCGTGTTTGGCCCGAGAATGAATTGTTAGATGACATGGTGCGAAGCATCAGAACTTTTCGCCCTGACGTAATCGTTTCCAGGTGGAATGGCTCGTCGGCCGATGGTCACGGTCATCATCAGTTTGCGGGTTATTTGACTCCTCTTGCGATAGAGGCAGCAGCAGATGCTTCGCAATTCCCTATGCAAATAGCAGAAGGCCTTCGAACTTGGCAAGTGCAGAGACTCTTTGTGGGGTTGCGATCAGCACCTGATACCGCTGACGGGACTACGTTGAGTATTAATACTGGTGAATATGACCCTATCGCGGGGAAGAGTTTTTTTGAGATCGGCATGCAGGGAAGGAGCCAACAAAAAACCCAACAGATGGGGTCATTGGAATTACGGGGTAGTCAGCTGTCTTTGTTGCAGCTTAGTAGTTTGTCTTTTGATGTTTCAAAAGTTCAACAGTCTGTATTTGATGGAGTAGGCACTTCGATAAGTGGTCTCTTCAGATTCGAGTTATCCCCATCACCGCTATTCTCACGGCTTGTTCTCGAACTGGAGAGCGTCACTCAAGCGCTGTTAGGTGAATTTGATGCTTTTGATCCAAGCGCTTTGACGCCTGATTTAGTTCGAGGCTCTGAGCTTGCTGAGCGCGCGCGAAATGCTGCTCAATCACAAGAAACAAAGCGCTTACTGGACGAAAAAATCACCGAGTTTGAAACGGCAATAGTGTTGGCCGCCGGGGTGAAAATAGATGCACTAATAGAGACAGAGACTTTAGTGCCCGGCAGTGCGGCGACTGTAGCGGTGCGATCATTCATGCCTGACGATTCTCCTGCACGTGTTCTTTCTGCTCGCGTGAACGTACCGGATAACTGGGCAGTGGCGGCTAGCCAAAGGCAAGAACTTGCGAATGAAGCTGGGAATCGCCGTCAGGATTCGGCTGTCGCGGAGGCCTATTTTCTTGTGCAGGTGCCTAATTGGGCAGGTGTAACTCAGCCCTATTGGCTTGAGCTGCCTAGGGAAGCCGCAGCCTATGATTGGAGCGAAGCCGGTAGTGAAAAAAGTCTAGCTTTTGCATCCCCCGTTTTGACCGCTACCGTGGTGCTGGAGATTACAGGTAGAGAAGTTTCAGTTACGCGAGAAGTTGAATATCGGCAGTTAGACCGCATAAGAGGAGAAGTCCGTCGGCGTATCGATGTGGTGCCAAAAGTTTCGGTAGAGCCCGCAACTGATTTGATGGTGGTCCCGATCTCCACATCGTCTGAGCCTATTGATCTTTTGCTCACCGTTCGCAACAACAGCGCTGATAGTGTTAGCGGTACTGCGCAGTTTTCATTGCCCCCAGGATGGGCTCTAGAACCCTCATTCATTGAGTTCTCTCTCGAGCCTGCACCGGCAACCAGCACATTTTCATTTCAAGTCACAATGCCAGATAGTCTCCAAGCCGGAGAGTATCAACTGAGCGCAAGCGCCGTCATAGATGGCACAGTCTATAGGCAATCCATGCAAGAGATTGCTTATCCGCATATCAGTACTCATCGCACTTACGCAAAGGCTTCTACGGAAATTGAGGTAGTAGATGTTAGTGTGACCGACGTGAACGTTGGCTATTTAATGGGTAGTGGCGATTTGGTTCCCGAGTCCTTGCGGCGTTTAGGGGTGAGTGTCAGCCTACTGTCCGATTCAGAATTAACCACCGGAGATTTATCGCAATTCGACGTTATCGTGGTGGGTATTCGTGCCTCGCAAACACGAGCTGCTTATGTTGCGAACAATCAGAGGCTCTTAAATTATACCGAGAAGGGCGGCACACTTATCGTGCAATATCAGCAGCCCGACTTTGTAGAGAAAAATCTTGCTCCGTTTAGTGTAACTATGGACCGTAATGTCAGAGTCGTAGATGAGACAGCTCCCATCACAATTCTTGAGCCTAATCATCCGGTGTTTAGTTTTCCTAATAAAATTACTACAGAGGATTTTGATGGTTGGGTTCAGGAGCGCAACAACTATAACTTCACCAGTTTTGATCGCGAGCAATATCTGCCGCTGACCGAAGCTCATGATGAGGGCGAGCCGCCCAGTGAGGGAGCCATGCTGTATTCACGAATAGGCACAGGCCACTATGTGTACACGGCTTATTCGTGGTTCCGCCAGTTACCCAATGGTGTGCCGGGTGCTTACAGGCTCTTTGCCAACCTGTTGAGTCTGTCAAAGTCGCCGAGCCAATAGATTCCTTCAGCAATATTACATAAATAAATTAGGAAACGAGGTGCACCAGTGAGCGAAAAATTCCCAGCGCAGGGCTATAAGGACAATGTACTAAGTGACTGCTTTGCCGATGCGCAGCGCTATTTTTTAGATCACTATCTCGATGTGGATCGTGCTCATGCACTCATGCTCGCTGAGCAAGACATCATCACGCAAGTTGAACTAAAAACCATACTGCAAGCGATTCAGGGTCTCGATGTTGAATCTATGCGCACAGCTGAATACGACGGTAGCGTTGAAGACATATTTTATTTTATCCAGCGCGAAATAGCTGCAGGCTGTGGCGACTTGGATGTTGCGGGAAAACTGCATACAGCAAGGAGTCGCAATGACATTGATGTCACTATCTACCGTCTCTATCTTCGCAAACAAGCGCTACAGTTAATAGAGGCCTGCGAGAATTTGCGCAGCGTGTTTCTGAATTTAGCCGCAAAGCATCACGACGCCTTAATGCCGGCCTACACGCACACGCAGCCTGCACAGCCTACTACACTTGCTCATTACCTTTTGGCTATGACTGAAAATGTAAGCAGAGATATTGTTCGGTTGAAGCGCGCTTATGAAAATATGAATCAGTGCCCTCTAGGCGCCTGTGCGATTACAACTACCGGGTTTCCAATCAATCGACAGAGAGTGGCGCAGCTGCTCGGGTTTGATGGGCCAACCAGAAATAGCTATGGTTCAATCGCCTCGGTTGACTACTTCACGGAGCTTCTAGGTGCCACTTCGACTCTATTAATTAACATCGGAAAGTTCGGGCAAGAGTTTCTGCTGATGGCCATGATGGAATTCGATGTGATTCGTCTCCCGGATGGTTATGTGCAGGCCTCTTCCATTATGCCGCAGAAACGTAATCCGGTAGCAATAGAGCATGTACGGGCTATTGCTAGCAAGGCCTTGGGTCAAACACTTGGTGTACTGACCAGCGTACACAATACACCGTTTGGTGATATCAATGATGTGGAAGATGATTTACAGCCCTTAGTCTTTTCTGCGATTAGGGATGCAGATCGTGCCGTTTCTCTTCTAGGGCATGCCCTCGGTGCCGCCGAGTTCAATTTGGACTTGTTGCGAGAAAGAGCTAAGGCTAATTTCATAACGGTAACCGAGCTTGCGGATGAGATCGTTCGCCGTGAGCGCCTGCCGTTCAGTATTTCCCACAAAATAGTTGCTGCCTGTGTTAAAAAAGCCACAGAATCAAATTCTACTATCAGCTACAGCATTCTTCAGGAAGCAGCGAGGCAGGAAAGCAATCGAGATATACAAATGTCGGAGACTGAATTTTTAAATGCCCTTTCTGCAGAAAATTTTGTTGCTGTACGTACAATCTATGGTGGCCCATCGCCTATTGAGACGAAGTCAGCACTGCTGGAGCAGCGTGAGGCTGCTAAGAAAGATACACAGTGGCACTTTAATGCATCTCGTCTGTTAAGTGATGCGGAAACCAACTTGAAAGAAAGTATCGACAAGGTGCTTAAGGATTAGTTAAAAACCTCTATACTAGCTGTCAGTTGGGTGTCAAAAGGCTAAGACTAATTTAAGCCTTATAGGATTGGTGCAAATACTATTCGTTGGAAAAATAGTTAAGTTTTGGATGCAGTTTCAACTTAGAGTTTTATTGCCGCAAACTTTCTGATACTTGTCGCGGCAGCTAGTGCATAAGCGCAAAGTTTAATACGTGAGAAATATCGCTCATGTCAGGAGAAATTATCACTTTTTTAAGAATGTTTGCTTACATTTGCATTTGGACAACCCCTTTTCAGATTGCATTAGTTGTATGGGGTGTTGGAATTGTTGCCGTTACCGATTATAGTATTTTGTCACTATCAAATATCGAGTTTATCACGAACTATCTTGGCTTTTTGCTCCCTATTGTTGAATGGGCGTATACGTGGTTTTGGATTGCGTTTCTAGATTGGGTTCTTTCTTTACCGATAATTTTACATCAGGCTGTTAAGGCAATAGTAAGCACATGGCTGGGCCTTTCGATACTTAAAAACACAAGGTGAAAAAATGTGACTGCGTCCCCAACAGGATGTTCGGCCGGTGACAGATCGATATGATTCTTCTTTGTCCAACCAGCTTGGCTTGTTAAGAGAGAACTGCAATGGCAATTTTCGAATGATTAGCATGCCTCTCAGCGCATACTGGTGTTATCGATCATCATCCCTATCAGACACAAGATGTGACAACTTTTCTGATCTGTAATTTTTCCAGTCCGGTATGCTGAGAAAAATCGCATAATAACGCCTCACCAGGATTTCCTTCATGAAACTTAAATTTCTTGCCTTTTTTACAGTATTACTTATTGCCTCAAAGTCTCTTGCACAAGTTGCAGACGGCATTTACTCATTACCGTCGATTCCTGGATGGTATGCAGTTCATCTGTCAAACGGTGATCTTAGAAGATTCTATACGTTCAGTGTTACTGGCGCTTGGTATAAGTACGAAGGCAGCCAGGCAAACAGTAAGAGTGTAGTAGCAATAACAGGCGTGGGGATTAACGAAGCCCTTGAAATTACTCAGTCACCAACTGGATTTGTTAGTCAAACGACGTATTGCCTGCCAGTTGAAAACGAAGCCTGTGTCGAACTTGACCTTTCTGAGGAATCAACAGGGATAAACGCACTTTTAGCGACAGGTTCTTTGAAAGCAATTTATAAGACTCAGTGGAACGCCGACCTTGTGCTATATGAGTCAAATGGAATAATCGTAGTTCTGTTATTTGAGAAAGACATCAGTGAAAGCACTTTCTCGCATATAGGCGTCTACACCATGGCTATTTCTGATGAGTTGAGGCTGAGCAACTTGGTAACCATTATTGAATCTGACACTGAAGATGAAACGGGCTTAGACTTCGAACTGCTAATCAGCGATTTAGATAACCCCCAGATTAGTTTTGAGAATGTAACTTGCTCGATTGCCGATGCTGAGACTTGTGCCTCGTTGAAAGCGACCTACTTCAGCCAGCTAGTGCGGACATTTTAGTGCCTCGTATCCCTCTTCATGCCGCCAAAGCTCATTGGTGACCCGCTTGCGCCCGGATTCTTTGGCGTTTGGTACTACCTGAGCGCGGCTGGAGATGTATACGAGCTGAAAGTGGAGTAAAGATGCCAGAGTTAACACTCGGGCCCGCATGAAAGTGGTTACGGTATACCCGAATAACCTAACTGTAATCGATTCCTATCAGCTCGCAGAGGGCTCTGCCGGCCGGATCACCGTTGGGCTCTTTCAGGGTGACGATTACGTCTACGTGCCGGGGGTTCGGAACATCTTTCGTTTTGCAGTGAACGATGGTGAGCTGCGTCTCGATGATCGCTGGACTGTATTTTTAGGGTATTTCGGGTTTTTATGACAGAAGGTGTGAGGGATTTACGGAGACTAGCACCACGAAGTGGTGCCCAGAGGCGGAATCGAACCACCGACACGAGGATTTTCAGTCCTCTGCTCTACCAACTGAGCTATCTGGGCTTGATGTAAAAAACTCTTGCGATATACCCTTTACCGGTTAGGCTTACACCACACGAGCGCGGTATTAAACCTTCACAAATGATCTTAGTCAAGATGTCGCAACAAGAATGTGTAATGTGTTAATTTAATTTCCTGCTTCTGGCACAAAACCCTCGGCACGATCGACTTCCTCGTTGTTAAGGAATTTTTCCATCTGCAGTTTAAGATAACTTCGGTGGTCGCCGTTCGCCATGCTAAGTTGTTTTTCATTTATAAGCATTGTTTGGTGACTCAACCACTCGCTCCAGGCCTGCTGAGAATAATTATTGAAAATCTCTTTACCAGCTTCGCCAGGGAATGGAGCTACTGAAAGGCCAGGTAATTCTTTACTAAATTTTTTACACATAACTGTTCGCGACATTCTTTGGCCCTTTTCTTAATCCTTTGAGCCATTATACAAGAAGAAGGGATGTGAAGTATCTCTCCACAGCATCTTTTTCTTTCGGCGATAATGTTTTTTATTGAGAGCTAATTTGACTCAACAGTTTTTTCACAGGTGCTGCAAGACCAATCTCAATCGATTGATTGAGCGGGTACCAAAGCCATTCATCTGAGTTTCCAACGGTTAGCTTATCAGGGTTAATCGTTAATTTAATTGGTTGGATGTCGAGATGGAAGTGAGAAAATGTATGACGTATAGGGTCCATGACGATAGCTTGCTCAATATCCATTGCCTGTTTGTTGGACTCCGAGACTAAGTTCCCCAGCTGTGGAATGGTCTTGTGGTTGGGTGACTCGGGGAGACTGTACAATGAACCCCAAATCCCGTTGGGGGGTCTTTTGTATAAGAGAACTTGATGATTTTCATTGGTCAGAATAAACATAGCAACAGACCGAATTGGTATTGCTTTGGTAGGCTTTTTCCCCGGGAATTTCTCGATAGTTTTGTCCTGGTATGCTACACAGTCGTGGCGCAGCGGGCAGGTACCACAAGCTGGGTTGATGCGATTACATACCGTTGCACCAAGGTCCATTATCGCTTGGGTATAACTTGCTACTCTTTCCGAAGGTAATAATTCTTCGGCTAAATCCCAGAGGTTATTGCTTACTTTGGTGTGCCCCGGCCAACCACCGATAGCGCGATAACGAGCGAGGACGCGCTTTACATTGCCATCCAAAATGGGCGCGCGTACTCCCATCGATATCGCGGCTATTGCTCCTGCTGTAGATTTCCCAATGCCCTTTAAAGTTTCAAGTTCTCTAGCCGTTTTAGGAAAAATACCGCCAAAATTTTTAGTAATTATTTGAGCTGTGTGATGAAGATTACGCGCCCTGGCGTAGTAACCAAGTCCCGTCCATAGATGTAATACTTGATCAGTTTTTGCTGATGCAAGGTCTTCAACGGTTGGAAATCTCGATAGAAACGTTTCGAAGTAGGGAATTACGGTATCGACTTGAGTTTGTTGTAGCATGATTTCCGATACCCAAACGCGATATGGAGAGATATCTTTTTGCCAGGGCAGGTCGTGACGACCATGCTGATCAAACCACTCGAGCAATCGATCGGAAAAGGGAAATGGATGAGTGTTTTGGTTATCCAGCGTAGTTACCTATTTAGTTAAACAGTGTCTCGAGGAGTGCTCGCATTCGCTCTTCTTCGGCGCTGTCATCTTGATTCTTCGCTGGACTATTTTCTGAAGAAAAATTAGCGAAAATATCCCGGACCTTTGTGAAGTCTGGTCTGCAATATTGATCGGTTTTAACCTGCCAGCGGGATTGACAGACAATTGGCCAGCCCAGGTTCTTATAACTATCTCCGATACGCAGTGTTTGTTTCTCGGGCTCAGGCAAAAGCATAGCTTCTACTAAGTAGTTGAAGGATTTGGTCTCAAAATTGAGCTTTCCGACCGCATCTATGTCGACATTATCCAGTCTTAGATTGAGTCGGTGGGTATCACTTATGCCATCTTCCAGAATTACAAATCCGCCCACTTGACTGAATTGTTGCTCATTAGCCCAAAGCTCAAAGCCATCTGTTATTGGATTTAACGCTGCAATTGCTGAAAATGTTTGGCTGAGAAGCGAAATATTTGTCGTGCTATTAGTAAGCGCAAAGGTGATGTTTCCACCGACGGTATCTAGGATACTTCGTAGGGTAAAGGTCTCGTCTTGAGCCGCAGCGTCAATAGATGCCTCAAATGCTAAATCGCCGGATAAGCCATAGCGCGTTGAAATTGCGGGCGTCAGTTGCGGAACTTTAATTCTCCTTCCTTTCACTGCGCTTTGCACGTGTGGCGGTGTTTCATTGGAATCAAGCCTTAAAAACCCACTCAGTGTCCCACCGAACACGCTGAGGGGTGTGAGCTCTAGGTCGAAAACACCACGTTCTAAGTTGGCGGAGAAATTTAGATTTTCCGCTTCAAAATTTTGAGCAGTAATCGATTCGAGAGAGACCTTTCCGACGCTGTTAAAATTTTTAAATACAGATGCTGATAAATTACTTGTGTTAGTTGACTTGATATTCGATACACTATTTCGAAGAATGGGTGCCAGATTAATTTCTCCTCCACGGACCTCGTATCGTAGGGTAGGTGTTTTCTCAGAATCCGGAATAAGCCAGTCGATATCCGCCTCGATTAATTCTTCACCTATTGTGATCACGTTTTTTGTGACGAGTCCCCCAGTGTTATTTCCACTAAAACTACTTTCAATACTCCAGTTATTTGTGTTATCCGCACCGATTTGCATTGGGTTTTTTTGTCTCATAAGTTGAAGTGTCTCTGTGAGTGAAGACAGTTCAAATTTATTTGATCGAAGCGCGCCATCATATTTTTCTGAACTAAAATTCACTCCTCCAGATAACAATAATGGGGTAATTCCAATCTCTACATTCCTTAGTTCTAAGGTACTCCGGTCGGAATTCTTATGAATTTCTGTTGAAACTGTGAGCGGCCATTCGATGGTATCTTTTATAAGGTCACTGAAGGTTCTTACTGTTGACGAACCCTGAAAGAAAATCTCTTGATTACTTTCACTTGTTTTTTCTATTAGCAGATTTAAATGACGGAGTTCTCTTTGTGAATTTTTTTGAATATTCTTCCAGTCTAAGCTCCCGTCTTTTATTGAAATTTTTTGAATACGTAATTCATCGTTGTCAACGATCCTGAAGGGATTGAAAATATTATATTCTGTAAACGGCAAGTCAGCTTCGGCCTTAGTTGGCGAAACAACATCATTGCCATCCAGAATGAAGTAATTTAAGTGGGGTTGGTCAAAAGCTATCTCAACAATATTTAAAGGCGCATTAAAAATTGTTGTTGGAATAACTGCTGCAGAAATACTTTTTGCAGAAAACAGTTCTTGATTAGAATTCGGGGGCTTAATTCGGACATCGCTCAAGGTTATCAGAAATTTGTCCTGAAATTGGATCGAGATGTCACCTCTAACGACAGCGTCGTATCCAAAATTCGACGACACATATTCCTCAAAAAGTGTCCTTGTGTGTTTTAGTGCATAAGAATTGACGAAAATCCCGGTCAGCCCAACAATAATTATTAAAGCAGCCGCTGATAATGTTAGCCGTTTTCTCAAAAAGCGTCTCACTAAAATTGGTCCAAAGCTCCGGATAGACGAAATATCATTCGTTTCATCATGAGTGAGTTTTTCAGAGTTTGTTTTAACTTTAGCTACCATAGCTTTCCTTGAGTGCGTGCGGGCTCTATAATAGAACACATATTGCAAAGCCGGTATAGGCCCATTTTGGCGCAGCGAAAGCTAAGGTAGATCATGAAACAGACTTCTGGACGTAAAGCATCGATTGAGCGCAACACGAAAGAGACGCAGATTACAGTAACAGTCGATCTTGATGGAACCGGTGTGTTGGAGGCCGATACAGGTTTGCCTTTCTTGGAACATATGCTCGATCAGATTGCGCGCCACGGTTTAATAGATATCCGAGTAAAGGCCGCTGGTGATTTGGACATTGATGCTCATCACACCGTCGAGGATATAGGAATTACGTTGGGGCAGGCGTTCCAGCAAGCGCTAGATAAGACTGGAATTCGGCGCTATGGTCATGCTTATGTGCCGTTAGATGAAGCCCTTTCTCGTGTGGTTGTCGATTTTTCTGGGCGCCCGGGTCTTGAGTACAACGCCGATTTCGTGAAAGGGACCGTTGGTTCGTTTGATGTCGACTTATTTCATGAGTTTTTCCAAGGTTTTGTAAATCATGCTTTAGTTACTCTGCATATAGATAATTTGCGAGGGAAAAACGCGCATCATCAGATCGAGACGATCTTCAAGGCTTTTGGCCGTGCTGTGCGAATGGCTATGGAGCTAGACCCAAGATCAGAGGGTGTTATTCCCTCAACTAAAGGCTCTTTGTGATCACCATAGACGTTTATTAATCATCGCATACTCGAGAGAAAACTATTTTGTTAAATAAGATTGCGATTATTGATTACGGGATGGGAAACCTCCATTCTGTAGCGAAGGCGTTGGATCATGTTGGAAAGCAAAAAGAAGAAAAAGTTGAAATATTTATTACGTCAAATCGACGTATTATTGAAGATGCGGATCGGATTGTTTTCCCGGGCGTTGGCGCTATTCGTGACTGCATGGCTGCAATTAATCGGCTAGGTATCGGACCAATTATTGACGATTGCATAGATGCGGAAAAGCCAATCCTTGCGATTTGTGTTGGAATGCAGGCTCTGATGACAACCAGTGATGAAAACGGAGGAGTCGATTGTCTCGATATAATATCGGGGCGCGTGGAAAATTTTGCCAACCGGTCTTTAGATGACCAAGGAAAGCGCCTTAAGGTTCCTCACATGGGTTGGAATGAGGTTTCGTTTGATGCGGGTCACCCGTTGTGGGCCAATATCAAAAATCTGAGCCGTTTTTATTTTGTTCATAGTTATTACGTACCGATAGTCGCGATAAACCCTACATCGCAAATTGCAGGACGAACTCAGTATGGAGAAAGTTTTGTAGCAGCAGTCGCTAAGAAAAATATTTTCGCTACGCAATTTCACCCTGAAAAGAGTCAGTCAGCAGGTTTATTAATGTTGAAGAATTTCTTGGAATGGAATGGAACAGAAGGTTATCCAGAACCTTAATAGATTTTAGGAAAGCATGTAAAAGCAACCGATGTTAATTATTCCAGCGATAGATTTAAAAGATGGTCTCTGCGTGCGGCTTCGTCAAGGAAGGATGGACGACTCCACTATATTTTCTGACGACCCTGTTGCTGTTGCTGGCGGTTGGTACGAGAAGGGTGCACGGCGATTGCATATCGTAGACCTCAATGGTGCGTTTGCGGGAGAGCTTGTTAACGCAGAAATTATTTCTAAAATAACTGCCGCTTATCCAGACTTTCCAGTACAAATCGGAGGTGGCATCCGCAATCTGGAGAGCATCGATTTTTATTTCAGCGTCGGCGTAAGCTACGTCATTATTGGAACGGCAGCTTTGACAAACCCAGAGTTCGTTAAAGAAGCGTGCCTGAAGTTTCCCGGTAAAATTATAGTTGGTATTGATGCGAAGGACGGCATGGTCGCGACCAATGGGTGGGTCGATGTTTCCGATGTGACGGCAGTTTCTTTAGCTGAAACGTTCTCGGACAGTGGTGCAGCGGCAATTGTTTATACCGATATTTCGAGAGATGGAATGATGGAGGGGCCGAATTTGATCGCTACTCAAAATTTGGCAAAACGCTCCCCTATACCAATTATTGCTTCGGGAGGCATAAGTAATCTGGCTGATGTGGTCGCGGTTAAGGAAATTTCGGATACCTGCACCGGTGGGGGTGTTCTTGGATTGATTACCGGTCGCGCAATTTATGAGGATCGCTTGGATCTCACGGCAGCTCAAGCAATCTGTGACGCGTGATTCGTCCAATTATAAAAAATTGATTTAAGAGGCAAATGAATGGGCTTGGCGAAGCGAATAATACCGTGTTTGGACTGCGAAAATGGACGCGTTGTCAAAGGGGTTCAGTTCGTGGACATCCGCGATGCGGGTGATCCAGTCGAAGTTGCTCGAAAGTATTGTGAGGCCGGGGCCGACGAAATAACATTTCTTGATATCACTGCAAGCCACTTAGGCCGTCAAACAACGATAGAAACTGTCAAAGCGATTGCAAGTCAGGTTTTTATACCATTGACTGTGGGTGGCGGAATAAGAACTCTTCTGAACATACAAGATATGCTAAATGCTGGTGCTGATAAAGTAGCAATCAACACTGCTGCGGTGGATAACCCAGATTTCGTGAGAGAAGCTGCTGAGCGATTCGGGTCTCAGTGCATTGTTGTAGCGGTAGATGCTAAGAGGGTAGACGAAGACAATGACAGTTTGAGGTGGGAGGTATTTACTCACGGGGGTCGAAAGAGGACAGGGAAAGATGTAATTAAATGGGTTAGAGAGATGGTCGACCTTGGGGCGGGGGAAATCTTGCTGACAAGTATGGATCGGGATGGTACAAAAATTGGGTTTGATCTTGAACTCAATTGCGCAGTAAGCCGCTCTGTCTCTGTTCCAATTGTTGCGTCGGGTGGGGTTGGTAACTTACAGCACTTGGTGGACGGTATACTAATTGGAGAAGCAGACGCAGTTCTCGCGGCTAGTATTTTTCACTTCCAAGAGTATAGCATTCAAGAGGCCAAAACCTTTATGAATAAAGCGGGAATTGAGGTTAGAGAATCAGCTTCAGCCGAATGAAGCGGAACCTTCTCCGACCGACTGTCTCACTCTCGCATCATATATAAATGGATACCCTTTAATAAATTTAATGCCTCTTGTAAGGGGTAATCACTAACTATTACTTCCTCCGCGGTAATCAAAACACTTGAGAGCTCGTCCGAGGTGAGGTCGTCGCGGCCTTCCAATTGGCCCCGCCGGTCGTTTTTCGAAGTGTTGCTCACGTTCGGAATATGTCCCTCTAAGTCCGATTCCACATATTGTCTAATATCTCTGGATTTTTTAGTGATGAACGCTTCTTCGGCTATGACATCTGGCTCGATGCCTTTAGCTTGAATGGACCTTCCGCTGGGAGTGAAATAAAGCGACGTTGTAAGTTTCATTGCCTTGTTAGGTGCAAGTGGCAAAACTGTCTGTACTGAACCTTTACCGAAACTACGTGTTCCCAGAATCACCGCGCGATTATGATCTTGTAACGCTCCTGCCACAATCTCTGATGCAGAAGCAGATCCACGGTTTATAAGAACTACTATGGGAAGCTCAGTGTCAATACTGTCTTTTGTTGCAAGGTATTCATTGTTCGCCTGGTCGATCCGCCCTTCGGTGTAGACAATCGTCCCATCTTCGATAAAAGAGTCAACAATTTCCACGGCGGATTGCACTACGCCCCCAGGGTTGTTTCTTAGATCGAGAATGAGACCATTGAGCTCAGCTCCTTCAATTAATTGTTCTATTTCGTTTTTAAATTCTTCGCCGGTATTACCACGAAATTGAGAAATTCTGATATACGCATAGCGCTCGTTAATAATGCGGCTGCGAACACTATTTATATTAACGATGTCGCGAACGATTTGAAGCTCAAAGGGTTCTTGCCCCTCGCGTGAGATGGTGACACCGACCTCCGTTCCGGCCGGCCCGCGCATAAGCTCCGCTGCTTCGTCCGGTAATAATTGTCGCAGGGGTTTTCCATTAATCTGTATAATTCGGTCGCCGGGTAGAATGCCTGCTCGGTCTGCTGGAGAGCCGTCTATCGGAGAGATTACGAGAATGTAATTATCTTGCCTGCTCACCTCAATGCCCAGTCCGCCAAATTTTCCGGTTGTGGTGTCTTGAAGGCTATCGAAATCAGCCCCCGATATGAAGGCCGAGTGCGGGTCTAAGCCTATTAGCATTCCTCTGATCGCACTTTCCAGTAGGACTTGATCTTTAACATCCTCGACATAACTGCTTCGAATCTGATCCAGGGCGTCCGTAAACATTCGCACTTCCTCAAGCGGCAGAGGAAGGGGTTGTTGGGAATTTGCGACGGCCGAATGAATCGCTAATATCCCAATAGTGACTAGTTGGTATGTCTGCTTTTTGCATAATTGCAGTCTACGCCTAAAAAAAATAAAAAAATGACTTTCAAATAACATTATAACAACTCCGGTTTCAGACGAGTCAATCGGGTTTTGGTTTTTGTCCTATAATTAAAATCTACTTGCATCACTCGGATGCTTTTCTAAAAGAAAGCCCAACAAGATTTAGTAATTTAAAGCTACTTTTAACCGGTTACTTTTTCAACCAATTATTT
>PAEL01000008.1 GCA_002700775.1 Gammaproteobacteria bacterium | reverse complement strand
ATATTTTTTTGCAAGCCTGCGGATGCTTTAGTCACTGAAGATCGCCCGGTAAGATATCCTCTTGCAACAGAACAGCTTCACCATGAGGTTGAATTAGTAGTGGCGCTTAAATCCGGAGGAGTGAATATTTTAGAGGCTGAAGCTGACAATTGCATATTTGGTTATGCAGTGGGAATCGACTTAACGAGAAGAGATTTGCAAGCGGAAGCTAAGAGAAGTGGTAGACCTTGGGATTTAGCAAAATCTTTCGATGAGTCGGCACCACTTGGGACCATAGTGCCGCGCAAGAGAATAAAGTTGAACTCGAAAAGCTCAATTTCGTTGTCGGTAAATGGCTTAAATAGGCAGCTTGGCACGCTTGGGGAAATGATATGGAACGTGGATGAAATAATTCAGGTGCTGTCGAGTTTCTACAGACTGCAGGCCGGTGATTTAATTTTCATGGGGACGCCCTCTGGGGTGGGGCCGCTGTTGCCCGGGGATGATGTGGATGCTTCGATACAGGGGTTGCCTCCAATTGCGTTGCGAGTGCTCGAAAGAGATTAGTTAATTGGGCCGGTGTTTCCGCGTAGGTTCTCAAATCACTTTTTTAGCTAAAAAAGGAAGCGTAGCTTTGCGCAAAAAATCATTAGCTGTTATCCAGTTCATCGCATTATTTGATTACTACGCTTTTGAATTGATAAGGTCGGAAAACTTTGGACGCATCGATTAGCTTAAGTTATCTAGTTTTGAGTCTTCCCAGTAACTATCTAAATAGTCGCTGTCGTAACTGACGTAGCCTAGCCTACGACTTTCCAGTCGATCCTCTACTCGGCGCCTGAGTTCGGTAATTTCGGTATTCGACAAATGGATCTCTTCGGGAGCGTCTTTATTATGTTCAGAATATGTATCATCCATTTCAAATTGATTGGTTTCGTTAATTTCGTTTTCATCCCATTGTATGTTTTTCATATAACCCTCATCACAGTAAAGTTTGAAAAAAATTCAAAATAGTTGCGAATACAGAGCTTATACTCGGTATAAAATATCTATCGTATCTAAACGTAATACCTTAAATATTTTCGATACTTAATGAAAAAAGGGTTTTATCTTTCGGTGTATGGTTTGGGGCGGCGGAGCTATGTATTTTGACAATATGCGTTCCAGATAGTGTAAAACTCGATTAAGCCTGCAGTTTTTCAATTGTTTGGGTTCGTATCTGTTTCTTTGCTATCTTACCCGTCGATCCTCTGGGTAATTGTTCGTGTTGCAAAAATATTTTCTCTGGAACTTTGAACGCCGCGATACGGTTTCCTAAAAACTCCTTTAAGATCTTTTCGTCTACATCTTCCCCTGGGCGAATCATCACGGTCGCGCAGAGCGCCTCACCTAAGCGCTCATCGGGGATTCCGTAGACCGAAACTTCGGAGACCGCCGAGTGTTCGTGAAACGCGTACTCTACTTCCGCACAACCAATGTTTTCACCGCCACGAATAACGATGTCTTTGGCTCGATCTAGAATTATTAGAAAACCGGTCTTATCAAGCATGCCAATGTCACCGGTGATGAACCAGCCATTTCGCATGACTTCTTCGGTAGCAACTGGGTTTTTCCAGTAGCCTTTCATTACTGTTGGACCTTTGATACCCACCTCTCCTATTTGGCCCGTCGGGAGGCTGTTGCCTAATTGGTCAAAGATCTGTAGAGAGGTCACCGGAGGGGTTGGTCTTCCTGTGCTGTTGGGTCGAGTCTGATAAAATTTTCCACTGATAATGGCTCCAATGGCGTTAGTTTCAGTGAGCCCATAGCCTAAACCTGGGACTGCCTCTTTGGGAAAGCGATTTAACATCATGTTTAGATGTTCCGGCGGTCGAGCTGCTCCGCCTCCAGACACCCCACGCAAGCTTCTTAAATCTGTAGTGTTGAAGTTTTTGGATTGCATGAGTTCCCACGTCATTGTTGGGACTCCATGAAAGATGGTTATGCGCTCCTTTTCAATAAGGCGGAGAGCTTCGTCGGCTTCCCACTTATACATCATTACAAACTTTCGTTTATATATGATACTTAGTAAGAATTGGGCATGGCTGCCAGTGCAATGGAATAAGGGAACGTTAGCGAGGATTGAGTCTTGATATTGAGGATTTTCCTCGACAAGCTCAGGGCGGAGAATTTCATTAATTTCTTTGACGTACTTCCAAGTGTAGAGGGCATTAGTTATGTTGCGGTGGGTCGAGAGAACACCTTTAGGATTTCCGGTTGATCCGGATGTATACATGATGGATGCATCATCTTCCGGCATCACATTGAAGTTTCTGATCTCGGCTTCGCTTAGAGGGACCGCGTCTTTTATTAAGCTGAAGAACTCTGAAGATGACGCGTCTTGCCTCTCTGGTTTTATATCGATCAATGATAGGCCGAGTTTTTCAATATATGGAGCAAGTTGTGACCGTCTTGGAGGGTCAATAAATATAGTCTTACATCCGCTGTCGACAACTCCAAACTCGAGCTCGCGACCTTGCCACCAAGAATTCATTGGAACAACGATGGCGCCAACTATTGTTGCTGCCATATAAGCGATACACCATTCCGCGGAGTTCCTGGCACAGATACCGACCCGGTCGCCTTTTCGGACTCTGTATTGTTCAATTAGAACTCGTCCCATTCTGCTAGCTGCATCAAAAGTTTCACCGAAACTATACCGTTCCTCTTGATATACAAGAAAAGTTGTATGCGAATCTTCAAGGCTTAATCGGTATACTTCGTATAGATTATTTGGGATTCTGCAGAAGGCGTCCAATTCGAGGCCGTTTATGATGGTTTTTTTAGTCTCGAATTCGCTCCCAGCACTTTTGTGTTTGAGTGCGATTTTTTTTAGGGCGTCTAAATCATTTTTGAGTTGTTCTTCCGTAAGCATCATGATTTCTTTGCGGTTGCTAGTTTATAAAGTCTTTTCTACAAAATTGGATTCTATTCTGATTTAAGTTCGAGAGTAACCTTGCCCATAACACGCCGTTCAGTAAAAACATTAAAGGCATCGATGTAATCTTCGAACGCAAAGGATTCGGTAACGATTGGTTTAATTTTTCCCTGTTCGTAAAATGAGAATAATTCATGAAAATTTTGTTCGTATTCCTCGGGCTCCTCTTTTCGAAATCGCCCTAAAAATACTCCGACCATTGATGAGCCTTTGAGAAGTGAAAGATTTGCCTTGTACTCCGGTATTCGGCCACTTGCGAAGCCCACTACCAACAGCCTACCATTCCAGTTAATGCACCGGCATGCTTGATCGAATAAATCGCCCCCAACTGGATCATAAATTACATCTGCTCCACGACCATTCGTAAGGTGATTCACCTTCTCTTTTATTTCTCCGTCTGAGTAATTCAGTAATTCATCTGGGGAGAATTGTTTTATAAAGTTCAGCTTTTCATCTGAACTCGCCGCAGCAATGACCCTCGCACCCATGAGCTTTCCCAACTCTACAGCCGCTAATCCTACTCCACCACTCGCGCCTAGGACCAAAAGCGTTTCACCGGGGGACAATTTTGCCCTCTGTTTGAGGGCGTAATAAGACGTTGTGTACACCATAACGAAACTAGCAGCAGTTCTATAATTCATATTGTCAGGAATCTTCCGAAGAGCTTCTTGCTTTACTTTTACTCTCTCAGCTAAGCCGCCAATTCCGGGTGTGGCCATAACTCGATCGCCAATCTCAAATCCGGACAAAGAACTTCCTACTTCAATAATTCGACCACCCACTTCTGAGCCGGGGCTGAATGGCATGGGTGGTTGAAACTGGTATTTCCCTTGGATTTGCAATCCATCGGGGAAATTTAAAGAAGCAGAATACACTTCGACAATTGCTTCATCGGCTTCGGGCTTTGGGTCTGCCACCTCCTCGAATGATAGGTTTTCGGCGGGTCCGTAAGATTTGCAGAGAATGGCACGCATGATGATTTTCCGAGGTGGTTTTTTGAAAGTATCTTTCAATCTGTCTAAGGAGCCTCAATGATGATCTAATCTTGCTGTCAAATCAATTAGGCTATTAAAAATTTGATCTAGTTGTTGTCACAGGTCTGAGAATGTATATTTGGCCTTAAATATAATTGTTTTTGGTCGTGTAATGAATGAAAGTGAACGTAGCGCTTATTTGGCAAGGCTCGGTGCAGAGCCTTTGTATCTAAGGTCCCCGTTAGAGGGTGCGAGAAAGTCGCCTATTTATCAATTTTCGAATGACCCCGCTTTATCTGGAAAAAAGAACCCCGTGGTTGCTTCAGAGGTTGAGATTAAGCAGCCAAAATCCGCTGCGCAATCCGTATCTTCAGAGATGATAACCCCCCCGCAGGGAACCAGGTTAATTAATCAAGGCAAACCAAGTCTCACGTCCTCATTTCGAATGACTTTTCAATATTATTTAATTGATTCAGCGAAGCTTGTTGACAGCGAGTCAACTATGCCCAGAATATTTGCTGTTTTGATTGAGATGCCTAGTGAACTTGATAAAACAGGAGATTCGCTGTTAGAGCAGAATACTAGTGTTCTTTTTTTAAATATTCTACGAGCATTGGGCGCGACGATAGATAAGTTACCCTCTTTTAAAATTTTTAACTGGCCGCTCGATTTTAGTACGGATGCAGAAAAGGAAGTTGTTGAAGAGGAGAAGGTAAAATCGGCTCTCGTTGGGTTTTTACAACGGCAGCAGGAGAGAGATGTGTTTGAGCACCTTCTTCTGTTTGGTGGCGGGGATAGACTAGTTTTTGATGATAGTGATGCATTGCCGTTTTCTCTTTGTAAGGTTAATGGTCTCCCAGAGATGCTTGCTGTTCCATCACTTAAAAGAGAAACTTGGAAAATTCTTCAAGAGTTTAAGAAAGTAATTTCCTTGGGAAATAAGGATCCAAATTGACCGATTCCGATTTTCCCGCTGGAACCAGAGAGGCTCGTTTTTTTGCGCGCCCCATGAGAATGAGTGATATAGATTTTGTTGTGAAAAATGAGAAAGCTGCATATCCCTTTCCCTGGTCTCGCCGAATTTTTACTGACTGCATTCGAGCAGGCTATCAGTGCTGGGTAATGGCAAATAAAAAGACCATAGTTGCTCACGGTGTACTCTCTGTAGCGATTGGAGAATCCCATTTACTGACTCTGTGTGTTCATCCAAGTGTTCAGCGTGAGGGTTATGGGAGGAAGGTGCTCAGCTTACTTCTTGAACGCGCAAAAAACTTGAAGGCTGAGGTATGTTTTTTAGAGGTTCGGCGCTCAAATATTGGTGCCATATCTCTTTATGAATCGATGGGATTTAGTGTTGTAAGTGAGAGGAAAAACTATTACCCAAACGGAGGAAATAATGAGGATGCATTGATCATGACGTGTGAATTCGGCTAAGTTCAGGCGCAAATCAATCTTTCCAAACTTTTCGCACTAAAATTACAAGCCCATTGAAAATGATAGCGATGATGATAATTAAGGTCAGCATAGCAATTAGAGCTATGAAAATGTTTGTTAGCTCATTCCAATTGATGTTTTGCCAATAGGCAAGTCCGCCTAAGCAAGTGCCACCAATAATTAGACCGCCAATGGTAGCACCCGTTTTTTTTCGAACTTTGAGAATTGAAAAAATCAAAAGAATTGTGTCTCTCTTTTTCTAGGTGATTTCGGGTTTTTCTTTGTTTTTATGGTTGGAAATTTTCTACAAAAGGTATATTTCACAATTTCAGGGGTCTATAAGTGTTCTCATCAAAGAAAGAAGTCTTTTATTTTCGTCGTCGCTGCCAACAGTGATTCTTATTTTATTTTGTAAAAGGGGCTCTTCAAAATACCTGACAAAGATATTTTCTTTTTTTAATTTTTCATAAAGCGTCTGCGCATTAATCTGTATCGGATGATCAACGGTGCAAAGTAAAAAATTAGCTTCGCTCGACGAGCAAGATATTCCTAAGTTTTGAAGTCCTAGGGCAAGCCTCTGGCGACTTTGGCGAATTTTTTGCCACGTCCCCTCTGAGTATGCCTTCGACTTGAGTGCTGCGGTTGCCAGAATTTGAGCAATTGAATCGGTATTGTAGCTGTCACGTGTTTTGTTGGCCAGTGGAGCAATTAAATCCGCGCAGGCTAAGCCGTATCCGAAGCGAAGCCCTGCGAGTGAATAGCCCTTACTCATGGTGCGTAAGATTATCAAATTTTCGTGTCGATCAATAAGTGGAACGCAGTTGTGTTGTTGCATTGGGTCCACAAAATCGACATAGGCCTCATCGATGACGAGAAGCCCGTCAAATTCTGAGGCTACTCTTTCGATTTGCTCAGAAGAGAATAACTGTCCTGTTGGGGCATGAGGGTTTATTAAAAAAAAAGCTTTAACTTTGTTTTTATTTAGCAGAGTCCCTAAATTCTCTGGCAAATTCCAAGATGTGGTCAAGGGAACTTCGATAAAGTTACAATTTTGAGTTGCAGCTAGTACGGGGTAAAGCGAGTATGCAGGTGCCGTGGTTGCGACAGTTTCAGTCGGGTCGACATAAGTTGTGACGATAAGCCGTAAGAGCTCGTCGCCACCATTTGTTGGGATAATATTGTCTACGTGAAGATTGTGCAGACAAGCTGCAGTCTCACGAAAAGCGTTTGCCATGGGGTTGGGGTAGCGATTTAGTATTGATGTGTCGATACTTGCCAGCGCTTCAGCCACTTGAGGGCTCGGAGGGTATGGGTTTTCATTAGTATTGAGCTTAGTTACTAATTTAGACGATGGTTGTTCGCCAAAGCTATAACCTCGCATTCTTAAAATATTTGGGCGTTGAAGCGACATTTTCTACTCTATTGCCATGCTGGCTGCATAAGTCGAACTAAGATTATCATAGTTTTTCCGTAACAGTATTATGGCACTTCGGGTGGTGGGAGGTACGTTCGTAATCGTTTTATCCAGCCTTTGATCCACCGCGATTCGTCCCGCTCAATTGGTGCATTAGCTACACGCTGCCGTAAGAGCATCTCTCCGGTTTCAACGTAATCAAGAAGAGTAGGTTGACTCTCCGGAAGCGCTTTTAACAGCTGAAGGAGACCCCATCCTTGCCCATTGTATTTTTCGCTCTTTAAAACCCCAGCACCCTTGAAATGCAAGTAGTCAATTAAAGCATACTGGCCATAAGGGGGCTGTGCATTGGCTATGGAATCTATTTTGGTTTTTAGAAGTTCACGTTCAATTGGACTGGACTGGTTCAGTATTTCCTGCAGGGTTAATTCAAACTTTTCAAGTATAAATTCAACCTGTAGATTTAAGGTGTTTTGTAAGAGCCGCCGTAAGCCGGAAAGTCGTGCACCATCAATATCAGCTAAAAACTCTTGTCTTGATTTCCATGGTGAATCTGGCAGCTTGTTAATATTTGAAAGTGGCAGCTCAGATGCGGGAATGTCGCACCCTGGAATCTGTGTGGGTGTATTTGTGCACGACGCACTCAAAAACAACCAATTTGGGAGACTGACCCCAGCCCGCTGCAGGAACGCTAGTAAGGCCGGAAAGGTCTCCTCAAATGGGGCTTCTTGGCCTGATTGATACCAGATGAAATGACCGATGCCCATCGACGGAAAGTCCTCACCATCATTCCAGCTGGTTAAGCAACGTAATTGACCTGCGCACTCATTAATAAAGATTCTCTGGCCGAGCCAATCAAATTGTTCTTTGTCCAAAGCACTGATGAGGGTACTTGCGCGTGCATTTAGACCGAGGAGGACAGAAGCTACTAAAATTAGAGTGAATGTTACTTTCTGTAATGATATTGCTGGTTTCTTCATTTTTGGGTTGTATAAACATGAATATGAAGGTTACTTTCGACAGGTAGAGTATATCAAGTTATTTAAATTTAATACGCCGCAGTTCATCTAAGATCATTGGAGGGTAGAGCGCAATCAATGATATGTTGATGACTGCGTTGTCTATTTTGTTGAAAATGAATTGAGGTATACTTTGACGAATAGATCCACTGCAGTCATGAATTTTGGCTTGTTTTTCGGCAGTGATAAAGGCTCTGTAAAGAGGATCCGATGTTCACGCAGACAAGAGAAGCCTGACTCAACGAATAATTAATGAACGTATGGTTTTAAATCGGGAAAAAACTCAATAAAAACATTGGTTAGCAAGGGCTTGAGTTTTTGAATCTTTTTTATATCGAGTTTTTATGCACAAAACTTGGGGCGCTTGCAAAAAACCCTATAAAAGTAGACTTTTTTTTGAGCTGGGGCTAAAATAACATCATAAATGTATGATTTTATTAGATTTATATAATTGGTTAAAAATTAACCAATTTGTT
>PAEL01000098.1 GCA_002700775.1 Gammaproteobacteria bacterium | reverse complement strand
GGGAACAAAGTGTGCTGAAAAAGGACCTACATATGAATAGAATTTCACAACTGGCGACGTTAATGTGGACCGTAACGATTACAACGCTAACCGTTCACAGCACAGCCCAAACTCTCGATCGCTCAACTCGACTCCTCCTCGAGTCGGCAGCGCCTCTCCGCGAAGTGCAAAACGAAGATCCGCCCAACGTTTTATTCATCATTGTCGACGACTTGAATACCGCCTTGGGCTCGTACATTGGTTCAGGAGAGCGGCCACAATATGCCACGGCACATACACCGAACCTGGACATGCTTGCCGCTCAGGGAATTCGTTTCGAGAATGCCTTCGTTCAGAACCCACTATGCAACCCGTCACGCGCCTCGCTACTAAGCGGGCTTAGACCTGACACAATCGATGTGCATACTACCGGGACTTGGCCACGACACAAGGTTGGCGACGAGCTCAGGATGCTACCAGAACACTTTAATGAAAATGGCTATTTTACCGGCAGGGTTGGCAAGGTGGGTCATAATTCGTTCGAGCATGCGGTGAGCTGGGATGATTCAAAATTTGCTCTGTCCCGAGACCCGGCGCAACCGTTCCATAGCCCAGGCTACCTGCCCGGTGACGATGCCTCTGAGATAAGAGACAACACCTGGACTGAAGGTTCCGAGAATGGAATGTCACGTCGAGATATTTTTGCTGGAAGCGCCACCGGCCGAACCCTCAGCCTCCCATTAACATGGCGCGCTACAAGCGAAACGCCACCGATGACACCCGATGGAACGACCGCCACGAGGATTATTCAGCTCATGGCTGAGAATCGAGACAAGCCATTCTTTATCGCCGCGGGCCTACATAAGCCACACCAACCGTGGGTCGGTCCAGCAGAATTCTTTGATCAGCACCCTATCGATAACATTGTCCTACCCCAAACACTCGCGAGCGATACTAAAAATAGTCCCGCGCCTTCGACTTGGGTCACAGAAGATGACTCAGCACACACAGTCCTGCAAAAAAAACAGGCAATCGCGGCGTACCATGCCATGGTGACAATGGTGGATCACCACGTGGGTCGAATTCTTAAGGGATTAGACGATCTTGAACTCGCGGATTCTACAATCGTAGTTTTTACCAGCGACCATGGCTTTCAACTCGATGAGCATGGTGGCTTATGGCGCAAACAATTTCAGTTCGATGAATCTATACGGGTGCCTTTAATCGTGCGCCTACCTGATGGAAGGAGCGCAGGCAAAGTCTCCAAGGGAATTGTCGAGCTTGTCGATCTTTATCCGACTCTGATTGAATTAGCGTCGCTGCCCGATCCAGCGCACAACTTGGAAGGCTTAAGTTTTGTACCACTGCTTAAAGAACCCCAGACTCCCTGGAAATCTGCTGCCTTCTCACAGTCTCGGCGCATGGTAGGTTCGGGCTCAACCAACAATCCGTTAATCAACGAAGAAGGTTATGACGGTCAGACAATCAGAACAGCTAGGTACCGTTACACAGAGTGGGCGCCTCTTGATCGCAGGCGTGACACTTTAGTGGAGTTGTATGACCTCGAACAGGATCCGATGGAGTACACTAACCTCAGCGACGAACCGAGTCACTCACGCTTACTCTCTGAATTCTCAGAGAGGCTTGCTCGGGGCTGGGAAGGAGAACGACCCCCACATTCGGATCATTAACCTTTATTCAAATGCCTTGATCTCATGCGCACATCTGATAACTTTATAATTCTTATGAGTAAATATTACGTAATTTTTACAGCTCTTTTGTTAACCACAATTAGCAGTACAATGCTCGGCCAAAACCTGATCGGCGAGAGTCTTACCCGTGCCCAAGCTTCAGACGGTAGTTACATCAGCTGGCGCGAACATATTATCGATGATCCAAAAATCGCAGGTTTTGCGCTCAGCGGCAGCGATGGCCTCGTCATGGGAGATATTGATCGAGATGGCTTTGAGGACATCGTCTCGGTGCACGAGTTCGACGCCGAATACGACTCTGCCTCTTATGTGCCAGGCTTTGTCGCGCCCGCTGAGGGTCATGTGCGGGTCGCTTTCGGATCTGAGGACCCTGATCTGTGGTTCAACATCACCATAGCCGAAGGGTCAGACGCTCCTGCTCCGGAGGACGTAGTGGTCGTTGACTTAAATTTTGATGGCTATCTCGATGTGGTGGCCGCGGCGGAGCTGTCCCACCTTATTTATCTGCAAAACCCTGGCCCCGATGCTCGACAGGCTGATTGGCCCCGGCTAATTTTACCAATGACGCAAGGCCGCGGGTCCTATATTCGGGTGTTCGCCGGTGATTTTGATGGTGATGGTGTACCGGAACTAACCGCACCGAATAAAGGTGCGCAATCCCCAGGACCTGAAGACTATCTCCGCTCCACCCCAGTAGAACTATACAAACTAGTCGGCGACCCGCTTGAAGCCTCTAGCTGGCAACGCAGCGAGCTAGGAAGTTACAGTGTTCCACAAAATGCAGAGCCGATCGATTTAGACTCAGACGGCGACTTAGACATCATAGTCGGTTCGCGCGGTGAAGGGCGGCTGATTTTTTTCGAAAACGACAACGGGAAGTCTCTGGATTTTACTGAGCATGCGATTGGTATCGTGGGCGCGAGGCCATCAGGACTGCACCACATGAGCGGATTTAACCTGGAATACGCCGACTTAAACGGTGACGGCAGGCTCGATATAATTGGCGCTGGCAGCAACGGATTAACGTGGATCGAACAACCCACGCCTATCGATAATGCATGGAATGCTTTCACTATAGGGACTCTCAGTCCAGACAGTATTACGGGAATGGAAGTGGCCGATATTGATAATGACGGTGATATCGACATCATAGCGGGTAGCTATAGCCGTGGGCCACGCACATCAGACGGCGATGTAACCACAACCGATGCACTCGGCCGACTTGCGTGGTTTGAAAACCCAGGTGACGCAAAATCAGAGTGGCGTCGCCATGACATTTCACGACGCAAACGCGGCATGTTCGACAAGTTTATCGCTAAAGACTTGGATGGAGACGGAGACGTTGACTTTGTGGGCACTAGGGGAAACAGTGCCCCATTCGATGGCGTTTTCTGGTTAGAGCAAGTTCGAAGCGCTCGGCCGGCACGCAATTTTCAGCCAGCAAGGTCACAAGAAAGTGACGAGATTCCGCTTCCCTTTTAAAGCGCATTGAATAATCGGCAGCGGAGCTTTTAATTATATATGGCAAGTTTACAAAGTTGCTTCTCCCATAAAACGATTCAGATTACAGGAACGTGTTAAAATGCAAATAAGTCAGCACCTATTTTTTATTATTAGCCTATATCTACTATCGTCTTTCACAATTGCGAACTCGACTGCTGAAAAAGGCCTTCCCGTTTCCTGCTCAGAAATTGAAACAGTTCAGGCATGGGTTGAGGGTGCGGAGTTTATTATGGGTGACAACAACGCCTATAGTGAGGAAGGGCCCGCTCACAAAGTGACCGTATCCGGTTTTTGGATGGACGTTCACGAAGTCACGAACGCGCAGTTTGAAGAATTTGTTGAGGCAACAGGCTATATCACGGTTGCCGAAAAAACACCTTCCAGCGCTGACTGGGGAACACCGGATGTTCCGCCCGAATTCTTGCAACCTGGATCTGTCTTGTTCGTCCCACCAGTCTCTGGGCAGTCCATGGCAAATTGGTGGTCCTGGGTACCAGGGACCAACTGGCGCCATCCGGACGGCCCAGACAGCGATCTATCAGAGAAAGCACATTTCCCAGTCATTCATATTTCCTTTGCTGATGCGCAAGCCTACGCCGAGTGGGCCGGACGTTCTTTGCCAACTGAGGCGCAATTCGAACTGGCAGCACGTAATAAGAAAAATTCCCGCTACCCCTGGGGCGGCAATGAACTTGCTCCTGGCGGACATCATCATGCAAATACCTGGCAGGGCTCATTCCCTGCCGAACATCAGTCAGAAGATGGCCATACCGGCTTAGCGCCCGTTGGCTGTTACGCATCAAATGAATATGGCATCCATGATCTTATTGGAAATGTTTGGGAGTGGACTTCTAACTGGTATTACCCTGAACATATTCCATCTGACAATATAGATCCCAAAGGCCCACCTCAGGAGCATAGCATTAGTCCAAACCACGGCGAATCTGTAGCGCGAGTCATCAAAGGGGGCTCCTATCTATGCGCGGAAAATTATTGTCTTCGGTACCGGCCTGCAGCTAGACAAGCTCAAGACAGCGGTCTTGGCACTAGCCACATCGGGTTTAGGACAGTACTCAATCCACAATGAGCCATTCAAACACAGGCTCGATGTTTCCAAAGAGACAGTTCTCTACAGCTTTATCTTTAAAACATTATCTCTTCGAACCAATTTAGGATTTACGACTAGACCTTAGAAAGCAAGTTCTACCTTAATCTATAATGATCAGTTCAGAATTTGAGGGCAAAGAGAAAGTCATCCCATCCTCTGTAATAATAGCACCGTCTGGCACACCGTTAGTAAACGCAGCGATCGCCATGGCGTTTCGTGGCGCTGGCACAAGATGATACAAAGCAAGCTGGCCTATTGCGGCCTCATCGACGAGACGATTTAAATCTGACGTAGTCGCATGGTAATCCTGGATATCGTGGAGTACGGTAGCGACTCGATCATTCCCTGCACCTCTTGCGAAAGACTCCGCGCCTCTCACTAACTGCAAAGCCATTGCATCGTGAAGCACAACATCCGCCCCATTTGATATCTCTATGATTTTTTCAGTTACAAGACTATCCCCACTTATCACCACAGATCGGCCGCCGTAATCTAATCGATACCCATAAGCCGGCTCTATGGGTGGGTGCGAAACTTCAAACGCAGTTATTCTCAAACCATCTTGTTCTATAATAATTCCTTCTTCGATCACCCGACTTTGTAAGACACCCAGCTCTGGCTTAAGCAAATCGGCTCCGTGATGCGCTACGCGATATCCCCGGTCTAATTCATAAGCCATATTAAGGCCGTCAACGACACGGTCAGCACCCTCTGGTCCAATAACTAAGAGCGGCGCTTGCCTCCCTGCGACCCAAGAATTAAGGTTGAAATCACCGATATCAGATATATGATCGGAGTGGTAGTGGGTTATAAGAATACCGCGTAACTTATCCTGTGGAATATTTGCTAATTGAGCAGTTGCTGCTGAGCCGGAACCCGCATCAACAATAAACAAGTGGTCGGGAGTTTCGATCGCTACACATGCTTGTGCCCGGCCCGGTGCCGGTATTGGAGAAGACGTTCCACAAAGCGTAACTTTTAATCCTTCAAAAATATTATCGCTCTGCCCAAGACCCACCGTTGGGTAAAAAAAAGATAGCGCAATACCGAACACTAATAGTGGTTTATGTGACCAAACTTTTTCCACGGGTCGCCTCAATTCTCTCAACTATCGCCTCGCTAGCCACCTTCTCGGTTTAGGGTTGCCCCAAAAACACTGATAGCGTTTCTTCACTCGACACCAGGATATTCAGCGCATTCTCTCTAATACTGTACAACGTTACGCTGAAAAACGCGCCAATAATACCACTTCGCTACGATTTCTTCTGAGCCATTCTCAGATATAGTTTTCGTGATCGGATCTCTACCGATGATCACTGCCAACTCTTCAGGATCGTTCACCAGCGCGGCGGTCATTTCGTATATCTTGCCGTCAATTTTTAAGCGAACACGCGGATCACGTTCCACGTTAGCCCACCATGTTTTAAAAAAGGGAAACTCTCTTTCGAGCCTGGCACTTCTGGCACTGCCCCCTATGTAAAGTTTATCTCCACGGGGTGTCGGAAGAATAGTAACGGAATGGGGTAAGCCATACCAAGCTCGCGTTTCGAGCATAATAGTATTACCGAGCTCAGGGTGGTCGACATCTAGAGCCCAGTCCCAATCTTTAACTGGCTCCCGTACTACTTCTCCGGTAAGCCACAAACCCGGCCAGGCTGTTCTTCCCCTTTGATTATATTCCTCAGTAGTATAATCGACGTACTCTGGGTCGAGACCCGTCATGCGCAGAACAAGCAGACCAGCAATCAACAACAAGCCTATTCCCAAGAGAACACGGCCTAATTTACCCATACCTAATGCCTCACCAGTAATCTAAATTTAGCGACTAATACCACTTCCGTTAAACGCTATATTCACAACCCTAACCCTGTGCTTGTAAAGATACTAGTTATTTCTCTGAGGGTACCCCTCCCTTTGCTCGGTTTCCCAATTTTTCGGGGGGGCTATTTTGATGTTTGCAGGATCAAGCGTTCTTTGACCTAAAATGAGGTCTGCTGCTTTCTCAGCTGTCATTATTACAGGGGCATTAATATTTCCGTTAGGCAGTGTTGGGAAGATCGATGCGTCTACGACTCTTAAATTTTCTAAACCATG
Organism: Gammaproteobacteria bacterium; assembly: GCA_002700775.1. Taxonomy (GTDB): domain Bacteria; phylum Pseudomonadota; class Gammaproteobacteria; order Pseudomonadales; family Pseudohongiellaceae; genus UBA9145. The sequence continues at coordinate 4,295 of PAEL01000098.1, read as the reverse complement.
CACTCGGCAGTCCTTGTCAACGACGCTAGTCTCATCCTCCAATAAACCCATCTTACAAGTGCCCGCAGGGTGATACGCGCTCTCAACGTTTTCTTTTACCCATTGATCAATTTCAGCGTCGTTATCAATATTGATTCCCGGTTGTATTTCATCACCTCTGAAATCATCCATTGCCGATTGCTTAATTATATCTCGGGTTAGCCGAATACATTGGCGCCAGGCTTCTCTGTCCTCTTCGTTCTGATAATAATTAAAAAGAATGCTTGGGGCAGCGTTTGGATCGGCTGTTTGAATTTTTACGCGGCCCCTACTCTTTGGCTTATTCGGCCCCACATGAACCTGAAACCCATGGCCAGAGATCGAAGGCGTGCCGTCATAGCGCATCGCTGCAGGCAAGAAATGATATTGAATGTCAGGAGATTTTAGACCCGCACGCGAACGAATAAATGCACATGATTCAAAATGATTCGTTGCACCAAGCCCCTTTTTTGTTAACAACCATCTGGCACCTATCAACGCCTTCTGCAAGGTAGCTAACTTGGGATTCAAGCTCACAGGCTTTTTGCAATGATATTGGAAATAAATTTCTAAATGATCCTGCAGATTCTCTCCTACCCCTGGCAGCCCATGCAATAAAGCTATCCCGGCAGACGCCAGTTCATTTTCAGACCCCACTCCCGAACGCTGCAATAAAACAGGTGAAGAAATGGCACCAGCAGAGATAATGACTTCCTTCTTGACGGTTTCTGATCGTAACTCGCCGCGAACTTCAAAATCGATACCGACCGCGCGTTTCCCATCAAATTTAATCCGGTTGGCAAGAGCATTAGTCACCACCGTTAAATTAGCCCTATCCTTGATGGGATCTAAATAAGCTCTAGATGTGCTTTCGCGCACCCCATCCCTCACCGTCATATGCATGGGGCCAAAGCCTTCCTGATGCTCACCGTTGTAATCTTCAGTCTCCGGATACCCAGCCTCAACTCCTGCATCAATAAAAGCTCGGTAGAGTGGGTTCAATCGCATATCATTACCCGCACATACGCCGAGTGGCCCGGCGCCTCCTCTGAAGCAGTCTTCACCGCGAACCCAAGTCTCGGCTTTTTTAAAATAAGGCAAGCAGTCGTTATATCCCCAGCCCGACGCACCCAACTCTTTCCACTCTTCAAAGTCATACCGGTTACCACGAACATAAACCATTCCGTTAATAGAAGAGGTTCCACCAAGGCCCTTGCCGCGAGGGCAGCTTATTCGTCTTCCATCTAAGTAAGGTTCCGGCTCAGAATGATAGCCCCAATTAAATCTGTCTGACGCCATAGGGTAGGCCAGCGCCGTCGGCATTTGGACGAAAATACTTTTGTCGCTGCCTCCCGCTTCAAGCAAAAGCACTCGATTAGTAGAATCCGCTGAAAGCCTATTAGCTAAAACACATCCCGCTGACCCAGCACCAACCACAATGTAATCGTATTGTTCCAAAATTATTTCCTCGAGCTTCCATAGATTTTTAGATTGAAAAAGCGACTCCTAGCGACCAGTAAATAAATGACCACGCAATAAAGAAAAATAACGAATAAACCAATCCATTCGATGCGCAGTGGCGTGAATTGATACAAAAGAATCAACCCAAATAACATTGACCAATTGAGGGTAACATAACCTGTCTTCCCAAAGCGCAGAACTGTCAGATCGAGGCCTTCAGTATACAACCTCGTCAGAGAGTCCATTGAATTAAGAACGAATACAATACCAACCAGAACCATGAAGCTGTTCATCAACCCTGACACACCAATGCCCTTTTCATAAATTTCAAACAAGACTGAAAACCAAATAGCGATTGGTATGGACGGTATCACTAACAGGGCCAGGAGAAGCTGCCATGTTTTGAGGCCACCGACAAACCTTGACACGAACTGACCTATCATAATGCTCCAAGCAAACCACCAATATAAATAGAACGCATGATAAGCAGAGAATGGAAAGATAAATTTCGGTAAGTTTTGGAAATAGTCGCTTAACTGAACAAGGTTTGATGCGAATCCAGTTAACCTCAACTCGCTGTAAAACCACATCGCAGCGATGAGGGAGAAAAACAGCCATGCCGAGCCTATGCTAAGGTATCTTATGTATCTTACATCCGTGCTCGAAAAAACAGCAACCAACAGAGTCAGCCCGACCAATCCATATTGATACAAAGGCTGTATCCCATCAATGAACTCTGGCAAATAACTTAAAAACAGATATCCGGTAAAAGAACAAGTCGTAATTATGATTAGATTATTAGCCCATTTAACCAACGGAATTTGAAAGATTTTCAATCGCGGCTCGAGCAGGCAAAAGTAAAATGTTGTTATAAAGTAGAAAAGCCATATGTAGAATCCCCAAAACCCAAACTCCACCGCAAGAGGATTTGTGAACTGATAGACTGGGTCAGACTCGAAAACAGGAAACTCAGTCAAAGGAAACATGATCAGGCCAACATCTAATCCTGATGTAAACAGAATCGCAAAGAAAGCGAAGAGTGGCGTAGGGATCTTACCCTTCAATACTGTTCTTCCATAAAAAGACAATATCAACACGGAGATAATTAAAATCGCGACGCCTGAAATATTAAGTATCATATTCATCATAACCGTAGTTCACTTATAACAAAAAATAACAAATCGAAAACACAGCCGTTGATAGCCTCAATCGCCGAAGATGGTCGGACTTAATAAAAAAACAGTTTTCTTATTGGCTAGAGCCCCTTGAGGGAAAAATTCAGTATTGTAGTTGCCAGTTCCATTTTATCGCGCTTAATCCGTGAAGGACTGGAGCAAAGCAGAAGCTAAGAGGAAGTAGCTTATGTGATTATGTGCTGAGCGACATACTCATCAAGGAGCCGCCCCTCATCTTGACTGAAGACGTAACCAAGCTTAGTCCTTCGCCATAAGATATCCTCGGCATTGCGAGCCCACTCTTTACGAATGAGATACTTTATCTCTCTCTCATAGAGCCCGTGGCCAAACGTCTTGCCGAGTTCATCAAGCTTGTTTACTCCCTCCAAGAGTATCCTTGTATCTGCTCCATAAGTCCGTAGCCACCGATTTCGTAATTTACCGTCAAGCCATGGTGCAAGCTGAGATATCTCATTATCCAGTACCGTATCGTTCTCATATCCGCCCCCCGGTAATACCGCATCGCGCGTCCACGACTTTGTCATCGCAGGAAAATAGCGTTCAATCGCGTTAAGCGCGTCCTCGGCAAGGGTTCTATAGGTTGTTACTTTCCCCCCATAAACAGATAGTAACGGACACATACCCTCTCTAAGTTCTAAATGATAATTCCTAGACACCTTGCTCATATTCTTTCCCTCCTCATCAATCAGAGGTCGCACTCCCGAGTATGTCGAGACGACATCTTTACGAGTAAGCTGTGAAGAGAAGTAATCGTTCGAAAGCGAAATCAAATATTCAATTTCCTCATCTGAAATAGCTGCTTTCTCAAGCGCCCCGTCAAATTCTGACTCAGTCGTACCAATTAACGAGTAATTATCAAGGTATGGAATCACGAAGATTACACGCCCGTCCTTATGCTGCAACATGAAGGCCTCTGAGCCCTTATGAAGTCTAGGAACGACGATGTGGCTTCCCTTCACGAGCCGAGCACCCAGGGGTGGCTTTACCGAAAAAAGCTTTTCCAACAACCGAGCCACCCACGGACCAGCAGCATTAACCACAACCCTTGCCCGAACCTCGGTTTTGCCGCCGCTCGAATTACGAAGCGAGACCAGCCAGCCGTCCGGGCTCTCCTGCAACCCAACACATTCGGTATAAGTTTTAATCACAGCTCCTTTCCGTGCAGCCTGCAGAGCATTAAGGATAACTAACCGGGAATCATCAACCTGGGCATCCCAATACTCAAATCCTTTTTTAATGCTTGGGATTAAGGGGCTACAATGTTTATTGCTGAAATTAATCGCACGTGATCGCTGAAAAATCGAACTTCTCGCAAGAGAATCATATAAAAAGAGGCCGATTCGCAAAACAAGATTCGATCGCGAATTCGGAAGCTGAGGGATATTAAAGGCAATCGGTTTGATTATATGTGGAGCTGCTTTGGTAAGGACGTCTCGTTCGAGAAGGGCCTTCCTCACCAGCCCAAATTCAAAAAACTCCAGGTATCGAAGGCCACCATGAATAAGCTTCGTACTCCAACTTGACGTGCCCGAAGCAAGGTCGCCCTTTTCAACAAGCATCGTGCTTAAATTCCGGCCGGCTGCGTCCGCCGCGATACCGGCGCCGTTTATTCCTCCGCCG
>PAEL01000097.1 GCA_002700775.1 Gammaproteobacteria bacterium | reverse complement strand
TGCAAGCTTTGCTTTAGAGGCACTGCTTGCCCAGTCCCCGAATTATGATGAAGCTGCCGATCTTTCTGCTTTGACGTCTCTTGCTGACGAACGTATGCATTACTTACGCATTAGCCCTCCTGCCCGATCAAAATCGGATTTGTGGGAAGGAATCGAAATATCATCGGTGGTCTTAGGACAAGAACGGTATGGAGAACTGGAGTCTCTGGTGAAGGGAAAAAGTGCCTCCGAGTTGCAGAGAATCGTATCAATGGGCCAGTCGACATATGAGGAGATTACGCGATATTTCTTTTCAAGAATTTATCGCATCGAATCAGATGATAACCTCTTTTTGAACTCAATATTGTCTCTGAATCCCAATGCTTTAAGTGCTGCGAGAGAAGCTGATTTTAAGAGGATTTCCGGTGAGAGTAAGGATTTAAATCGGTTTTTTGGGCTCCCGATTTTGTTAAAAGATAACATTGGGTTTTCAGGGCTCCCCACAACGGCTGGTGCCTTGGCATTACAGGATAACTTCTCGGATAGTGCTTTCGTTACATCAAAGCTGATTAATAGCGGAGTTGTGATCCTTGGAAAAGCAAATTTGAGTGAATGGGCATACTTTTTTTGTGGTGATTGTCCCTCAGGTTTCAGTGCCCTGGGTGGACAAACTTTAAACCCCTACGGAAGGCTCGTATTTAATACTGGTGGATCGAGTTCTGGTAGTGGTGTCGCTGTAGCCGCCGGTTTGGCAATAGCGGCCGTTGGTTCTGAAACTTCCGGATCAATACTCTCGCCATCATCTGCTAATTCTTTGGTTGGTTTTAAGCCAACAACAGGTACCTTGAGCCGCTCAGGAGTGGTACCAATCTCTCCCACTATGGACACGGTCGGTCCTATGGCCACTACGGTTGCTGATGTCGTGGCACTCTTTAATTTAATGGTGGGTTTTGATGAGGCCGATAAAGCAATGCCGCGGCTTAGTGCCGAAATGAATTTGGTTGATAGTAGTCGGACGATAGAGGGCTATCGCTTGGGCTTGCCTGAGGGCATTAAGTTAGATCCGGTTATCCAGCCTGCCTTGGCGCAATTGGTTAAGCTTGGTGCAGAGTTAATTCCTGTCGAATTTGACCCGCCTGTTTCACCAGAGTTTGTCGAATTTTTGGGTATAGAAATGATTGAAGGGTTAACCAGTTATTTACGAGAGGATGCCGGTCCCGATGTCGTCGTTGACGGAGTGAGAAGCCTGCAGGCTTTTAATCTTCAGAATCTCGCGGAGAGAGCCCCATATGGTCAGGCGCTACTTGATATGATGGTATCTCTTTCGGATGAAATACAAGCGAATGCAGATGAGGCGGGAGGGGCGATTGCTATATTTCGTGAATCCTTGCAGCTTTCAGCGAAGACCTATTTGAATTCATTGTTTGAGCGCTACACCCTCGATGCCTTGATAAATTTAAATAGTCAGGGCGCACAAATTGCGGCCGTTGCTAATTACCCCGCTCTGACAATGCCTGTTGGGTATCGAGAAAACGGAAAACCGGTAGGGTTAACATTTTTTGCTCAGTCCTTTCGGGAGCAACGTCTCGTCGACATTGGGATATCGCTGGAGACAGTGAGCACAGCCAGAATCTTTCCTAAAGGTTATTGATCCGCGAGAGGATCACAATCTAGTTCGATGCCCGAATGAAAACTACAGACTACCAGTATTTTTCAACTGTAATTTGACCAGGGTCTCGCCTGCGGTGTTTCTTAAGACCTTTAGTTTTTAGTGCGGCTATCGAATCAGTGATCATGTCTGGATTTCCGCAGAGCATTAATTGCGAATTTTCGGCCGATAACTTGATCCCGACGCTTTTTTCTAGAAGCCCGTCTGTGATCGCAGCCGGGATGCGACCCGGTAATGCCGTGGCTGAACTTTCTCGGCTAACAAATGCTTTAAAAATAAAGCGGTCATGGTAGGTGGAAGAAAACTTGTTGACTAAATTCTGATAGCGCAAATCTTCGGCTTTTCGAACAGCGTGAACAAGTACAATTTTTTTGAACCTTTCCCATGGCTCTTCGGTTTCAAGCATCGAAAAATATGGAGCGACTCCCGTTCCGGTAGCAAGAAGCCAAAGAGTTTTACCGTCAGGAACCTCTTCCAAAGTAAAGAATCCATTAGCCTTGCGCTTTACAAAAATTTTGTCGCCAAATTTTAAGTTAGTCATCGCATTCGAGAGCACACCATCGATTGCGGTGTAGAAAAAAAACTCAATAGGCTGTTGACCTGGTGCGTTGAGGAACGAGTAAGGTCTAGCGATGCGTTCACCCTCAAAGTCTAGCCCGAGGCTCGTAAATTGTCCGGCTTTGAACTTCTCAATGGGCGCATCGATCCTCAAAGAGAAGAGGTTCTCAGTCCAATGAATGTTTTCTATTACGCTGCCTTCAACCCAGACTGACATGATTCTTTCTTTCCTTGGTTCTCATAATGTATTTTTGAGCGATTCTTCACTGGATCTATAGTACGAATTTCTATAGGCTTCTTCCATTGTTTACACTCACATTTGCATTTTAAAAAGAGATTACTCTTTGCTGGTTGATTGAACGTCCGCAAATTTAGAATAGATTAGGTAAAAGTGATGTTAAGTGCTTGGTTTCGAATTATGCTCTGGAAGAGAATACTTGGTGCCTTAGTAGCCGGTGTCATTATCGGCATGCTTTGGGGGAGCGATGCAGCAAGTATTGCTTGGATTGGGGGCCTTTTTGTTCGTCTTATTCGTATGGTTGTTGTTCCGTTGGTTTTCGTTACTTTAGTGTCGGGGGGGGTGTCAATGGGAGACCCTTCGAAACTTGGTTCTTTAGGCGTTAAAACTCTGGCGGTTTATATGTCAACAACGTTGGCAGCTATTCTAATAGGGCTGACTCTAGCTGCTTACTTACAACCTGGCATCGGTGTTGATTTGAGTTTAGCTGTGCCAAGTTCAGTCCAAGCCCCCATTCCGTTGTCGGAAAGGTTGTTGAGTATTGTTCCTTCAAATCCCATTGCAGCTCTGGCTGAAGGCAATATTCTGGCGATCATATTTTTCGCGTTGTTAGTTGGCATTAGCCTACTCGTCATTGGTGAAAAAGGACGGCCTGTATCCGAGTTAATGAATGCGAGCACTGAAATGATGTTAAAAATTACGCATTGGGTTATGGAGGTCGCTCCCTTTGGGGTTTTTGCATTAATAGCTTCGGTTGCGGGTAATCAGGGAGTTTCGGCTCTCCTTGATGTTGTTATTCTGGTAGTTTGTGTGGTGCTAGCTTGTGCTGCCCATATGTTAATTATTCATGGCCTTATTATGATGCGAATCGTTTTGCGCTTGTCTGCGGGCTCGTTTTTTAAGGGAGCGCGCGACGCGATGTTAGTCGCTTTTTCGACTTCTTCAAGTTCTGCAACGCTCCCGGTCAGCATGTCAGTGGCAGAGAATAAGCTTGGGATAAAGCCTGTTGTGGCTTCGACCGTGCTCCCATTAGGGGCCACGATCAATATGGACGGAACCGCGTTATATGTAGGAATTGTTTCCGTCTTTGCGGCTCAAGCGTTCGGAGTTGAACTAACCTTGGCAGATTATGCCATCATGGCGGGCTCGACTACCTTGGTGTCAGTAGGAACCGCAGCTGTCCCTGGGGCCTCTCTATTCCTGATGGCAGCAGTTATGGGTGCCGTGGGAATTACCCCTGAACAAATTGCTATTGTGATAGGTTTTATTCTTCCATTTGATCGCCCGCTCGATATGTTGAGGACAGCCGTGAATATCGGAGGTGATTTATCAGTTTCGACGGCTGTCGCAAATTGGGAAGGGGAATTTGATGACGAGATTTTTAATCGCCAATGACCTAGGTGGCGTCAGTTATCTAAAAAGAGAAACTTACTGTTGCCCCCAAGCGTACATCTTCACTGAATAGGAACAGTGGGGAGTTATCGGCTGCTGAGATGCTTATGATTTGTGTGCTTATTGCCCATTTATCATTCAAGTTATAAGTGACATCCATTAAAGCGAGAAGAGATTCTCCCTTCAAATCCCCTTGCAAAGTTGAGCTAACAGTTAGATTGCCATTGTTGAAAGCGTTACTATACCGCGCGAGCCAACTACCAAAAACTTTTCTCTCATTACCCGAGAAATTATCAAGCGGAGTACTGTCAATATTTGTGAGTTTTTGCGCCTGTATGCCGATTGATATGTTCTGGTTGTTGTTGACAGCGTACTCGAAACCAAAAGATGTTCCTAACCTATTAGCTTTTGACGAAGAGCCTGAGTTCATTGAAGTATTACTCAAAAAATTGAAACTACCGAGTAAGACATCATGACTGTAAGCGATGTCAAGATTTAGTAGTAGCTTTCCAAGAGCTCGGTTAACGCTAAACCCAAACAAAACGAAGTCGTTAACCTTTGGCTTAGGGTTTTTAAATGCCTCGCTAGGCACGTCAAAGCTCAATTGATTTTCGTAAAGGTAGGCTGCCATCAAAGAAACATCGCTGCCTTTGAAAGACCGTTTCCATTTTGTACCTACCTCAAATATAAGATCGCCTTCGCGGTCATACTCGGTTAGATCGAATGGCATTTCGAAAAAAAAAGGACTTCCTCGGACAGGGTTAGGGTTAAATTCCGGGAAAAAATTGATGAAAGATGAAAAATCGCTGTCGTCACCAAAAAAATCCCAAACTAAAAGCCATTGATTTAATCGGGCATCTTCGATGTCAATGATACTGAAATCTCTAAATTCATTTATATTAATAACATCGAGCACCGAGTTGCCTAAAGTTTCGCCCCAAACTACGGTTTGCCTTCCGAGTTTTATTGTTTGGTTTGCAAAGCTGCGCTGTAAGAATAATTCGTTACCTCGAAACTCCCACTCAAAGTTTTTGTTTTCGACTTCAGATTGATAATCTCCGGCCCAATGTAGCCGCAATTGAGCGCTGGCTTGGAGTAGCCAGCCAGGGGCAAAAACATTTTGGTAACGAACATTAGTACCGAGTCGATTAATTTCTAAATCTCTCTTCCTGTCTATCGATAGTGTCGGTGTGATTGGTATTCGGTGGTGATTGATTTGCGAGTAAAGCTGCTGACTTACTTTAATTGTAAAGTTATCTAACCAGTCATTTGTTGACGATTCTTGCTCTGTCTCAAAGGGGCTGTTAAAGATAGAGTCGTCAAACGCAAAGTCTATATTGTCATCAAGGAGTATGTCGTCTAGGGATTTGTTTGAATTGTCTTGACCATAAATCACCCCAAACAAGAAAATGAATGAATAAAGTCGCGTTGTCTTAGTTCTCGCTCTTCCTAATCGACTACTCATTAATTTTTCCTTAGTCGAGAATAAGTCTTAACTTTTCAAGTTCTGTCTCACGGAAGGCAACGTCGGTAAGTGTTCGTTGTGTCAGGAACTCATCATCAATCGTAACGTCGGTATAAATTTCAACAAAAGCCATATTCGAAAGTCGATTGGTGACCAGATTCATCATTGTTAAAGAGCGAGCCATCCACACTTCGTTGACAAGCTCTACTCGAGCGGCCATCAATCTTTTTACTTCTTTGTTATATCGGTCATACATCTCTGAACGAAGAGCGACGTGTCTCTCTTTATCTATATAGTGAATCTGGCGGGAGTACCTGGTTTTTTTTGAACGCTCCTCATTGGGAGTCATTTCTATCTTCCAAACTTTGCGACCAGCTATCTCTGTTTCATCCAAAATTTCAAATGAATACTCCTCTAGTTTTCCTGTTTCAGTGTCTTCAGTGGTAAACTCTGAACCGAACAAGGAGGCCGGCTCTGTTTCCTCATCTGAGTCTCCACTGGCGATTCGTTTTACCCTTCCTATCGCTGAGAGGTAGAGCCATGTTTCATTGTCTCTGCCGATCTCGTCATAGGTAAAGTTCAGCATACCGATGCCTCTCTCCGAGGGTGGCTCTATGGTTATTGTCACGCTTTTTGTGTCTTTTAAATTCGGGCCATAGTTTTTTGCAACAGATTCTAAGGATTTTACCCTGGGCTTTTCTGCGCAAGTTATACGGCCACTGGCGACTCCAAATTTACAGCTTGAAAGTTGCATTTTATTAAAAGAGGAATTGTTAGTTTGACGCTGTGCATCGTCAACGAGCTGCATAATCGAAAGCCCTGTGATCTCTTGGCCTAATACACTCACGGTGAAGCTGGCCATAAATATCAGACTAAACACGCTATAAAATTGGTTTGAATTCATATCGCTGCTCCTTGATAGTCAATCGTAGTGTCGGCATTTTTTACTCCAAACTTCGGTTTGAAGATTATGATCATTGCGGGGATGAGTAGAAGGTCACAAAGTAAGGCTACAAATATTGCGATGGACCCAAAAAATCCAACCTTTGCCATTCCTAAATAGTCTGAAAAACTCAGCACGGCGAACCCTAGGCCAATGACCATGGTTGTAAACATTACCGCCTGCCCGACTTCTTTTATTGCACTCTCGAGAGCTTCTGCAATGCTGCCAGTTTTGCTGAGTTCCACTCGGTAATGTGTCATAAAATGAATCGTATCGTCCACGGCAATACCTAAAATAATCGGGGCTATTAACAGTGTATCTGTGTCTAGCGGAACACCAAGAAGGCCCATTAATCCGAAGGCTAGAAACGCCGGTATCGCGTTAGGAATCATACCCATTAGCCCGCCTCTTAAAGAGCCCAGCGAAAAAATCATGATTAAACTTACGATCAGCAAGGCTAAGGCAAAGCTATTAAATTGTGAATTAGCTATTTCATCAGCCATAACCATCAATGTGGCCATACTCCCTGTAAGGTTTACATCTAAACCTGGGAATTTCTCGCCGACGCCGTCAAAGGTTTCTTGGACATCCAAAGATATGTCCTCGAAAAGTGCTTTGTATTCATATGATCCGAGATTTCTCGCGGTAATAGCTATGTGTGAACGACTGTAATCGTCTGACACAAGGTTTCGGCGATCTTCAGGATTAGCGCTGTTAAACATAAAGAGTAATTGCGAAATCGCTTGGTTTGATTCTGGTATCCTATAAAAATCTGGGTTCCCGTCGTTCATTATTTGGTTAGTATCTTTCACGATATTGGCTAAGGAATTAGTCCGACCAATAATTTCGGGGTATTTACTCTCAACTCTGCGCTGAAGGCTATCAACTGCAGTAAGTAACTGCGCATCAAGCATCCCGTCGCTAACTTTAGTGTCGATCATAATTTCCATATTTTGAGCGCCCGACATATTCTGATCAACAACTTCGACCGCGACGGTTAAAGGATGCCCCTTCTTAAACATCTCAGCAATATTTGTATCAATTAGAATCTTAGTGGTGCCATACGCGCAAATGATGAAACCAAAGGCAAAGGTTGCAAGAATAAGATACGGAGACCGTTGGACAAAGCTTGGAACGTTATTGAGTATTTCCTTTTGAGAATTCAGTATCCAATAAGTCAGCCCGATTATGAAATTTATGAAAGACCCGAGAAGTAAGCCTAGAGAAAAATATATAACTAAAGCGGTGAGGAATCCAATGAGTAGCTTCCTGCCGACTATAAGAGAGTTCCACTTAAATCCGATCTTGTCGGCTATGCTTTGCTTTTCAAGGGTACCTACGGCACCGGGATGCCAGAGGTCCAGAAGGAGTGGAAGCAGAATTATAGTGAAGAAAAAAGCCAAAAAAACGCCAAGTCCGGACATGAACGCGAAGACTTTTATCGGCTCAAGGTTTGAAGTTGCCAAGACAGACACACCAGCAGCCGTAGTCAATGTTGTAAGTAAAATAGCTAAGCCAACTTTCTCATAAGCGCGGGAGAGAGCCTTATAATGCTCTTCTCCATCTCGCCTGAAAGTAAAGTAAGCGCTCATAACATGCACGCAGTCAGCGATCCCAACGGCAAAAATAAGTAATACGGTGAGTGCGATCATTGTCGATATTGTGGTTCCCATCCAGGCCGTTACGCCCCAGCACCATGCAACGCTTAATGCTATTGTGACCATGGGCCACACTAAAGCGCTTCCTGATCGGAACAGGACCCACAAAAGAACAGAGAAGATCAAAATCATCAGCATGCCAAGAACTGCCATCTGATTGAGCACGCCCTGCATCTGCCCCATAATTGCTGGCGTGCCAACGGGATAAAAATCTAGATCAGTTTCGTATTTCTGATAAATTGCTTTGAGTGCTGTATCAAAAGAGAAATATTCAAGCTGATCGGTGTCTTGGAACTCAACGTTCTGAACAAGTGCATTTTCATCAAAAGATAAATCAAAACTTCCAAACTCGGACGCTAGTTCGATTCCAGCCATGTCGACTAAAGGTTCATATCCCTCTAAGGGAATTGTACCGTAGTCTGTTTGAACAAGTATTGCTCCAAACTCGCCATCCTCGGAGTAAAAGGCTCCGACATAGTCGCGCTGACCTAGCGCTTTTGTTTGGAGTTTCTGAAGACCAATCTCATCCGCAGGCAATTTTCGTGGAATTAACCTGTCAGATTTGAGAGTGTCACCAATGCTCTCTTGGACCCTCACGTTTGCGACTGATTGAACGCGGCGCACGTGAGCGAGTGCACTCCAATTGACGTCGGGATACTCATTCTTGTCCAATTCTACCCAGTTAATCAAATCGTCAGTAAGTTTTTGTACGGAAGTCAACGATGCTCGAGAAAAAACATTACCGTCTTTCGGAGAATAAATAATAAAAACCGAATCATCGCCACCAAATTGACGCCTAAATTCATCGAGTGCTATCTGGGCAGGATTCTCTTCTTCCAAAAAGCTGTCGGTGGACATGTCAAAGACGGTAAGGCTAAAAACGCCATATATAAGGAACACCGAAATTAAGAATAAGACCGATAAGACCTGTTTTCGAAGGCGAATAATATGGTTCGGAATCTTCCCGAATATTTCCGTGAGATTAAGAAGAACTTTTTCCATTTGTTTTCGCTCCGATTAGTTGCTTTTTGTATTCTTAGTGCCTTGCTCTAATATTTTTGTAAGGATTTCTATAAAATCAGCAGCCTTTATATCGAATATCTCCAGCATTGAATCAGGGAGATGACCAATGGCATGGATCACCATGCTGACAACTTTTGCAATGCCTATTTGTTCCTCTGGATTTACATTTTGAGCTATTGGGTTGATGAGGGTTTTGGCTAGGTACTCTTCCCCCTTAGAGCGCAAATATTTGGTCCGGTTCGGTTCGAGTTCATCCACCAAGAAAGCAAAATCTTGGGGTCTCGCAAGTAGGGCTCTGGTTAGCGGGGCTGAGGTTACAAAATTTAAGTACGCTTCAATAAAAGCTGAGAAACGTTCTTTTTCGTGCATTTTTTCAATATTCTCGAATTTTGGTAAAAGTTGCTGTTCCTCCACAAGTTGACAACAAAGGAATATTTCGTTTTTGCTCTTGAAATGAAGATATATTGTTCCTTTTCCGATGCCCACGCTCTGGGCGATATCTGCGATGCTGGCCCGCCGATATCCAAATTGCACGAAGTGCTTCGTCGCTGATTGAATTATTTTGCGTTGCACCTGTCCTTTGGCGCTCTCGGCACTGTCTAGGCTTAGAAATTTTGCCTGTTCTTCGAATAGCTCTGTTATCGAGTTGACCATATGACCAGAATAGCATTATTGGTCATATGGTCAATAGGCGGATACCGATTGATCTTGATCATGAGGAGGACTCAAAGGCTTAAGGGCAGGAATACGCACCGAATTGTTGCTTGCCCTCTTTGATCAGAGATTCGGGCACGATGGTATTCGCATTCATCCTGCTGGCCTGATTTTTGGCAAGTGTTAATAATTCGGTTTGTAGCCTTTCGGCACCTCTTTCGACAATGAATAGCTTGCTTAATGTTTGCGCCGATGTGGAGCCAATTCGCCGACAGTTGTCAATTTCGGTCGCTGTTCTAAGACTGACCTGACTACCTTCGGGGAGCAGTTGCACCCAATTCATGCAACTAGCGAGAAGAATAAGATTTGTACTCAAAACACATGCCCAAATAGTTTTAGTAAGAAGAATTTTCATTATGTATGCTGTGGAGCATCCTCTTTTAGTTACAAGCTTTTATGCGCAGGTTGAATAGTAAAATTTAGGCGTCGTTCTAATCACCTATGGTACTATTTCTAATTAATGACTGAATATTAGCTGTGTATTGAAAATAAAAAAAGGAGTTAGGAATGTCGATTGATACAAGTTCTCTAGAAGGTAAAAAAATTGTGGTTATTGGTGGTACGGCAGGAATAGGGCTTGCCGTTGCGAACATGGCGACAGCGGCTGGTGCGAAAGTTTGGGCGGCGGGAAGATCTCAATCACATATTGATAAGGCTATTATCGCGAGCGAAGGTCTTTTTCAAGTTCGTCAAGCGGACACCCATGACTCAGAATCAATGGAGAAAATTTTTAAGGAAGTAGGAAGTATTGATCATCTTGTGTCTGCCGCAGTTGGGGGGGAACGAACTTTAAAACCATTCTTAGAACAAACGCAGGACCAATTCCAAGCGGCCTACGACAAGTTGTGGGGTTACTGCAAAGTCGTAAGAACTGGAGCAAGCTACCTTACTGAAACCTCCTCAATAACACTTGTATCAGGTTCTCCCGCGCGCAAAATTAAACCTGCTCAATCACCTTTAAGTTGTGTTGGGGCCGCTGTAGAAAATCTCTCTCGTTGCCTAGCGGTGGAATTGGCGCCCATCAGGGTAAATGTTGTGTCGCCTGGGACCGTCGATACCGCAATGTTTGACGCTATGGGTGATCAGAAAGCGGCGAATTTGGCCGGTATGACATCAACTCACCTGATACCCCGTGCTGGAACCTCAGAAGAGGTAGCGGAGGGAGTTCTGTTCGTCATGCGAAACAGATTCGTAACCGGTACGACTGTTGACGTCGATGGCGGTCGAATACTCAGTTAACCATTGAAGACGTTTTACAAAATATGAATACGTATTCTTACCGTTTAATAGGTGCCGCGTGGAAGATAAATTTAGCGACAAACCCCATAGAATGAGTGACGACCCAGCAGTAGATTTGATTACTTCTATTTATGCGCGACATTCTGTTCGCGGTTACTTAGATAAGCCGGTGCCGCATGAAATTCTCGATCGAATCTTTGAAATAGCGCAAATGGCCCCCTCTAACTGTAATGTGCAGCCTTGGAAGGTTTATGTTGCATCCGGCGCGCTTAAGGACAGGTTGCGGGATCAAATGGTTGCTAACACGGTGGGGGGCGTTAAGCCAAATTCGGATTATCCTTACAGAGGAGACTTCAGTGGAGAATACCGCAAACGACAAGTCGATTGCGCGGTGGCCCTTTATAAGAACATGGATATTCAGCGGGAGGATAAAGAAGGCAGACTTAGGGCGATTGTTCGGAATTTTGAGTTTTTTGATGCACCACACATAGCATTTATTGGAATGAACCCTGAGTTTGGTGCGACGGTCGCTTTAGATGTCGGCATGTATGCGCAGACGTTTATGCTCACGTTGGTAGCTCACGGGTTAGCGAGTTGTCCTATGGGGACAATGCGCAATTATCCAGATTTGGTAAGAGATGCATTTGATATTAAGGATGGGACTAAGATTTTATTTGGTATCTGTTTCGGTTACGAAGACCCCGCTGTTCCCGCGAATAAAACTCGTACCTTCCGGGAGGTAATTTCTAGCAGCGTCACGTTTAGGCAAAGTTAAACTGGGGGCAAATATGCTCGGGTTACCGGCTAGCCTTTTCATCATGTAATTCTTTGAAACGGAAGCAAGAGGTAATGTGGTCGTTGACCATGCCTATAGCCTGCATGTAGGCATAACAAATTTTAGGACCAACAAATTTAAAACCCCGTTTCTTTAAATCTGCGGCCATTCGTTGACTTGTCGCCGTCGTAGTTGGAATCTCCGATTGATCTTCAAATATAGTTTTTGCTGTTGATCCTAGGGTAAAACCGCAGATGTATTTGTGAAAACTCCCAAATTCGGACTGTATAGCTAGAGTCTTTCTCGCGTTCAGTCGGATGGAGAGAAGTTTGGGGCGGCTTCTAATTAGGCCCTCATCCAGCAGAAGTGCATCTACGTAATCATCGGTGAGCTCAGCACATCGTTTGATTTTGAAATTAAAAAAACATTTTCTGTAGCGATCTCGTTTCCGAAGAACTGTAATCCAACTAAGTCCAGCCTGTTGTCCCTCCAAGCAAAGGCACTCAAAAAGGCGACGGTCCTCTGTGACTGGAATGCCCCACTCCTCGTCATGATAACGGATATAATCCTTATCGTTGCCGGGCCATGAGCATCTGTTCGGCACAACAATCTCCAGAAATGGTGCCCGGAATTGAGGCACTAAAAAAGGAAGAGGGTCAGTGCAATATTGCGCTGACTGATGAATTTCTTACCTAAGTCGAAATAGAACACACAAATTTTTCACTTAGCTTTGTTCCATAAATTCTACGTGTATCTCTAATTCGATCTCGTCTCCGACTCCGAAAGAAGTAAATCGATCTAGCCCGTATGCTGATCTTAAGAAGGTTGCAGATGCCGAAAAACCAACCGTATTACTGCGAGTAAGGAAATTACGTCCGCCTCCATTAAAGTTAATATTAAGCGTTACCGGGGCTGTAGTCCCAAGCAGTGTCAAATCTCCTTCAAAGACGAAAGAATTGCCGTTAGATTCAACAAAAGAGGTGGACGCAAAGGTCGCTTGCGGGAAATTTTCAACATCAAACCAGTTCGACCCCTTAAGTTCTTCCTCAAATTCGGGATTATTAATATCCAACCCCGCTGTATTAATAATAACCTCGAGCGATGAGTCTTGAATATTTTCAGGATCAAAATCCAGCGAAGCTTCTATGTCGTTGAAGCGACCAACAAAGGTTGAGAAACCAAGATGGTTTATTTTCCAAATGAGGGAGGCATGATTTGGGTCGAGGATGTATTGTCCAGCATTAAGTTCCGTTAATTCGGTTTCAAAATCTGGTGTAAGAATTCGCTCGCATGCAGCTAAAAGACTAAGGCCACCGAAAAAAATTACAACTTTGAAGAATGTTCTAGATGATGTGTCAAACATTGGTTCTACCTTTCCCTATTGTCAGCTTACGGATTACTGTTGGACTGCATACACGTCGACTTTAATCGTGACATCGTTGGCTATTTCGCCAGTGTTTGCCCAATAACCTTGGCCCACGCCATATTTCAATCTTTCTATAGTGACCTCACTCGTTAAATGGAAACCAACCTGTCCGTCGATTGTGGTGATTTCAAAGTCAAAGGGGAAGCTTAGCGGGTGAGTCTGATCGCGAATCGTAAGCGTTCCATCCGCTACAAACGAACTAACCGACTCCAGCCTGCACTTTTCGGCTCCGAAGGTTGCAGTTGGCCACGTGTCGACATCAAAAAGTTCGTAATCGAGAAGATAATCGACCGCCTCGGGAGAGTCTTCTACATAAATGTTCTCGATCGGTATAGTGACTGAAAAATTGCAGCTCCCGGGCTTCAACGGGTCGATATCGAATAGAGCTTCAACTCCCTTAAACTCGCCTTCGTAGGGGTCAGCACCGTATTTGTATTCGAATATCACGCGAGATTCCCCCGGATCTAATATCCAAGTAGCAGCGCTAGAAGGGAGCGCGATCACAAGAAATGCTGGACATAAAACACTTTTAATACTTAGCTTCATCATTTTGGTTCGGACTCCTATTATCTTGTTACGGCAACGCATAAGCAACGAGTTCGGCGGGCTTGCCACCCCCGCTGACGAACATAGCGATGTATTGTTTTCCATCATTTTCATATGTAAACGGTAGGCCAGATTGGGGGTTAGGCAGATCTATTTCGGCAACTATCTCCCCGGTTCTCTTGTCTAAAGCTCGAAGTACCGGACTCGCCCCAGGACCTCCACCACCTTCACCGGCAAATAACAACGTCTTCGTAGCTACAATTCCAGCGCGCGTCGGCACCCCTGTACGTGGGATGTCAACCCCTTTGAGATCGGGGTGATTTGCTATCTTGTCAGGGGTATCTGCGTTCGCCACTTGCCAAAGGTGATCACCGGTGTTCATGTCAATTGCTGTAATCCGGCCGTAGGGCGGTTTTACAATTTCTAAGCCCTTAATGCGGGGAATCCTGACGCCATAGGATTGGCTCAGCGCAAGATCTGATTTCTCATCCTTCCCCAATGAAAGAACTCCTAGTTGCGTTCTGGAAGGCACGTATAAGATCCCCGTATCAGGGTCAATCGCAGAACCTTCCCAATTTGCACCTCCAGTAGAGGAAGGCAGGCCGAGCGTGCCTCGTGTGCCATCTTCGGCTTCAAGAAGTGACGGGGGTGAGTAAACGCTTGGACTTAATCGAAAGTCAGAGATGGCCTCTAATGCCAATGCTCTGAGCTCTGGGGTGAAATCAATTAGGTCATCCTCAGTAAAACCTTGACGATCAAAGGGCGCAGGACGGGTTGGATATGGCTGCGTTGGAGAATACCATTCTCCTGGAACATCTCCAGCAGGGACTTCAACCTCCTCAATTGGCCAGATTGGCTCTCCTGTAATTCTGTCAAAGGTGTACACCCATGCTTGCTTGGTAACACTCATTAATATTTTTCGACCGTTTGGTAAATCAGCTAACACGGGAGCCGCAGGAATATCCCAGTCCCAAATATCATGGTGTGTTAGTTGGTAATGCCACTGCCGTTCCCCCGTCTGGATATCTAATGCGACGATTGAGCTGGAGAAAAGGTTATCACCTGGCCTATCCGCGCCAAATCTGTCACCGGTTGCCGATTCGACAGGCAGATACACATGCCCTAAATCAGGGTCGCCTGACATTGGTGCCCAAACTCCTGCGTTACCGGTAAACTCGATGCCTCGATCTAACCAAGTCTCATAGCCAATTTCGCCGCGCTCTGGGATGGTCTTAAAGGTCCATAGTAGCTCGCCAGTTCGAACGTCAAAACCCCTGACATCACCTTTCACGTTTGATTTAGACCTGGGCCTCATTCCTACAGCGTGCGCTGGGCCAACTACTGCGACGTTATTCATCACGAACGGAGGTGCTGAGCTGCCGATGTCGATATAGTCAAAGCCTTCTGAGTTACGGAGTCCATCAAACAAGTCAACTTTGCCCGACATTCCAAAGTTTGGATCTGGAATGCCTGTCTTTGCATCTAACGATATCAGCTGGAAGCCGGGCGTAATGTCTAATATTCGCGACTCGTCACCATCCCTCCAAAACGCGAGGCCACGTCCCGCACCTTTACGTGGGGCATTGTCAAAGCGTTTTCCTTCTTGAGGCCGCCAAAGCCAAAGGACCTGGCCAGTCGAGGCGTCTAAGGCAACGATGTTACGAGTCGCGGCGATGTCTGCATACAGCACCCCATCAACCTCTAGGGGAGTCGATGGGTTGTTAAAGTCGGTTGTGGGACCAAAGCTTTCTGTTGAAAAACTCCAAGCCAGCTCTAGGGTTCCAACGTTCTCGGCGGTTATCTGATCAAGAG
>PAEL01000096.1 GCA_002700775.1 Gammaproteobacteria bacterium | reverse complement strand
TGTTGCGGTTGGCTCATTTAAAGGCGACACTTCTTCCTCGTTTTTGGAAGTGTTACTGTCTTCTTTCAAAGCGCCTTTGAAACCTTTTATCGCGCCTCCTAAGTCAGTTCCGATTCCCTTAAGCTTTTTTGTTCCAAATAGGACTACTACAATAGCTAAGATAATCAGTAATTGCCAAACTCCGATTCCACCTAGGCCCATGCTTTTCTCCTTATTTCTGCGCAATTAATCAATTTAATAGACAATTTCGGCGAATTTAGTCAGAATTTCGGCCGGCTTTTTCTTTATGGCCTGAGATTCCTGATCTATGCTTTAAAATTTGCAAGACCTCGTCGTGGCTAATATTAAGATAACTCAACATTACCATAGAGTGAAACCATAAATCGGCCGTTTCGTTAACTAGTTCTGTCTTTTTTTGTATTTTTGCATCCGCACTAGAGTCTTTATAATTCTTGGCCGCCAAGATTGTTTCTGTTGCTTCTTCTCCGACCTTTTCAAGAATTTTATCCATACCCTTACTGTACAGACTCGCAACATATGAAGTTTCGGGGTTGCTCTTCTTCCTTTCCTCTAAGATCTCTCTTAGTTCTGATAAACCAAAACCCATCGTAGGTTAACCTATATTTTTTATATCGAGACAGTTTGACCATGTGCCGTTATTGAGGGATTTGAAGAAGCATGACTTACGACCTGTGTGGCATGCGGCGCCCCCAATTTGGTCAACGATATAGCACACTGTGTCATTGTCGCAATCTAATCGAAGTTCGACAAGCTTTTGTACATTGCCTGACTCTTCTCCTTTTCGCCAAATTTTTGTTCGGGATCGCGACCAGTAAACTGCCCGCTTCTCTTCAACCGTAGCTGCAATTGCTTCTTTATTTGCCCATGCGACCATTAGCAACTCGGAGGTCCCAGCCTCTATAGTGACCACGGGAACAAGGCCTCGTTCGTTAAATTTTATATCTTCCAGATATGCTGACATGTGCTTAGTATGCTACTTCAGCGTGAAAAATACAAAAGACATCCTCCTAACCCAATAAAGGCCGAGCTTATAATTATTCGTACGTTATCAAGTTCAAAAATACTTACGTCAACGAGTGGAGAGAAACTCAAGCCTAAAACAACAAATACAATCCCAGACAAGCGAAAAATTCTGAGTTTATTATGCTTTTCTCGGTTGTGAGTTTGCTCTCGCAATAAAAGTTCTTTCCGTTTTAGGGCCGCAATTTCGTTTAAGCCGAGAAAAGCTGATATATACGCTGGGAGGTTTGTCATTTCACCGAGAAGATCAGGAAGAGAATCTTTCATTTTTTTTGCAAACACAACTGGATTTAGCTGACGGCTGTTCCAACGTTCTAAATGCGGTTTTGCTGTTTCCCATAAATCAAGGTCAGGATTAAGTTGTCTTCCTAAGCCTTCAACATGAAGCAGAGTTTTTTGCAAAAGAACAAGAGAGGGCTGTATCTCCATATCAAAAGTGCTTGATGTCTGAAACAAACTGACTAGTAGCTGTCCAAATGAGATTTCTTTTAGCGGTTTTTGAAAAATTGGTTCGCAAACAGACCTGATTGCCGTCTCGAATTCATGTGTTTTTGTGGCTTCTGGAACCCATCCGCTTTCAATATGTAACCTTGCAACCTCATGATAGTCCCTATTGAATATCGCTAATAAGTTCCTTGCTAAGTAATTTTTCTCCGCAACCTCAAGTGTCCCGATGATGGCGCAATCAATCGCAATATATTGAGGGTCTTTTTTATGATTCTTTGAGACAAAAATATTTCCAGGATGCATATCCGCATGGAAAAAATTATGATCGAAAACTTGAGTAAAGAATATATCTACACCAACTTCAGAAAGAGTCTTTAAATCGATACCATGAGCTTTTAATTCGGCGGTATTCGTCACCGGAATCCCATCTATTCTCTCCATGACTATTACGTTCTGCCGTGTGTATTCCCAATAGATTGTTGGAACATAGAGATTAGTTGATTCAGCAAAATTGCTATCTAATTTGGTTGTATTCGCAGCTTCAATTTGAAGATTGGTTTCATTAAGTATCACTTTTTCATAATCTGATAAAACTTCTGTTAATCTCAAGCGCCGACCGAATTGGGTTTGAGACTCGATAATGGCTGCAATTTTTTTCAACAAACCTAGGTCGGTTTTTATAACAGAAACGATTCCTGGCTTGATTGTTTTAATAACGACCCTCTCTCCAGTTTTTAGAGTTGCCGCATATACTTGTGCGATGGAAGCCGATGCTAGAGGGGTTTCTTCAATGTCGGAAAAAATATCTGCAGATGAGGGTCCGAGATAATCATGTAAAAGTTCGTGGATTGACGGCTTGAGAAATGGTGTAACTGAATCCTGAAGCAATTTAAGTTCATTGGCGATGGTGGGGTCAATAAAGTCTGGTCTTGTCGAAAACAGTTGTCCTAATTTGATGTAGATTGGTCCAAGCTCCTCAATTGCAAGTCGAGTTCGCTTACCAATATCTCCTTTACGCGTCCTGCTGCTAAATGCCCATTTTGTCTTATAAGGTGCGAGTGCTATTTTTATAAGAGCAGTATTCGGTAGATCCTTTAGGAAGTCGTCTAAGCCATATTTTGCAATGATGTTTAGCAGTTGGTGTAGGCGATATAAAAAAGTCACAGCCGGTATTCTCAGCAAATATTTTCAGGGCCCGAAGATATCATCAACGCGTAGCAGTCACAACAGATGTGGTTTTAAGCGAATTCTTTGATTGAAGCTTTCTAGAAATATGTAAAACCTTCGCTTCGATACGATCTAACTTAAGGCGTATTTCATCAATACTCTCGCCTAAAGCTTCCATTCGATTTTCATTGGGAGTGAATTTAAGCTCTTCAGACAGAAAATCGTCAAAATTAGTTGCTATGCGTTTTAAGCTCTCAGATTGGAATTTGTTAATTTTTGCGGTTTTTTTTACGACCTGGCTGGTAACTATATCACCGGCCACTAAAGAAACAAGATCGTCCCAACGGAAATCAATTTTTTCAATTACCGAATTCAGTTGACTAGCCAAATTCGCGTCACCGTTGAGCTCGAATTTTTTACTAACGATTTTTTTAGTCTTATCGCTTGTAAGCAAAAGGTCAATAAAATTTAAAAAGCTTGCGCTTATCATAACGTCAGGAAGTTGACCGCTTTCACAGGATCGGGCACTTCGTATTGTGATTTTAGATTCCAAAAAAATAAGACTAATGCTTTTCTGAATATCTGTAACGAAAAATTCAAAGCTTTTATTTTCTAGTCTTTTTAGTAATGATTTAGAGCGTTCGTCGCGAGCTATTGCCTCATTTAAAAGCATTTCTATCGTTTGAGTAATGAAAGTTTCAGTTAAGGAAGGCATCTAAAAAAACTCGTAAAATTTAAGGTTTAAAACCGATGTGAATAGCACATACTCCGTTCAACAAATTGTAATATTTACATTCCTTAAAATTTGCATCCTCAAGCATGGTTTGCAGCGTCTCCTGATCGGGATGCATGCGAATTGACTCAACTAAATATCGATAGCTTTCTGAATCGTCTGCAACGATCTTACCGGCAAGAGGCCAAAGGGCAGAAAATGCCCTGTACGTTTTTTTTACGAGTTCATTCTTCGGTTTTGAAAACTCTAAAATTAAGACTCGCCCGCCTGGCTTTAATACTCTGAACATAGAATCGAGCGCAGAGGGTTTATTAGTAACGTTCCGTAGGCCGAAAGCGATGCAAACGCAGTCAAACGAATTCTCTTTAAAAGGTAATGATTCCGCATTAACTTGTGCAATAAAAATATTTTGAGAGGACCCCTGATCAATAATTCGATCGCGACCAACAGCGAGCATAGCATCATTAATGTCAGCGAGAACAACCTTACCCCTCGTCCCAACGATGGAGGAAAAGCGAAGGCTGAAGTCACCTGTCCCACCCGCGAGATCAAGTACGCTTTGGCCTGCTTTTAAACCGCTGTATTCGATCGTAATGCGTTTCATAAGTCTATGGGTACCGAGAGACATGATGTCATTCATGATGTCATAGCGGGCAGCCACGGAGCGAAATACGTCTCCTACCCGCTTTTCTTTCTCGGCTTTCGGTATCGTTTCGTAGCCGAAATGCGTGGTATCTTCATCAGGGGTCGGTTGAGTCGGGCCTTGAGCGGATGTTTCAGGCATGCGGATCGATTTCTCTGGGTTATCAGCTGGGGGTCAAGAATATTTGGTTTCGAATATTTATACTATATTAATGACTTGTGTACCGGGAGGCAATGGCTCGCGACTGCCTTTGGCCTGTTTCATTTTTTCTAAGTATATGGTCCATAATTCGTCATGATTTTTTGCTAACTCATAAAGATAAGTCCAACTATATATTCCCGAGTTATGTTGATCGCTAAATATCAACTTGATGGCATAGTTACCCACTGATTCTATTTTCTCAATAGTGACAAGGCGTTTCCCGGTTTGCAGGGTTTCTTGTCCAGGTCCATGGCCGCGGACCTCGGCGGAAGGTGATGATATTCGGAGAAACTCCGCAGAGAGCGCGTAACTCTCATCGTTTGGGTATGAGAATTCGAGTTGAGCACTTTCTTTATGTAAGGTAATTTTTTTTGGACGCATTCGAATTTTTTAGCTTTTTGTTTTACCTATGTATTCAAGAGTCGAAGAATTTAGTTACAAGATATATCGGCTTAAATCGTCATCGTGCACAAGTTCACTAAGTTGTTTTTTTACGAAGTCTTTATCAATCGTTCGCTTGCTTTGATCTCCAATTGCCATGTCGGCAGCCGAAAACGAAATTTCTTCGAGAAGTCTTTCCATAATGGTATGAAGTCTGCGAGCTCCAATATTTTCTGTTTGGCTATTTACCAAGTAAGCCATCTCAGCAATTGCTTCAATTCCATCTTTTGAAAAGCTTAGCTCTAAACCTTCCGTATTTAACAAAGCTTGGTATTGCTGAGTGAGAGAGGCATACGGTTCTACCAAAATTCGCTCAAAATCGTTGGCCGTTAAAGCCTCGAGTTCTACGCGTATAGGTAATCGGCCTTGTAGTTCAGGGATTAGATCGGATGGCTTACTTAAATGAAATGCTCCGGATGCTATAAAAAGAATATGATCGGTTTTAACACTGCCATATTTTGTAGTTACTGTGGATCCCTCTATCAGAGGAAGTAAATCTCTTTGTACCCCTTCGCGGGACACGCTTTGGCTATTATTGTCATGCTTACTGCAGACTTTATCAATTTCGTCTATAAAAACGATGCCGCTTTGTTCTGCCAAGTCGGTGGCTTGAGAAGAGATATCATCACTGTTTATGAGTTTTGATGCCTCTTCGTCTTTAAAAATTTTCAACGCATCCTCGACCGTCAAGCGGCGACGTTTTTTCTTCACACTGTTCAGTTGGGAGAACATTCCTTTCAGTTGGCTTGTCATCTCCTCCATGCCGGGAGGTGCCATAATGTCTATTTCAGAGTGATTATCTCTTATTTCTGTTTCGATTTCTTTATCGTTTAACACGCCCTCTCTCAGTTTTTTTCGAAATACCTGACGAGTGCTGCTCGATTTTTCATCACTATCTACGTTCTCACTCAACGGAAGAAGCAGATTGAGTACGCGCTCTTCTGCGCGATCAGAGGCTTTGTTTTGAACACGCTTCATAGCGTCAGTCCGAACTATTTTTACTGCAACTTCGGTCAGGTCGCGTATCATTGATTCAACGTCTCTTCCGACATAACCTACTTCTGTAAATTTTGTTGCTTCAACCTTTATAAATGGCGCATTCGAGAGTTTGGCTAGCCGGCGAGCTATTTCGGTTTTACCTACTCCAGTTGGGCCGATCATTAAAATGTTTTTTGGTGTAATTTCATTTCTCAAATCTCCGCTAAGCTGCATACGTCTCCAGCGGTTACGAAGTGCAATTGCAACGGCACGCTTCGCTGAAGCCTGTCCGACAATATGCCGATCAAGTTCAGATGTAATTTCTCTCGGGGTCATCACGTTGCTTTGTGGAATTATTTTTGCACTAGGTGTCATTTTTTAAATCTCAAAAAATTCATGAACGTTACTAAAGGAGTGAATTAGATATTACGACTCGAGGGTCTCAATTACATGTGTTTGATTAGTGTACACACAGATTTCAGCCGCTATTTCTAAACTTTTTTTGGCAATCTCCTCGGGATCGAGTTCGGTATTTTTAATTAAAGCTTTTGCAGCAGAGTGCGCGTACATCCCGCCTGACCCAATCGCCATCAGGGAATCCTCGGGTTCTATCACATCACCATTGCCACTAACTATTAAGGATGCCTCTCGATCCGCAATAAGTAACATTGCTTCTAGACGACGCAAAGACCGTTCTGTTCGCCAAAGTTTTGCGAGCTCTACCGCAGCGCGAATGAGTTTCCCGTTATGTAAACCAAGTTGTTCCTCAAATCTTTCAAATAATGTGAACGCATCTGCAGTGCCTCCAGCAAAACCGGCAATGACTTTCCCGTCGTAAAGTCTTCTAACTTTTTTTGCGTTGCCCTTAAGAACTGTGCTTCCGAGTGATACTTGACCATCACCAGCGATAACAACCTTGTTGCGACGTCGCACTGAAACGATGGTAGTGCCTCTGAACTGTTCCAAGATAGGCCTCCTGATGGCGTAAGTATCGCCTGCAGATATACTTGGCGATTTTAAAAAAACTAGCGTTGCTTTTCTACATGGATCGAAGGATCGATTGCTGACAGAATAAAAGAGATATTATTGTGTGTTTTTGATGAAAATCAAGTCACTTGCGTGAGAAAAATACTATTGAATTGAAAGCCTCATAGACGGAACTCGGTTTTCTCGAAGCAGTCTTTCTGTTTCATTCAGCGTGGTGCTGTCTTGATATGGGCCTGACTGAACTAGGAAAAGAATGCGCCCCGGAAGGTCTTGTTTTTTAACTTGTGCGTTGATTCCCATAGCTTGAAGTCGATTGGCTTCGGTATCAGCCAACTCTTTTTGGATAAAAGCCCCGGTTTGCAGCAAGTAAGCGGTAAAAGGCTTATCTATTCCTAAATTTATGCCAGACTGTTGAGAAATTTTTACAGGAATAGTGTTGACTGGTACCTCCCAGTCAGAGAGGGCGGTGAAAAATTCAAGTTCGAGTTTTGGTTCAATCAAAATTTCGGAATCAGCTTCCTCTGTGGGCCTCATATCTGAAGCGTTCGCTGAAATAGACGAGGTTCGAGGTGCAAGTGGGGGAATAAACCCGGATAAGTAAAACAAAGCACAACCACAGATACCCAGCACCACGCCGACTGACATACCTGCTAGCATCAGGTGCCATTTGGGTGGTGCCTGAACAACCTTTCGATCCAAAAGGGGTTCAGGGCGGATCTTCGCAAAATCTTGGTTCATTTTTTGTAGCTCTTCTTGTTGATGCCTAGAAGATCTAAGCTTTGGAAACTAAACACACTCACATTTATCGGTAAAATCCGCATAAAGTAAAGTGACAGAGTTGCATTTACGTTTTAAAGCATTTCTATTGGATCTACATCCACGTGAAAACGAACTTTTCTCGGAATGCCTCTTTCAAAAACAAGAGCGATAACCTCTTTTAAATGATTTTGCAAAAGTGAGCGTGTTTTGCTTTTCAAAATTAAGTGTACTCTAAACCTTCCTGCCTTTTTTTCTCTGGGTGCCGGTATTGGGCCGAGTCTGACTATGTCGTGTTTATTTGCTAATTTGAGATTGTTAGAGAGTGCTAAAATTGAGTTTAAAAACTCGTAAGCATCTTTTAGATATTTTGATTCTCCTCGTAAGAGACAAAGATGTGCGAAGGGCGGTAGTTCGGTATTTTGGCGTTCCAAGAGTTGCAGTTGCGCCAACTTTTTAAAGGAGCGCGATGCTATTAGGTTGAGTGTTTCGTGATTCGGATGGCGAGACTGAATTATTACCTCGCCCGAATTTATGCCGCGACCAGCACGTCCGGACACCTGGATTAGTGTCTGGGTCATCTGCTCTTGACCTCGGAAATCAGAGCTGAAGAGTCCTGCATCCGCATCAAGTACAACAACGAGAGAAATATTTGGAAAATGATGACCTTTAGATAACATCTGAGTCCCGATCAGCAAGCAGGGTCTTCCAGATGAAACTTCGCTTAATTTTTGATTGAGGTTGAAATTTCCACGTGTCGTGTCGCGATCGATCCTAATTTTAGGTATTGATGGGAATCGATGTGTCAGAAAGTCTTCGATTTTTTGGGTTCCTATACCGAACGTCTCTAATTTAGTGGAGCTGCAATTCGGACACTTAGTTGGAATCGACCTGTTTGTGCCGCAATGATGGCACCGCAGTTTTGCAGGTTTACTATGAACCGTCATTCGTGAAACGCAGGAGTCACATTCTGAAGTCCAGCCACACGCATTACAGAGAAGAACTGGGGCGAATCCTCGTCGATTTATAAAAATAAGGATTTGGTTTTGCAATAGTAAATGTTCTGATATTCGATCTAATACTGGTTTTGAAAATCCTTCCTGCAGGCAAATGCTGTTTATATCGACTATGTGAGTGGTATTTGGTGGAGCTTCGGTTGCCGGTCGAGTCAACTGTAGTCGAGTAGATTTGCCAATAATCGTATTATGAAGACTTTCCAGGCTCGGGGTCGCCGACCCCAAAATTATTGTAAAGCTCTCATTGTGCGCTCGCATCACAGCAAAATCTCGCGCTGAATAACGAAACCCATCTTGTTGCTTGTATGAGGAGTCGTGCTCTTCATCAATTACAATCAAGCTTAGGCTCGGCATCGGGAGAAATACAGAAGACCTTGTTCCGATCACGATAAGAGGGCTTTCATCACAAGCTTGAGACCAAGCCATGAGCTTTTGCTTTGCGGACAAATTTGAGTGATACATTATGATAGGACATTTAAACCGTTTATTAAATCGATCAAACGTTTGAGGGGTCAAACCAATTTCAGGTACCAAAACAAGGCATTGAAAGCCGAGTTTAATTTGTCGAGAGATAGCCTCTAAGTAAACTTCAGTTTTTCCTGAGCCTGTAACTCCATCGAGTAAAAATGTTGCAAAATTATTTTGGGATGAATTGATTGATTTAAGTGCGGCTTTTTGCTCCGAGTTCAGAGTCACATTTGAGTCTAAAACCGTTTCTTTTTTAACCATTAAGAATTTTGAAGGATCTGCGGAGTCAAGCAGGGGTTCTCTTTTTAACAACCCACTCGACTCGAGTTTTAATAACAACGCGTAGTCAAATCCCTGAGCTTTTAAATCTTTTGCTTGCATGCCAGTTGTTTCGGTTCGGATTAAATCTAGAAGTGCCATTTGACGTGGTTTTCGCTGCAAGTCGGAGTAAGCTTTGGCATTATCTTGGGCTTTCCAGATATAGCTTTGCTTGCTTTTGAGGCGAGGTGATCGCAGTTCTGACGGAATAGCTGCTAATAAGACTTCGCCTATAGGGTGTTGGTAATACTCTGAAGCCCAGATAAGGGTTTTTAGCAGCGTCGGTGTTATCGTGGGCTTTTCGTCCAAGGTACGAGTTATGACTTTTAGCCGAGTCAGCTCAATATTTGAAGCATTAGAGTGCTCTAAAATAAATCCTAAAATTTGTCGTCTACCGAAAGGCACGATTACCCGGCTTCCAGGCATTAGGCTCGCCATTTGCGATAAATTTCCTCTGGGGGGAAGGTAATCGAAGTGAGTTCGCAAGGGTGACGGGATTGCTACGCGCAAAATTAAACCTAAGTATCTGTTAGATAATTTATCGGGGCTGCCCTCACCCGTTTTTAAAAATTTAGGATCTGCCATCCCGGCATTATAAAGCCACGGTGACTAAAACTCAGTAAGATTAATTTGTGATTGACCCACAACTGCATCATGTGATTGGCTAGACCCAGAAGTTTTCTGCGTCGCAAAGGTGTCGGGTCTGATTGATTAGTTGGTTGAAAATAAGGAGTAGTAAAATGATGAACTCAGGGATACCGGAGGAGTTATATGTTAAGCGTCAGCAGTTGGATCAATTAGATCTTCAGATAGTTGACTTATTGGCGAAGCGTTTTGAAATTACAAAAAAGGTGGGAGAGCTTAAGGCAGTGCACAGTCTTGAAGCGTTGGATGCTCAGCGAGAAACAGAAAAACTAAGCTCGTTGAGGGAATACAGTATGAAATTTGGGTTGAACGGAAGTCTTATCGAGTCGCTCTTCGCTTTGATTATGGAAGAAGTAGTGATTAATCACAGAAAATTGAGATGATTTCGGTTAGATAGGCTTAAAAGGTATTATATGGTTATTATTTGCTTCTAATCTTCTCTCTGTTAGAATCGCGTTCCTAATTTGCTGGGCGATGCCGCTTTTTTCGTTTGAGTAGCGGAGAATGCTGGGTTTAGCCGGTTTTTAACGTAAGATTAAACTTTTTAGTAATAGCGACGGCCAGTCTCACGTCGAGGAGAATTCATTATGAAAGCGGATATCCATCCATCCTATGATGTGATGAAAGCGACATGTTCGTGTGGAAATACGATAGAAACTAAGTCCACTATGGGTAAAGACATTGTTATAGAAGTCTGCTCAGCGTGCCATCCATTTTATACGGGAAAGCAAAAAATTCTTGATTCCGGTGGACGGGTGGATAAGTTCAAAAAACGTTTCGCGACGAGGCGCGTGTAATCAGATCAAAACAAGGTCTCGGTAGTGATCGATTCTTCGAAGCCGTTTTTCTCTGATTCAGTTTGCTCCTTTGGAGCGTTCTCAACTCGAAAGAATTCGAACATGCTTCCGGAGTCACCGGGAGTAGCGACTTCCCCAGACTTTTTATTAATTAGTCTATCGACAATGCCATCTGGTTTTCTTGTGGGCTGTATCGGTAGGTCCTTTAACGCTTTTCTCATGTAATCTATCCAAATCGGGACTGCAACTGTGGCTCCTTGCTCTTGTTCTCCAAGAGGCTGGGGTTGATCAAAGCCCACAAAAATCGTCGTAGCTATGTCTTCATTAAAACCTGAGAACCACAATTCTTGTGGCCCGTTTGTCGTGCCGGTTTTTCCTTTAAGGTCAGTTCTATTTAACTCTCGATTTACTCTAGCACCACTACCTTCCTCGATGACCGAGCGGAGCATCGAGCCAAGAATAAACGCCACACGAGAATCTAAAACCCTAGGCGCTTTTGTCGGTATATCTTCATCATTGCAGTTAGCACAGACTTGTTTGGGATCAGCGCTGAAAAGAGACTCGCCCCCTAAGTTTTTAATTTCCTTGATAAACCAAGGATCGATTTTGAACCCCCCGTTAGCTATTGAGGCATATCCTGTAACTATATCTAATGGAGCTACGTCCCTACTACCCAAAGCTATTGTGAGATCGTTGCGCGGGAAATCCTCCGTTGGTATCCCAAGTTTCGCCGCAAACGACAGAGATTTTTCGGAACCAAGTTGATCATAAAGACGAACGGTGGGGACATTTCGTGATTCTTTTAACGCATAACGCAAAGTCATAGGGCCCAAGAAATTATTTTCATAATTATTTGGTCGATAATCTCCGCGGGTAATTGGAGCATCGTTAATTAGAGTTGCCGCGGTATATCCCTCCTCAATTGCAGCTCCGTAGACGAACGGCTTGAAGTTAGAGCCTGGGGGGCGTGGCGTTAGCACTCTATTGACTTGACTTTTTTTAAAGTCGTATCCGCCGACTAAAGCTAATATTTGCCCATTTTTAGGAGAAATCGATACAAGTGCTCCCTCGATATCTGGTACCTGGCCGAGCTCCCAATGCTGCCCTTTAGCTCTAAGGTAAATTAAATCGCCAACGGTAACTGAATCAGCGGCTTCAGATGGCGGAGGCCAAGCCTCGTTTCTGCTTCGAAAAGCGTAAGCCCAAGACATTCCATCCCATTCAACTTTTATTTCTTTACCATTTTTCAGTACGGCACTGAAGTTTTTCTCGGTTACGCTCGTGACTACCGCAGGTTCTTGGTTGCCGTAATTAGAAACTGTAGACAGCTTTTCTAGCAGAGCTTTAGGGTCCTCTTCCGTAAGTGTTTCGATCGGTCCTCTGTACCCATGTTTTCGGTCATAGTAATTTTCGAGACCAAAAACCAGGGATTCTGTTGCTGCGATTTGTTTGTCGCTGTCAATACTGGTGATGACCTCGAACCCCTCGGAGTAAATTTTCTCACCGTATTGAGAAAAAAGATTTGTTCTTACCATCTCTGCGACATATGGTGCAGAAATTTCTATATTTCGGCCGTGAGGTGAAGCGGTGATCGGTTCAGCATCAGCCGCGAGAAAGGCGGTCTCATCAATCATCCCCTCGCGAACCATATTCTTGAGTCGAGTGCGTCGACGTTCGATTGACCTTTGAGGATTTGCGAGAGGATTACAGGTAGACGGGCAGGGCAGAAGTGAAACCATCATTGCTGCCTCGGCTAATGTTAATTCATCTGGACGCTTGCCATAATAAATATAGGCGGCAGCTCCTATCCCATCAGCCCCAGCGCCAAAATAAATTGTGTTTAAATACAGGGTAAGAACTTCTTCTTTTGTTAATTCTTGTTGAATTTGGAGAGCAAAAGGAATTTCCTTGAATTTTCTTAAATATACGTTGTCGCTGTCAAAAGAGAGATTATTTGCAAGCTGCATGGTTATGGTACTGCCACCACCCAAATTAACACCTCGAATAAAACCATAAAAACCCCTCAATAGACTCTGGAAATCGACTCCAGGGTGGGAATAAAACCGTGCATCTTCAGTTGCTATTAGTGCGTTAATAAGAACCCTGGGTATTTCCTCAAAAGCCACTGGGTTTCTGCGATTTCCAATTTCATCAATCAGCAGCCCATCTGATGTATATATTCTCAGAGGGGTTTCAAGCCTTACATCTCGATAGTTTTCCGCTGCTGGTAATCTCGGAGCTAAATATAGGTATGCGGCGGTGCTAACCATAAGAAGGCCAGCTGTGCCAACTAATATAAGTGTTGACAGGATTTTTAATGGTCTGACAAGACGGGTTTTCACTAACTATGGCCCCTGTGTTTTCGCCTCAATTGCGATTTGCAGCTAACTGCCTTCTTGTCACGACGTCTTTTAGTTCCGCTTGAAAATCAATTTTATTTGCGACGCATGACAGATACTTATTTTATACACTGCTATACTTATTTTTTAAATGATAATAATTGCTTTGAAGCCATGCAAGAAAACATCGGTAAACAATGAGTAGAGAAAGGCAATTGTTAGATCGCTTGTAAAGCGCTTTGAGTCCCAAGAAACTGGATATCTTATAATTATGGCTAACGAAAAAAACGTCTTTCTTGTTGGACCTATGGGAGCTGGTAAAACGACAGTTGGTCGATTATTGGCTGAGCTGCTAAAGCATGATTTTTTCGATTCCGATGAAGAGATTGAGAAAGCAACAGGTGCAGATATCCCATGGATTTTTGACGTCGAGGGAGAGGCTGGATTCCGCAAACGTGAGAGAAAGATGATCGACTTCTTAACCAGCAAGGAAAATATTGTGCTTGCGACCGGCGGAGGGTCTATCACGGCTGAAGAGAGCAGGCGTATGCTTCGTGAGAGAGGGGATGTTGTCTACCTAAGAGCTTCGATCAGTCAGCAAGTTCGGCGAATGAGTGGAGACAATTCAAGGCCGTTGCTGCAGGTCGAAGAGAGAGAGACTAAAATCCGTGAGCTCTTTGCAGTTCGAGACCCGCTGTATCAAGAAGTTTCTGATATCAGTATTGAAACAAGTAAGCGCAATGCTAGATTTATAGCTAAAGAAATTCATCGACAATTGAATAAAATCCTCCGTTGAAAGATGTGGTTTGTCGTTTCTTATCGGACGCACTTCTTGAATTTGAGGAAGGAGTCGCAGCACAAAGGAATAAAAAATGCAGAAGATAGTTGTAGACCTCGGTGAGAGAAGTTACCCAATTTTTGTCGGGTCAGGCTTGCTTGATAAGTCTCATTTGATTCCTATGAACATCAGTGAGGGGCGGGTTGTAATTGTCACCAATACTGTTGTTTCACCTCTCTATCTGGAGAAAGTAAAATCCTTTTTTGTTGATCGAAGTTGCAGCCAAGTGGTCTTGCCGGATGGGGAAAGCTTTAAGACATTAGAAACGGTAAACGTAATTTATAAATTTTTATTACAAGGGAAGTATGACCGGAAAACGACTCTCGTTGCCCTGGGTGGTGGAGTGGTAGGCGATATAACTGGGTTCGTTGCTGCGACATATCTGAGGGGAATTGACTTCGTACAAGTGCCAACAACTTTGCTCTCACAAGTAGACTCATCAGTCGGTGGGAAAACTGGTGTAAATCATCAGCTTGGCAAGAATATGATAGGCGCTTTTTATCAGCCGAAGTGCGTAATTGCTGACATAAGCGTCCTCTCAACGCTCTCGCAACGGGAGTTAAAAGCCGGTTTTGCAGAGGTCCTGAAATACGGTTTAATAAACGATCTTAAATTTTTTGATTGGCTCGATTCGAATAGTAGGGAGCTTCTTGGAAAAGAACCCGAGTGTATGGCCCAAGTAGTAAAGCGCAGTTGTGAAATAAAAGCTGAGATGGTTGCGAAAGATGAGCGAGAGATTGGTACGAGGGCCTTATTGAATTTCGGCCATACTTTTGGTCATGCTATTGAGTCTGCGATGGGCTTTGGCAATGTGCTTCATGGTGAGGCCGTTGCGATGGGTATGGTAATGGCAGCAGACCTCTCGTTGCGTATTGGTTGGATTTCACAAACCGAGGCTTTCCGAGTGAGACAAGTACTTGAGAAAAATTTTCAATTGAATATAGTTCCTCCAGAAGAAGTCAGTGTTAAGCAATACCTTGACCTTATGGCTTCCGATAAGAAAACAGAAAATAACATATTGAGATTTATCTTGCTTCGCTCTATCGGATTTGGAGAAATAAACTCGAAAATTTCAAGTGATGCATTACGTGCTACCCTCTCTGCCAAAAACTTGCTGTGCATGGTATGACCGTTCAGTTTCATTTTTACAGCTAGAGTTCGGACTATCGTTGGCGTCGAGTGCGATCTCTGAAGAAAACGAACGCATTAAGTTGAGGTTGTTCTCGTGATACGTGCATCCCACATTTGTAAAACTGCCAAGTATTGGTGCCTTCTTGGAACCTTCTAGAAGAGCTATTGTAAGTATCATAGACATTTTGGAGGTGACGCGTTTTGCCACAAATTTCTGACGATCAGACTGAAGTAATAAAGCCTGAGATGCCCGTTTTGAAAAATGACCGATTCCTCAGAGCGTTGTTTCGACAGCCCGTCGATAAAACCCCTGTATGGCTTATGAGGCAGGCCGGTCGCTACCTTCCCGAGTACAGAGAGGTGCGTTCGCAAGCCGGTAATTTTATGAGTTTATGCAAGAATCCTGCGTTGGCTTGTGAGGTCACGTTGCAACCCCTCAGACGCTTTGAATTAGACGCTGCGATTTTGTTCTCCGACATTCTTACCATACCGGATGCGATGGGTCAGGGCTTGTATTTTGTTGAAGGGGAGGGCCCGAAATTTCGGAAGGTTATTCGGACTGGAAAAGATGTTGAGAAGATACCGGACGTCGACATATCTCGTGATTTGAGTTACGTCACGGATGCGGTCTCATTAATCCGCAGGGAGCTTGAAGGCCGAGCTCCTCTTATTGGTTTCGCTGGAAGCCCCTGGACTCTCGCAACATACATGATTGAGGGTGGGAGTAGTAAGGATTTTCGAGAGGCAAAACAGTTTTTATACACTCACCCAACTGATATGCATCACCTCCTCGATAAACTAGCCGGAGTCGTTATTGATTATCTAAATGCACAAATTGTCGCGGGCGTGCAAGCTGTCCAAATTTTTGATACATGGGGAGGGTTGCTTACGAGCGCGGCTTATGAAGAGTTTTCTCTCAAATATATGGAGAAAATCATTAAAAACCTGATTCGACACTCGGATGGGCGTGCGATACCGATTATTATTTTCACAAAGGGTGGCGGCCAATGGCTAGAGCTTCAAGCTGAGACAGGTGCAACAGCTTTAGGGTTGGACTGGAGCACCGAAATAGGGCGTTCAAGGAGGCGAGTCGGCGGGCAGGTGGCTCTTCAGGGCAATCTCGACCCCTCGGTGCTTTATTCGACGGAGGCGGTGATAAGAACTGAGGTGGGCGCAGTATTGTCGAGTTTTGGAGTGGGTGAGGGACACGTATTTAACTTGGGTCATGGCATAACACCGGGAGTTCCGCCAGAAAATGTTGGAATATTCGTTGACGCTGTGCATGAGCTGTCAGCGAAATATCATGAAGAAAGCACTAAATAAAACTGAGTCGGTCATTGCTTTAGGTTCTAATAAGCCGAGTGAATATGGTGAGCCTACCGAACTGGTAGAGAGGGCCCTTGAAAAACTTGGCCACATTAGTGAGAGTAATATGGAGGTTTCGTCTTTCTTCTGGACCAGGGCTGAAGGATTGGAGCCTGGCGCCGCCAAATTTTTAAATGCTGTTGCGATAATAACGCTCAACGATGACTGGAGCCCAATTGGCTTGCTCAGGACTTTAAAACAAATTGAGTTAGAGCTTGGTCGTCACAAGGATTACGGTCCAAAAATAATAGTAAACGCTTACTACCAACCAAGACCAATCGATTTGGATATAATCACCTACGGTTCTGTTCAAATTGATATACCCGGTCTAGTGATTCCTCATGAAAGGGCTTGGAAAAGATTATTTGTGCTTGAGCCGCTGGCCGAACTTCGTCCCAAAATGACATTTCCTGGCAGCGCAAAAACAGTTTCGGAACTGAAACAGGCTCTGTTGTCCTGTTAAATTGAGCTTGAATAGTTACAGATTGTCTCTTTAGGATTCAATTTATGCTTCTTAAATGCTAAGGTTCCCTAACGTGAGTACTTTTTCTCATTTCTGTTTGAATTGAAAAATTACAAAAGGACTTTGTTGATGTTTGTGCGAAAGACTGAGCGATGGTTCGCAACGTTTGCGTTCTTGATGCAGTGTGGGTTTGTTTTCGCTCAGAATGATGCAGCACTCCCGGTAAACGAACAGACTGATAAGTCGCCGTCCTCACTTTTTTTGTCTTCTCCAATTTTTAATCTCGAGCGTAGCGTAATTAAGCGCTCACTTGATGGAGATCTTTTTGATAAAGCCCTTAATTTTAATCTAGGAATGAAATTGCAACCTGTTCAGGGGCTGAGCTTGATTGCTGACGCATGGCAGATGCAGCTCTCCGCGGGCCCTTCAGTAGAGGTTGATGCCAAACCAACGCTCTATAACGATGAGCCCTCGTTTAGAGATTTTGACCTTGAGAATCCCATCATAGGCGATGAACTAGAGTCTTCTGGTTTTGATGTTGGTGCATCTTACGGTTGGAGCACCGACCGGTTTGGAGAATTCACTCTCAGCAGTAAAACCACATATGTTGATCAATTTAGAAATAGTTCAGTTCTACTAGATATGGGAAAGGAAGAGTTCGGGGCGCCTGAAGAACGAATGTTGAGCCCGGAACTGCAAACCAGCCTTATGCTGGCGTGGAAGTTCGGTAATCACACAGCGAGCGCAATTACAAATTACTTTGACTCTTACAAAGATATTAACGACCTTGATATGGATGAGATCAATACGTTGGTTAAAAACTTAACGACTTTAGATTTGAGCTATGATTACAACGTAAAAAGCGGTGTTCAAGACAGAGCGGTAATTTCGTTTGGCATTAGAAACATCTTCAACGAAAAAGGCACGCAGATTCTCAATGCAGCGACCCGTGTTTTGGATCAAAATGGAAGGGTTGCGTACGGCTCGATCAAGTATAAGTTTTAGTTTTTTCTCCCCTAAACAAAAAAAAGCTTTGGAAAGTATTAAGATGATTCGAGTAGCGATCGCTGGTGCCTCTGGCAGAATGGGCCGAACTTTGTTGGAAGCATTGACAACGAGAGAGGATCTTAGCTTAGCCGGTGCTATTGTATCGTCAGGTGACCCTGTCGTTGGCACCGATGTAGGCTTGTTTTCCGTTGGCAAGGCTATTGGGGTGATCGCAACTGATACTTTGGATGCTAGCTCAATGCCGTTCGATATTTTAGTTGATTTTACAACGCCGGCATCAGCATTAGCCCATTACAAGTTCTGTGAGATGCATGCTAAAGCAATGGTCATCGGTACCACTGGGTTCAGCGAGGATCAAATTTTAAGTTTCCAAAAAGCATCCGTGCCTCTTGTTCTTGCTGCTAACATGAGCATTGGTGTGACGGTCTGTCTTAAACTTCTCAAGCAAGCAGCTGCCGCCTTTGGCGGAGACGTGGATGTTGAAATAACAGAAGCGCACCACAGATTTAAGAAAGATTCACCTTCAGGAACTGCGCTTGAAATGGGTCGAGTTGTTGCGAGCGCTACGGATCGCGATCTTAGAGATTGCAGTGTGTTCGACCGCAGTGGTCGGTTGAAAGAGAGAGAAAAAGGGACTATTGGATTTTCGTCTTTACGAGGCGGGGACATTATTGGTGATCATACAGTTATGTTTGCGGGCCTCGGAGAGAGGGTTGAAATCAGTCACAGGGCAACAAATCGTATGACTTTTGCGAGTGGAGCCTTGCGCGCAGCTTCCTGGGTCGTGGATCGAAAACCAGGATTATATTCGATGGAGGATGTTCTCGATCTTTAATTTTCAAAGAGTTTGATTATTTTTCATTATAAGAGCTTCCAGCATAGACAAGGGTA
>PAEL01000095.1 GCA_002700775.1 Gammaproteobacteria bacterium | reverse complement strand
TTAGAGGATGCGATAAGAATGCATAACGACGTTCCTCAAGGATTATCTTCTTCAATGTTCACATTGAACATTAAAAATGCAGAAACTTTTCTATCTGCTGTTGGTAGTGACTGCGGTATCGCAAATATAAACATTGGTACTTCTGGCGCTGAGATTGGCGGCGCTTTTGGAGGAGAAAAGGAAACTGGTGGCGGTCGTGAATCTGGTTCTGACTCTTGGAAACAGTATATGCGCCGACAAACGAACACAATTAATTGGGGTTCTGATTTACCCCTTGCTCAAGGTATTGAGTTTAATTTAGGAGATTAATATGAAATATTCTGATGTTCATAAAGTAATAGGCAATCATATGCTGGCCGACGGAATGTCTCCAGTTATTGATTTAGAAAAAAGTCATGGTAGCTGGCTAGTTGATGGTACCAGCGGTGATGAATACTTAGATCTTTTTTCTATGTTTGCTTCATTATCTGTTGGTTACAATCATCCTTATGTGTTAGATAATAAAAACAGACTTCTTGCAAGTGCGATAAATAAACCAACTAATTCCGATATATATTCTCTTGCAATGGCGGAATTTGTAGATACTATGGGTAGAGTAGCACAGCCTGATTATCTGCCACACTCATTTTATGTTTCCGGAGGTGCATTAGCAGTAGAAAATGCTTTAAAAGCTGCGTTTGATTGGAAGGTAAGAAAGAATTTAGAAAAAGGTCATGGTGAAATTGGTTCTCAGGTATTGCATTTTGAGAAGTGTTTTCATGGTCGCTCCGGCTACACAATGTCGTTGACAGACTCTCCAGACCCAAGAAAAGTAATGTATTTTCCAAAATTTAATTGGCCTCGTGTATCTACGCCTAATATCAATTTTCCTCTAAGCGATGAGAGTATAGCTGATTTAATCTCAAGAGAAACTATTTCTTTAAATCAAATTAAAGATGCTATTTTAAAAAACCCTCATGATATTGCTTGCATCATTATTGAACCTATTCAAGGCGAGGGTGGCGACAATCATTTTAGGCCTGAATTTTTGATAGAGTTAAAACAATTGTGCTTAGAAAATGATATGCTACTTATTTTTGATGAGGTTCAAACCGGTGCTGGAATTACTGGAGAGATGTGGGCCCATCAACACATATGTAAAGTAAGTTGTGAATGTGGTTCTAAAACTAGGTGTATGCCAATGGAACCAGATATTATAAGCTTTGGAAAGAAAACCCAGTGCTGTGGAATATTTGCCGGCAATAGAATTAACGAGGTTGAGAACAATGTATTTCAGGAGTCTAGTCGTATTAATTCTACTTGGGGAGGGAATTTAGTCGATATGGTTAGGTTTACAATATATTTAGAAATTATGGAACAAGAGAACCTTGTGAATAATGCCAAGCAAAATGGCAATTACCTTTTAGCTCAATTGAAAAATATTCAAACAGATTATTCAGACTTAGTGTCCAATGCTCGGGGAAAGGGTTTATTTTGCGCTTTTGATCTTCCGACCTCAAATCATCGAGATGAGCTAGCATCAATGCTAATGGAAAACAAAGTTATTGTTCTTGGGTCGGGACAAAAATCTATACGTTTTAGACCGCATTTAAATATTACTGAAGATGATATAAATATTGGCATGGATGCGATAAAAAAATGTTTAAACAAATTAAAAATTGATTAAAAATAATATTGGTACTTTATATCTAGTATCTACTCCAATAGGAAATCTTGAAGATATTACATTCAGAGCCGTGGATATACTGAAAGGAGTTAGTTTAATAGCTGCTGAAGATACTAGAAGGTCAAAAATCCTTTTATCTAGATACAATATAAAAACGAAAATGATAAGTTATTACGAACATAATAAATTCCAGCGATTATTGAAAATAGAGGAAGTCTTAAAAAATAATTATGATGTGGCAGTAATAACAGATGCTGGTACTCCAGCTATATCAGATCCTGCTTACAAGTTAGTTAGAAGAGCAATTGAAATTGGTAGTAAAATAGAGGCCATTCCAGGTGCCTCTGCTGTTTTAGCGTCTTTAGTCAGTTCAGGTTTACCTACAGATAGATTTATATTTGAAGGTTTTTTGCCGCCAAAAAAAGGTCGCAAAAAGATTATCGAGAATTTAAAAGATGTAGAAGCGACGATCATTTTTTATGAAAACAGTAATAGACTTAAAAGAACAGTTAAACAGTTATTTGAAATCCTTGGTGATAGACCTGCTGTAATATGCAGGGAGATTACAAAGATTTATGAAGAAATAATAAGAGGAACACTGTCAAGTCTTTTAGAAATTCTTGAAACAAAAACATATAAAGGTGAGTGCGTTTTACTTGTAAGTAAGGACGACAAAAATATTTATTTTGACTAAAAACCACTTTATAACGTTCGAGGGTATTGATGGGTCAGGAAAATCTACACAAGCAAAGATACTTGTAGAAAAACTACAGACATTAAATTTAGAAACCCTATTTCTTAGAGAGCCTGGTGGTACTTCCATAGCTGAAGAAATACGATCAGTATTATTAAATAACAGAGAAGAAGAAATGTCATCCAGATCAGAAGCATTACTAATGTGTGCTAGCAGAGCGCAATTAACAAAAGATATTATTGCCCCTGAATTAAAAGCTGGTAAATGGATAGTTGCGGATAGGTACGCAGACTCTACTTTAGCGTATCAAGGTGGTGGGCGAGGTCTTAACTTAGATTGGCTTATTAAATTAAATCAGTTTGCAACTTATGGAATAGAACCCGATTTGACTTTTTATATTGATATTGAACCTGAGGTGGGATTTCAAAGACGTAAAGGCCTATCATCTGATAGAATTGAAAGCGCTGGTTTAAATTTCCAAAACGATATCAGACAGAAGTATTTAGAAATTGTAGATAACTTTGGTGACAGGTGTGTAATAATTGATGGTAATTTAAATGTTGATGAGATTTCCAATTATATATGGAACGTTACTAGAGACAGGACTTTAGATGAAAATATTTAACATAAAAATAAAAACTATTTTTATAATCTTTTTTTCATTTGTCGCTATTGCTGCTACAAAGCAGGACATATATAGAAAAATTAAAGATAGTCAAAGAACCATAAATAGCGTATACAAGTATTTAATTACTCACTATGTTGATGATATAGACCTTGAAAAGTTTACGAAAATGAGTATTGATAATATGTTGTCTGATCTTGACCCTTATACGGTATATCTTGTCGATGATCAAAAAAGCAATTTAGATATGTTAACCAAAGGTAAATATGGTGGTGTCGGGATACAAATTGGTAAAAGAGACGATGTAATTACTGTAATAGCTCCTACCGAAGATTCTCCCGCAAAAAGAGCGGGAATAATGGCTGGCGATATCTTAATTAAAATAGATGGTAATGATACAAAGTCGATGTCCATGGATGATGCGGCAAAGTTAATTAGAGGAAAAGAGGGGACGGACGTTATACTTACTATTGAAAGGTTTAATGAAGGGGCGCCTTTAGACTTTACATTAACAAGGGAAGATATCCCGGTAAAGGATGTTAGTTATTATGGTATGTTAGATGAAACGATTGGTTATATAAGATTAAATAGGTTTTCTAAAAATTCTGCAATAGAAGTTGAAAAAGCTATTGCCAGCTTATCAAACAACGATCTTTCTAGTATCGTTTTAGATTTGAGAGATAACCCTGGTGGCTTGCTCAATTCTGCTGTTTCAATCTTAGATATGTTTATTGAAAAAGACGAATTACTAGTTTGGACGGCTGGAAAAGCCAGACAATCAAATAAAAAATATTTTAGTAAAAACAATCCAATCGTACCTGACGATATTCAAATAGCTGTTTTAATTAATGGTGGGAGTGCCTCAGCAAGCGAAATTGTGGCTGGTGTTATACAAGATTTAGATAGAGGCATTGTTGTTGGTAGACAATCTTTTGGAAAAGGGTTGGTTCAAACTGTCTATAATTTAGATAGAAATAAAGCTTTAAAGGTTACAACAGCGAAGTACTACATACCTAGTGGTAGACTTATACAACGAGATGGATATCTACCGGAAGAGATTTTAGCAGATACTGTAGCAGCAGATTCTCTATTTGAAACAATAGGTGGGCGTGTGGTAAAAGGCGGAAAAGGAATTACTCCTGACTACGTAATTGAAAATGAAGATAGGAAGCCAATTCTTTTTGCTAGTCTTCGTAAAGGATTATTCTTTTCATATGTTCAAAAACATAAACATTTATATGACTCTTTTGATAGTGTTAAAAATGATCCTGTTTTAATATCAAAGATAGAAAATTATATAATGAGTCATGAGGAAGATCTTGATATAAAGCTTGATGGCGAAAATAACTATATCGACGCTAGAGAAAAACTTATGCTGCTTGATAGCAATGATATATCAATAACTGGAGCAATTGATTTATTGGATTCTTATTTCGAAGAAAAAGCAATTACGCAATTTGATAGAGAAAAAAACGATATCAAGGAATGGATGCTAATGGAATTTGCGAAGCATTTTGATGGTGAACAAGGTAGGATGAGTGTTTCAAAAACTATTGATAATGATATATCAAAAGCGATGAGTATTTTAGAAGATCCTTTTACTTATAGAGATGTATTTATTCAGTGATAAATTTTGTAATTTTATTGTGAAAAGGGCGATTAGCTCAGTTGGTTAGAGCGCTACGTTGACATCGTAGAGGCCGGCGGTTCGAATCCGTCATCGCCCACTTTTATATATGAAAAACATTAAAATAAAACTTCCAGACAATTCTTACAAGACTGTGGAAATAGGTACTACTCCTCAACAAGTAGCTGACAGTATTGGGCCTGGGCTTGCCCGAGCCGTGGTTGTAGCAAAAATAGATGGTATTTTGAAAGACTTAAACTTTCCTATAGAAAATGACTGTAGTATCGAGCTTTTTACTGGTGATTCTGTTGAGGGTCATGACACGCTTTTGCATTCAACAGCACACCTTATGGCTCAGTCCGTGAAAGACCTCTTCCCTGAAGCTCTGGTTACAATTGGTCCAACTATTGAAAATGGCTTTTACTATGATTTCGATGTTGATATTCCTTTTACAGATGAAGTTATTCAAAATATTGAAAAAAGAATGAAAGAGTTAGCAAAATCTTCCCAAGAAATATCAAGAATGGAAATTTCTGCATCAGATGCGGTCAAGATGTTTAATGACATGGGTGAGTCTTATAAAGTAGAAATTATTAAAGAAATAGACCCCGATGATATTATATCAGCATACACTCAAACTGGTTTTACAGACCTTTGTCGCGGACCACATGTTTCAAATACTTCTAAAATTAAATATTTTAAGTTATTGTCAACATCTGGTGCGTATTGGCGCGGTGATGAAAACAATAAAATGCTTCAGAGAATATATGGCACAGTTTTTTCTACCAAAGAAGCATTAAAAGCACATTTGCACAATTTAGAAGAAGCAAAAAAACGAGATCATCGTAAGCTTGGTAAAGAACTTAACCTTTTTGCTTTTGATGAAGAAGTCGGTCCAGGTTTGCCACTTTGGTTACCAAATGGTACCGTCATGATCGAAGAGCTTGAAAAGCTTGCTAAGCATACAGAAAAAAAAGCTGGATTTGATCAGGTAAGAACGCCTCATTTAACGAAGGGTACTATTTATGAAAGGTCTGGCCATCTCGAACATTATAAAGATTCTATGTATCCAGAGATGAGTATTGATGGCGCAGATTATTATGTTAAGCCTATGAATTGCCCGCATCAC
This sequence comes from Gammaproteobacteria bacterium, assembly GCA_002700775.1. Lineage (GTDB taxonomy): Bacteria > Pseudomonadota > Gammaproteobacteria > Pseudomonadales > Pseudohongiellaceae > UBA9145. The sequence goes on along the minus strand of PAEL01000095.1, from coordinate 7,012 downwards.
CATAAAATATTTTCTGCGATTCCTAGGAGTTATAGGGATATGCCTGTTAGACTTTCTGAATATGGTACTTGCTATAGGTATGAAAAATCTGGGCAACTTTTTGGTCTAATGCGAGTTCGAAGTTTACAAATGAATGATGCCCATATTTATTGCAGTACTGATCAATTTAAAGAAGAATTCATAAATGTTTGTAAGATGTATCTAGAATACTTTGAGCTTTTTGATATCAAAAAATATACTATGCGTCTGAGTTTACACGACAAAAAGCATCTTGGAGATAAGTATGTTGATGAACCTGAACTTTGGTTGGAAACAGAACAATGGGTAAGGGAAGCACTTGACGAAGGCGGTTTTAACTATATAGAGGTTCCTGGCGAAGCAGCTTTTTATGGACCTAAAATAGATGTCCAAGTCTGGAGTGCTATCGGAAAAGAGTTTACGCTTGCTACTAATCAGGTTGATTTTGTTGTGCCAGAGAGGTTTGATTTAAGTTATAAAGATAAAAATGGAAATCAGAAGACACCAATTTGTATTCATAGAGCACCGTTAAGTACACATGAACGGTTTATTGGTTTTTTAATAGAACACTTTGGTGGAAATTTTCCACTATGGCTAGCTCCTGTACAAGTTGCTGTTTTGCCAGTTTCTGAAAAAGTTAATGATTATGCGAGAAATATTACAAATAAGCTTATTGATCATGATATTCGCGCAATTTTAGACGATAGATCTGACAAGGTAGGTGCAAAAATAAGGAAAGCAGAGATCAACAGAGTAAATGTTATGTTAATAATTGGACCAAAAGAGCAAGAAAACAACACTGTTTCGGTTCGAAGAAAGTTTTCAGGAGATTTAGGAACTGTCGATCAAGACATATTACTTTCCACCCTAGTAAATGAAATAAAAGATAGGAGTTTGACTCATAGCTAAAAAACAGACGCAACGATTAAATGAAAGAATAACTGCAAAAGAAGTTCGTTTAATAAGCGTAGATGGTGAGCAGTTAGGAATTGTTTCGACGGAAGATGCGCTTGAAAAAGCGCAAGATGATGGTTTGGATCTTATGGAAGTTTCACCAAATGCCGTTCCTCCAGTATGTAGGATCGTGAATTTTGGAAAACTTAAGTATGAAGAAAAGAAAAAAATCCAAATAAACAAAAAGAAACAGCATGTAATTAAATTAAAAGAAATTAGACTTAGACCTCGTATTGAAGAACATGATTTAATGACAAAATTAAATATGGGAAAAAAGTTTTTAAATGATGGATGTAAGCTTAAGATTACATTAATTTTTAGGGGTAGAGAACTATCTAGAATCGATCTTGGAAAGGATGTTATGGATAGGGTAATAGAAGAATTATCCGCAATTGCGGAAGTAGAAAAAGACATCCCCTTAGAAGGAAGAAGGATGTCGGTTGTATTGTCAGCCAAACAATAAAGGATTATTATGCCAAAAATGAAAACAAGACGTGGTGCTGCTAAACGTTTTAAATTAACAGCATCAGGTAAACTTAAGAGAAATAAAGCAAACCATAGACACATGCTTGTTCGTCGTTCCAACAAAGCAAAACGCAAGATGAGGCAAAGCGACTTTGTAGCTGCTGGAGATCGTAGGAATGTACGACGTATGTTATGTGTTTAGTTTAGGAGATTAAAATATGCCACGCGCTAATAGTTCCGTACCTAGACATCGTAGGCATCGGAAAATAATAAAACAGGCCAAGGGCTACTATGGTGCCCGGAGCCGAACATTCAAGTCTGCAAAAGACGCAGTTGTCAAAGCTGGTTTATATGCTTACAGAGACAGAAGACAGAGGAAGCGTCAGTTTCGTCGTTTATGGATTGTGCGTATTAACGCAGCTTGTAGACTTAATGATATAACATATTCAGCGTTTATTAATGCGTTGAATGTTAAAGGGATTGAACTAAATAGAAAAGTTCTTGCAGATCTTGCTCTTCAAGATCCGCAGTCATTCACCGACCTGGTGAATTCTGTCAAAAACTAGTTTAATGTCATTAAAAGATAGTATTAAATCGGTTAAAAACGATTTTTTAACCGATTTTGCTACTGTATCTGATTCCTCAGGTGCAGATTTGTTAAAGCAAAAATACCTTAGCCGTAACGGTTTAGTTACAAACTTATTTAAACAATTAGGTCAAGTTTCTAAAGAAGATAAACCGTTATTCGGTCAGTTATTAAACCAGTTAAAAATTGACTTAAATGATAAGCTCAATTCTTTAGATAGTACTTCAGATACTGTTTCTGATGCAGATAAGATAGATATTTTTATGCCTGGAAAGATCTATCCTAGTGGTTCAATACATATTTTAGAACAGACCATGCTTGATATAAAGAAAATATTTTCTGAGATAGGATTTAATGTTGCATACGGTCCTGAAATCGATGATGATTATCATAATTTTAGTGCCCTTAATGTACCTGAGCACCATCCTGCTCGCGATATGCAGGATACTTTTTTTGTTGATAAAGATATTGTGTTGAGAACACATACTTCAAATGTCCAAATCCATTTGATGGAACAAGAAGAACCTCCTTTAAGATTTATAGTTCCTGGTCGTGTATACAGAAATGAGGCTATTAGTTATAAAAGTTATTGCCTTTTTCATCAAGTAGAAGGTTTGTTTGTTGACAAAAATGTTAGTTTTTCTCAGCTCAAAGGCTGCTTAGAATACTTTGCAAAGAAAATGTTTGGTGCAAATCGTAAGATGCGTTGGAGACCTAGCTATTTTCCTTTCACTGAGCCAAGCGCTGAAGTAGATATTTGGGATGAGCAACGTAATCAGTGGATGGAAATTTTAGGTTGTGGAATGGTGGACCCAGAAGTATTTAAAAGCGTCGGTTATGATACCAATGTTTGGAGAGGTTATGCTTTCGGAATGGGTGTTGAGAGGATTGCTATGCTAAAGCATGATATTGACGATATTCGTTTGTTTTATAATGGTGATGTTAGGTTTTTAAGGCAGTTCTAATGATTGTTTCAATTGATTGGTTAAAAGATTTTGTTGACATAAAAGAAACGCCTGAGGAATTATCTGAAATTCTTTCTTCTGTGGGTTTAGAGGCTGAGTATACTGATTCTTTTAGTGAAATAAGTAATGTCATTATTGGAAAAGTACTTTCTGTTGAAAAGCATCCTAATGCAGATAGGCTAAATGTTTGTAGTGTAAACGATGGTGAGTACAATTATCAGGTTGTTTGTGGAGCGCCAAATGTTAAAGCAGGTCAAATAATTGCCTATGCAAAAGTAGGATCAGTACTTCCAGGAGGTTTTAAGTTAGAAAAAATTAAATTGAGAGGTGTTGAGTCTAGTGGAATGATTTGTTCTGCTAAAGAATTAAATATTAGCGATGAACATGATGGCATATTAGTACTGCCTGGAACATGTAACATTGGAGGTGAGTTTTTTAAAGAATATGGCTATAAATATTTAAATATTGAGTTAGATGTTACTCCAAACAGACCTGATGCATTTTCTCACTATGGTGTAGCTAGAGACATATCTGTTATTTTAGGCAGAAAATTAGTTTCGCACTCTTTCACTTCAAAAGTTAAAGAATTTAAACCTCGTTTTAGCTTAACGATTGATGATCAAAATGACTGCACTCGCTATGTAGGTGGTCTTTTATCTAATGTTAATGTCAAACCTAGCCCACAATGGATGCAAGAAAGATTAATAGCAGTAGGTCAAAGACCGATAAATAACTTAGTAGATATTTCAAATTATGTATTAATGGAAATGGGGCAACCAACTCACATATTTGATTGGGATAAGATTAAAAGTAATGAAATATTGGTTCGTAGAGCTAAGAAAAAAGAAATTATAAAAACACTTGATCAAAATTCGTTTGAACTTGATGAAACGCATTTAGTTATCTCCGATGGCATGAATCCTATTGCCATTGCAGGAGTAATGGGGGGTCTAGATAGTGCTGTAGATGAAAAAACCACTACAGTTTTTGTTGAAAGCGCTTATTTTGACCCGATAACTGTACGAAAATCCTCCAAATCTTTACGTTTAAGTACTGAGGCCTCAAAAAGATTTGAAAGAGGTGCTGATCCTGAGGCTACTACAAATGCTTTTTGGAGGATTGTTGCTTTAATTGAAGAGTATGGAAATGGTGAATTTCAGGGTGAGTTTTTAGACTTAATTTCAAAGGAATTTACAAAAACGGTAATTCGTTTACGTTTATCTGAAGTGACACAAATTATTGGTTTAGAAGTTGAACCTAAAAAAATTATAGATATTCTTAAGGGTATTGGTTGTGAGGTTTCTTTACTAGATAATAGCGATTTAGATTGTATTCCACCATCATACCGTCCAGATATTTCGAGAGAAATAGATTTAATTGAAGAGATCGCTCGTATTTACGGTTATGATAACATTCCATCAGACAACTCGTTATACGGAGAGATGATTGTTGAAGAAAGTGATCCTCAGTTATACTTACAAGAATTTAGAGAATCCATGTCTAGTTTAGGCTTTTTTCAGCACTATTCTAATTCTCTCCAAAATAAAATGACTGCAAATATAGTTGGCGATAATTCTATTGCTATGCTAAATCCGCTTAATAAAGATATGGCGTACCTGAGGACTTCATTAATCCCTAACTTAATTAAAGCTGCACATTTAAATATAAAAAATTCTATTAAATCAATTAGATTATATGAGTTAGCAAATATTCATACTCAGTCTGGTAAAAAACTCAAACAAATGAGCGAAGAAATTCGTTTAGCTGGAATCATTTTTGGTATCGAACAAAAGTCTTCAGTTCATTCAGATAAAGTATTATTTGATATTTTCTCCCTAAAAGGAATTTTAGCATCCTTAATTGGCGAAAAAGTCTATAAAAATTTAGATATAATAGATACCGATGACACTTTTTACGAATTTGGTTTTACGCTATCTTATAAAGATGAATTAATTGGATCTTTTGGAAAATTATCTAAAAATATATTTAAAACGCTTAAGGTGGATAAGGTAGATATGTTTGCCTTTGATATTTGCATTGAAAAATTAAATTTTTCAAAAAGCGTGATAAAATTTGAACCTATTAATGCGTTTCCGAAAATAGCGAGAAGAATAAATTTAGTTATGGATCAATCTGATAGTATAAAACCTGTGTTAAATCTTATCAAAGATAAAGCTGGTGAGGAACTTATTGATTATTACCCTGTCGAAATATTTGAAGATGTTGAAAGTTTAGGTGAAAATAAAAAAAGCGTCGTATTCGAAATGGTATTCCAGCACAAAGAAAAAACACTTGAAGACAAAGATGTAAACCCTATTATTGATGAAATTATAGATATTGCTCAAAAGAATTTTAATGCTAAATTAAGAGTATGAATGATTCCAATTTATTAAATGAGCTTGAACAAAAAATTGTTGCACTTGTTACTGCTTTGAGATCAGAAAAAGATAAGAACAAGAATAATAGTGGTAATGTAATAGAATCACAAAAACTCTCTAAAATAGAAGAGCATGTCAATAATATGATTAAGATTCTAGATAAAGTGGAGAAGTAAATATTATGTCTGAAGATGATAATCAAATTAAGATAACAATATTTGGTCAAGAATATTCTGTTAAAGCACCTGCTGACCCAACGTATATAAAAAAAATCGCAGAATATGTTGATAGTAAAATGCGTGAAGTGCAATCTGGCTTTAGTTCGACTCAGTCTTCAAATAGAATCGCAATTTTATCTGCGATGAATATTACTGATGAATTATTTAACGCTAGGAAAAAATTTGATTCTGAAGATGATGATATTGATGAAAAAATATCTTCACTTATTGAACTAATTGACGATTCTCTATAAAAGATATTAAAAATGGACACCTCTAAAGTACTATCTGGTAAAGATACTGCTATCGCTGTTTATGCTTCTTTTAAGAAAAGACTAGAGATTTTATCTAAAAAAGGTATTATTCCTGGTCTCTGTGTCATTTTAGTTGGAGATGACCCTGCATCTCAGATATACGTAAAAACAAAGTCAAAAAAACTTCAATCACTTGGCTTGAGATCAAAAAATATTTATCTCGATATCGATGTGTCACAAAATGAGTTGATACAGATAATTAATGATCTGAATCAAGATTCGAATTATCACGGTATTCTTGTTCAAATGCCTTTACCAAGCCATATTGATTCACAACTAATTATTAATTCAATAGACCCAACTAAAGATGTCGATGGTTTTCATCCAGAGAATGTAGGATGGCTCTCTATTGGGAAGCCCAGATTCATACCCTGCACACCCAAAGGTATAATGAAAATATTTAAGCATTATAATATTGAATTAAGTGGAAAAGACATTGTAGTCATTGGTAGAAGTAATATTGTTGGTAGGCCAATGTCAATTCTTGTTAGCTCAAATGGTGAATGGTCAAATGGTACTTGCACTATTTGCCATTCTAGAACAAAAAATTTAGAACAGTATACAAGAAATGCGGATGTGGTGATTTCTGCTATTGGAAAGCCTAATTATCTAAATGCTGATATGATTAAGAAAGGTTCTATTATTATTGATGTAGGTATTAATAGGGTGGAAGCCAAAAATGATAAAGGTTATGAAATTATTGGTGATGTTGATTACAAGTCTGTAATTGATAAAGTTTCCTTTATAACCCCAGTGCCAGGGGGAGTTGGACCTATGACTATTGCAATGTTAGTTGAAAACACTATTGAAGCTGCCGAGCAGTATATATCTTAGTTATTACTTTCAACTTGGTTCGATATCTATTTACTTAATATACTGTGTTAGTTTTTCAGTAATTTTGGCTATATATGCGCCCGTAGCTCAGTTGGATTAGAGCGTATGATTCCGGTTCATAAGGTCACAGGTTCGAATCCTGTCGGGCGTACATGTTTTATAGCAGTTAACTTTGTGTCGAATACTATTTTTATAAAAATGGTCAAAAAATAAGTAGTAAAAATTTCAAATATACATCATAACTTAAAATTTTTAATACCAGCGATGAAAAACAAGAAAG
>PAEL01000007.1 GCA_002700775.1 Gammaproteobacteria bacterium | reverse complement strand
CCTTTGCAGCTAGCCCGAGGGCCTCTGCAACCACTGGATCCAAACTACCGTGACAAATCAAAATAGGAAGATTTGCCTGCACCTGATCAACCTTGATGCTATGTTCGGTCGGGAAGTATGTCGAAAGCGCAACAATTCCGGCAAGCCGGTCAGGGAAAGTCAACGCCGCCTGGTAAGCCACCGCTCCTCCCTGCGAAAAACCAGCAAGTAGGATTCGCGACGCCTGTACACCCCTTTCTATTTCGCGCTCAATAAGGTCATGCACACGACCCGCGGAATGCTCAATCTGGCTAACGTCAACGTGACGACTACCATCCATCGAGAGGATGTCATACCAAGCCGGCATAACATACCCGTTGTTGATGGTGACAGGAATTGAGGGCGCGTGGGGAAATACAAACCGCACACCCATCGGAACCGGTAAGTCAAGTTGTCGAGCTAGCGGCGCGAAGTCATTGCCATCTGCCCCTAGTCCATGCAACCAAATTACGGACGCGTTAACCTCTGCGCCAACAGGCCACTCAAGCTCTACTGCGGGTAAATATTGTGCCATTGCGAAACTCCTCTTTATTCAGCTAATAATATACGCGTTACTAAACTTAAACCTCATCACAAACCATACGCCATAAACAATGAAGACCTTCTAAAAATAGAATAGACTACGTAACCGATAAGAAATGACCGAACCGTGACCGTAATCAAGTGATGTTCATGACCCAAACACGCCACCAACACTTAAAGTTTAAACTTTTTTTTCTTCGCTTCGCGACTGTCTTGCTGCTGGCCCAATCATTTTTTTTCAGCAAAACAGCTCTAAGCACGACGATAAAAGAACTGAGCCTTAATCAATTAGCGAGCGAAGCCGAGTTAATTTTTGAAGGGAAGGTCTCAGACCGTAACGTAATTCGCGAGGGCCGCCTTATTACTACGATCGTTACTTTCGAAATACTTGACGTGATTAAAGGCGAAAAAAACACAACCGACCTAGATCTTCACTTCAGCGGGGGAGAGCTTGATGGCGAAGTCTTGGAAATCACCGGATCCAAGATCCCCGCCATAAATGAACACGGCATTTACTTCGTCGAGAGCGCCGAGAAAAGCTTGCTCAATCCCCTTTTAGGATGGACACAGGGGCACTATATCATTAAGGAAAATCGCGCTTTCAATGCCAACGTAAACGCTACACCCAATACTTCTGATTTAGGAAAGACAGTAAGCCTTGACGCCGAAGGTTTTAAAGCGCGGCTGCGAAATATCGCCAACTAACCTGACCGCCTCTCCCAAGGATTCTAGCGTGGAGTTCTCGCGGCCCTTATTTCAATTTCCACCAACCAGCCATCAACGACAAGACCCGCGATCTCAACAAACGACCTCACCGGCTTCATCGGATTCTCATCCGTCCCAAAAAATTGCTGATACCCTCGATTAAACCCGTCAAAATCCAACTCTCCATCTGAACCCGACACAGCAAAAGCGCGAACTTGGACTATATCCTCTAAGGACCATCCCTGACTCTCAAGGGTTTCTTGGAAACGGCTAAACGTATCTACCGTCTGCTGCTCCATATCACCCCACGAGCCATCCTCCATGGACCGAGCTCCAGACCCACTGAGGTACAGCGTCTCAGCATTCGAAGGAATAAAAATATTATTATAAAAATTACGGCCCTCGCCGGTACGAATGATTCCCTGTCCGAAAACAGTAAACCCAAAAGACAAACACGCGACTAGTCCAAAAACACCGATGACTTTTTTAAAAGTAACCATAATTTATCTTCCTTTCATCTATAAAATTTTATTCTTCGTTAACTAGCGCCCAAGGGCATATCTTCTTCGGACTGAGTCTTATCCCCCAGCAGTCGATGAGTAATAACCCCAGTGGTAATAGAACCATTTACATTCAACGCGGTTCGAGCCATATCGATTAAAGGTTCAATCGATATAAGCAGGGCAGCAATCGTGACCGGAAAGCCAAGCGCAGGCAGAACAACCAGCGCGGCATTCGTCGCTCCCCCACCAACACCGGCTATTCCGAAGGACCCGATCGCAACTATGAGCAGAAGGCTGACGATAAAGCCGAAGTCAATTTCTACACCCATTGTCGGTGCCACCATCGCTGCAAGCATGGCTGGATAAATCCCAGCGCAGCCATTCTGGCCTATGGTCGCGCCAAACGAAGCTGCAATGTTCGCAATCGGAGCTGGAATTTTAAGCTCATCAATCTGAGCGCGAATTGTAAGAGGAATCGTGGCCGCGCTGCTGCGCGTGACAAACGCAAAAGTAAGAACTGGCCAAACCTTTCGGAAATAACTCACAATGTTTCCACCGAGCAACGCGATAAACAAGGAATGAACGACAAACATGATCGCTATAGCAATATAAGACGCTACGACAAAGCTAATCAAGTTTATAATTGCCTCTCCATCAGTGGTGACAATCACCCTGGTCATTAGCGCCAGAACCCCATATGGCGTCAGTGAAATAATGATCTTTACCAGACGCATAATGATGGATTGTGTAGCGTCAACGAAGTGACGAATCCCATCAGCATGCTCAGGCTTCTCTGCTGCGACCAAAGCAGAAGCTATGCCAAACAAAAGACCAAAAATTACTACGCCGATTATGGCCAATGGTCGAGAACCCGCAAGATCCGAAAAAATATTACTCGGCACCAAGTTGGTCAGCGTGGCAAGCACGCTTATATCTGGCCCAGAGTCTCGTCGAGTCTCTAACACCTCGGCCCGGGCTAGTTCTCTCGCACCACTTACCAGATCCCCCGCATTCAAATTAAATAAGACCGCTATAGAAACACCAATCAGTCCAGAAATGACGGTGGTCATTATTAATACTGAGACAACAGTGCCACCAATTTTTCCCAATGATTTTATCTCATCAACTTTAAGTACGGCCGCAATCATGGTGATAAGAATCAGTGGCATTATGATCATTCGGAGCAAAGCCACATATGACGACCCTAAGATATTCGTCCACTGCAGGGTCTCATCTAATACAATTGGATTGCTAGCGTAGAAGGCTTCTAACAATAAACCAAAGCCGATTCCACCCAAAAGCCCCAGTAATACTCTGCGCGACAACGACCAAGACTCTCGCTTGCTGGCTTGATAGAGCAAGCTAAGCAGTCCCGAAAAAAGCACAAGATTTATAACGGTATAAATTGTCATCAACTACTCCCTGTCATTCTCTTACGAACCTTACACAGGTTACTTCTGGTATTAAATTTGCCACCTTCAATATGTTTAGCCCGTAAAGCATAACGCATACGCAACTTTTTTGCTGCAACAGCGCACAACGTCAGGGAATTTCAAAACTCGATGCTGGGGCTTTTTATGCTCTCAACCGATAACCGGTTCTAAAAATTATTGCTATCACTAGCAGACAAAGACAAGTGAACACCCCTATGCAACTCAAACTCACGAGCACATTTACTTCAGAGATCTCATAAAAACTCCAACGCAAGCCACTGACAAGGTATAGCACCGGGTTCATCAGCGCAATAGTCTGCCATATGGGTGGCAACATCTCCGTCGAATAAAAACTACCCCCGAGAAAAACGAGCGGCGTAATAAGCAGGGTCGGCACAACAGACAATTTCTCAAAATTGTCTGCCCAAATACCGAGAATAAAACCAAAAAGACTGAATGAAGTCGCGGTCAAAAATACAAAAAGCAACATTAGAACTGGATGGCGGATTTCTAACTCGATAAAAACACCAGCAGTCGCAAGGATAATCATCGCTAAGATCACTGATTTGGTGGCAGCCGCACCAACGTAGCCCAAAACTACCTCCATCGCAGAAATCGGCGCGGACAGCATTTCATAAACGGTACCTGAAAACTTTGGAAAATAAATTCCAAAGGAGGCGTTGCTAATGCTGTTGGTTAAAAGGCTCAGCATAACCAACCCAGGCACAATAAAAGCACCATAGCTTACACCCTCGACTTGCTGTATGCGGGAACCTATGGCGGCACCGAACACAACAAAGTAAAGGGAGGTTGTGACCACAGGAGCTACAATGCTCTGAATGAGCGTCCGCTTCATTCGAGCCATCTCGTAGTTGAAAATCGCTATTACCCCATAAATATTCATTCTGCTGTAATGACCCCTTCTTTGTCTCCTTCAGCTTCTTGAACTAGAGTCACAAATATTTCCTCCAAAGAGCTTTGTTTCGTGCGCAGGTCTTTGTACTGGATGCTATGACTCTGGATCTTTATCAAAAATTCGGAAATGTCATGACTTTCGGACGCTGAATCAAACGTGTAAGTAAGCAGATGCTGATCCTCGGACAATACAAGATCAAAATTTTGAAATTCTGATGGTATGTTATCAAGCGGCTTTGTCAGCTCGAGTAAAAGCTGTTTTTTCCCAAGCTTTGACATTAAGGCATTTTTCTCCTCAATAAGTATTAGTTTCCCGTGGTTAATGACGCCAATACGATCAGCAATTTCCTCCGCTTCCTCGATATAATGTGTCGTTAAAATAATAGTCACACCTTGCGTTTTGAGATCCTCCACGATTTTCCACATATCTTTTCGTAAAGAAACGTCAACACCAGCTGTCGGCTCGTCCAAAAATAAAATTCGTGGCTCATGAGAGAGTGCCTTAGCTATCAAGACGCGACGTTTCATCCCACCTGAAAGTGTTCGGAGCATATTGTCTTTCTTGTCCCACAATGACAGAGATCTGAGAACCGCCTCGATGTGATCTGGACAAGGCTCTTTCCCAAACAATCCTCGGCTAAATGAGACGGTATTCCAAACCGTCTCGAAGGAGTCGGTTGTTAGCTCTTGTGGTACTAAACCGATCAGCGAACGAGTTATTCGAAAGTTACGCTGGATATCATGGCCATCGACAGTTATGACGCCAGAACTAGGCCGAACAATCCCACAGATAGCTGATATTAAGGTGGTCTTGCCCGCTCCGTTTGGACCCAGCAAAGCAAGCACCTCACCTCGACGGATATCAAGATTGACGCCCTTAAGTGCTTCGAAATCCGACCCATAGACTTTATTTAAGCTCTGAATCTTAATGATATTTTTTGAGGAGGATGACATGGCGCGGAATTATGAGGTTAGTTTTACCGTATTACAACAATTGAATTTTATAACTGCAAGCGACATAGGTTGACAGCTTGGATTAATTAAAACGTCAGACCTACAATGCTTCCAACGCCTGATCTATCTTTGCGACCCCAACAACTTCTATTCCTGGGATCGGCAATTTTGGTGTGTTGGCCTTCGGCACAATAGCACGTGTGAACCCATGCTTTGCGGCCTCAGCCAAACGCTCCTGCCCCCCCGGCACTGGACGAATCTCTCCCGCCAACCCTATTTCACCGAACACTATTAAATCACGTGGCAAGGCCTTATCCCGAAAACTGGAAACCACCGCCAAGATCAACGCAAGATCAGCGCTTGTCTCTAGGACCTTGACACCCCCCACCACGTTCACAAACACATCCTGGTCGGCCATGTAAATTCCGCCATGCCGGTGCAGCACCGCAAGCAACATGGCCAAACGGTTCTGATCAAGACCCACAGTTACTCGGCGCGGATTACCAAGTTGAGTCTCGTCGACCAGGGCCTGAATCTCTACAAGCAATGGACGTGTACCCTCCCAAAGCACCATAACCAACGATCCCGCTGACTCCTCATCCGCCCTTGAAAGAAAAATCGCCGAAGGGTTTTTAACTTCTTTCAAACCCAGCTCAGTCATCGCGAAGACACCAAGCTCATTTGCGGCACCGAACCTATTTTTTTGCCCTCTGACGACTCTGTATTTCGTGTCACTCCCACCCTCGAGCATGATAAAACAGTCAATCATATGTTCTAATACTTTTGGTCCAGCAAGATTCCCCTCCTTCGTTACATGTCCGACGAGAAAAAGGACTGTGTTTGTCTGTTTAGCGTACTGGATCAGAAAGGCGGCACTCTCCCGCACTTGGGAGACGCTCCCCGGAGCCGAAGAAACGTCGACGCTGTGCATCACCTGAATAGAATCGACAACGATGAAGGCCGGTTCAATTGTTTGGGCAGCCTTACAAATAAGTTCAACATTTGTCTCGGCAAGCATCTTTAAATTGTCCTGCGGCAATTTCAGCCGTCGTGAACGCATACCAACTTGCTGAAGGGATTCTTCACCGGTAACGTAAAGACCACCTTTCTCCAAAGAAGATAACAAACACATTACTTGCAAAAGGAGCGTGCTCTTACCGGCGCCTGGGTTTCCACCAATCAAGACAACGGATCCAGGAACCAAACCGCCTCCCAATACCCTATCAAGCTCCCCTATCGAAGTGGACAGTCGTGGCATAGACTCAAGATTGATTTCCGATAAGTTCTGCACGCCTGTGTTTTGACCGGCGTACCCACTCCTTTGGCGAAAGTCAGCTTTGGCCGCCGGAGATGAATTGGAACCTAAATTAATCTGAGAAAGAGTATTCCATGCCTTACAAGACCCGCACTGTCCCTGCCACTGCCCGTACTCGCTTCCACACTCTGTGCACACAAAAGCAATTTTTGCTTTTACCATAACTATTAATCTCGTCCACGGCACTCATTTTTATGAATTGTTTAAACTTTTCCCTTATTCGAGAACAACAAAATTTACTCGTTTCGTTACCTGACAAAACAACTCGTAGGCAATGGTGCCAGCATGAGCCGCAACCTCTTCTGCCGGTAATGAATCGCCCCAAAGAATCACAGAATCTTCGACTGCAGCAGACTCAATTTCTGTAAGATCTATAGTAATCATGTCCATAGAAACTCTTCCGATTAACGCAGTTCGATAGAGTTGATTTCTACCCTCCAGTATTACGGGAGTACCTGTTGACGCTGACCTCGGATAACCATCTCCATAACCTATCGAGACCACACCAACCCTCATATCTTTTTCACAAGTATAGGTTGCTCCGTACCCTACTGCATCTCCGACTTTTAAATCGTTGATTGCAATCAGTCTTGAACGCAGCGTCATAACCGGCCTCAAACCAAGCTCTTCGGAGGAAATATAATCAAAAGGAGAGGACCCGTATAACATCACCCCTGGTCGGACAATATTAAAATGAGTATCAGGATGCTCTAAAATGCCAGTCGAAGCCGCAAGACTGCATTTGCCTTTGTGACCAAGCATATCAATTACGGCCGCAAACCGTTGCTGTTGATTCGAAGTAAAGTTGCGAGCATCGTCACCGGCCATATCCCCCCAAGCCAAATGTGACATTAGAATAAGTTCCGAGTTTTCCAATGAGCGCAATTTGCTGAGTACACGGAAAGCCCTCTCTGAATATTCTTCATGAAATCCTAAACGATTCATCCCGGTGGAGATCTTTAACCAAAGAAAATGAAACTGACACGGTTGTTCTCGCGCCTCGAGCAAAGCGATCTGAAAAAGAGAGTGAACCACAGGCTCTATTTTTAGCCTCGAGCATTCCTCGAGCTCTTCTTGGTTAATGAAACCGGGCAAAAGAACGATGGGCTGATCAGAATTCAGGTTACGCAGGCACGTAGCCTCTTCTATTGAAGCTACGGCCAGGCCTCTAACTCGAATATTCGAGTCCCAAATTGCTCTTGCCACACGCTCGAGCCCGTGACCATATCCATTAGCCTTCACCACCGGTAACAGTTCAGACGAAGGGCAGCTTTGCTGCGCGACAGCCAAATTGTGCCGAAGCGACTCAAGATTAATAGTGGCCCAGCTACGATTGCTCATAATAATGTTCTTTATAACTGAGAGGCTTTTTACGTCCCGTGCGTATAACTGTCGTCATAGCGTGGCGGGGCATAGTTTTCAAATCGAGTATACTCCCCGAGGAAAGATAATCTTAGGGTGCCGATTGGACCATTACGCTGCTTACCTATAATAATTTCCGCAACACCCTTCTCCGGAGAGTCCTCGTTATAGACCTCATCACGATATATAAAAGTAATAACATCTGCGTCTTGTTCTATCGCTCCAGATTCTCGCAGATCAGACATGACCGGGCGCTTGTTAGGTCTCTGTTCAAGACTTCGATTCAATTGCGACAGCGCTATCACGGGACACTTAAACTCTCTCGCAAGTAGCTTCAACGATCGAGAAATTTCAGATATTTCCCCTGTTCGATTCTCACTGGTCCCCTTTATCTGCATCAACTGCAAATAATCTATGACAACCATCCCAACGTCTCCGTGCTCACGTACGAGTCTCCTCACACGCGACCGCATATCCATGGGGCTTAGCCCAGCACTATCATCGATAAATAGCTTCGTATCTTTTAATTTTTCAAACGCACTATTGAACCCTCTCCAATCATCATCGCTCAGATCCCCATTGCGTAATTTAGATTGATTGATACGACCAATTGATGAAAGCATCCGAAAGATCAAGCTCTCGGCTGGCATTTCTAGGCTAAAAACCAAAACGGGTAAGGGATTATTTAGAACCGCCTCTTCCACAAGATTCATCGCAAACGCGGTCTTACCCATGGAGGGACGGCCAGCAACAATGACTAAATCTGACTTTTGCCAACCAGACGTCATGTTGTCGAGTTCCTTGTATCCCGTCGACAATCCAGTTATCCCACCTTTCAGTTGTGAAAGCTCATCAATGCGTTCAGCGGCACGGGACAAGAGAGGGTTTACGCCAACCGGCCCTTCGGTTTCAGGTCTTTCATCAGCTATATTGAAAATGGCCTGCTCAGCCTCGTCTAAAACCTCTTTGACGTCTCGGCCTCCGGTATTATAACCACTATCGGCAATCTTATTGGCTGTTGAGATAATTCTTCTCAAAACAGCCCGATCTCTGACAATCTCCGCGTAATACTTTATGTTAGCAGTGCCACGGGCATTTGCTGATAGTTCGCTGAGATAATCTAGTCCACCAGCAATTTGGAGCTCGTTACGGCTATTCAAAGCTTCCATTACAGTAACGACATCGATTGGCTGATTCGCTTCACTTTGCGCAGACATCACCGCATAAATGATTTGATGTTCTTGTCGATAAAAATCTTCTGCCACAAGAAGATCGGATAGGTTGTCCCACTCGGAATTGTCTAACATCAATCCGCCAAGAACGGCCTGCTCTGCGTCGGCAGAATGAGGAGGAAGTTTTAGAGAATTAAGACTCTGCAAACTGGTAACAGAGTCGTTGGAGGAGGTCTGAGGATTGGCCATAAAAAACCCGCAAAGTTAACGCACTACAGTATTGCCTACGATGTTGCTTTATGGAACTGGAGAGGTCAAGGTTTGCGGGTAGCCCCAAAGCAAAAACAGTATTACTCTTCAGGTCCTTCAGCTTGATCATCAGCTGCAGCTGCTTCGGCATTCTCTATCTCTTCAATGACGCTCCCGTCAGCAGTTACGCCCGCGGCGGCGCCCAAGGCAACTGCCACTACGGAAATTTTGGCTGAAACATCAAATCCAAGGTCTAGTCCTATAGAGTAGGTACCTAGTTCCCTAATCGCGCCATTCGGTAATGAAACTTCAGCTTTTGTTACATCGCTCTTAAACTGTGCATTGAGGGTGTCCGCAATGTCCCTCGTACCTATAGAACCAAATAAGCGACCATCATCGCTAGCATTTACCTCAAACACTAATTCTTTTCCATCGACCAAAGCGGCACGCTGCTGCGCAGTCGCAACGTTTTTATCGTGGGCCGCAAGCAGTTCAGCTTTACGTCCCTCGAAATCTTCAAGATTTTTTTTAGTCGCCGGGAGAGCCTTACCATTAGGGAACAAAAAGTTCCTCGCGAATCCTGCCTTAACGTCCGCCGTGTCACCGATGTCACCAAGATTGTTAATTTTTTCCAATAAGATTATGTTCATTTTTCCCCCTAATTCTAAAATTCTGAATAACTCATTAATTTCTATGCTGTCAAAGAGCTTAACTTTCCCGAGCGATGCG
This sequence comes from Gammaproteobacteria bacterium, assembly GCA_002700775.1. Lineage (GTDB taxonomy): Bacteria > Pseudomonadota > Gammaproteobacteria > Pseudomonadales > Pseudohongiellaceae > UBA9145. The sequence continues at coordinate 2,794 of PAEL01000007.1, read as the reverse complement.
ACCCCTGAAATCAAGCCAGCTATCACAAAGCGCAAACAAAATAACAATCTGCGCTGATATCGGCAGCATCAAAATAACGTAAAAACCGACCAGCCATACCTTGGGCAACCTTTTCAGCGCAACGACACCGTGCGCTAATCCGGCGCCTGCGAAAAGAAGGGGTAAACAAAAATAAACTAACCACCCCGTCGGAAGCAAACCGAAATTACTTAAAAACCCGCCAGCGACCAGAATCGTCGTGAACTTCGAAGAGATTCTTAAATCCCTAAATTCCCGACCGAAGCCGCCTTTGTTATACAACGATGCCTGCATCCAGCGCGAAAGCATGACTAAGAAAGTAGTAAGGAAAGCATAAACCGTACCAATCAAACTCGGCATCAGGTCTCGCATTTCCCGTCGCAGTTCGTCCGCTTCTATACCTAAATCACTTTGCACCATTACCTGGTCGAGCTGTTCGTACAACATCTCCATGCTCTCTGGTTGAACTCGAAGAAACATTTCTACAAAAAAACCCACAAATACCGCTATTAAAAGAGTGAACTGCCACGAGTCCGAAGCCCTCAAGACCCATGCCGCCGCTCCGACGCCAAAAAGTAATATTAGAGGAATCGCATCACCGTATAAGCTCCATCCCAACAGGGGAATCACTGCCCACGCAATCAAGAACAGTGCGCCTGCAATTCCCCTCCGCATGATAGTCAGACCCACGAGCACTGGACTAAGCATATTTGCGAGGGGAACCAAGCCAAGAAAAAGCACCGTTACCGCCGCGTAACGGTTGTCCTTCATGACGAATTCAGCGAGTCCTCGCATAAAATTTCGTTAAACCTGATGACTGTCCGTGTAGGGGATCAAAGCAAGGTAACGCGCGCGTTTAATCGCCGTTGCGAGCTGGCGCTGATAACGCGCTTTAGTTCCTGTTATGCGACTTGGAACAATCTTCCCGGTTTCAGAGACATAGGCTTTTAATGTCTCCAAATCTTTGTAATCAATTTCTTTTGTGCCTTCTGCCGTGAACTTGCAAAACTTTCTTCGTCGAAAATAACGAGCCATTCTGTTTCTCCTATCTCTACACTAAGAGTGACATTGTTCTTTAAGCAATCTAACCAGTTGGTTAACCCTCTTCCTGGCTGGCTTCAGCGCCTGCGTCAGGCGTCTCTGCCGGTGCTTTGTCCTCCGCTGTTTCATCAGAAGCGCCTTCGCTCTCGGGCTGCTCTTGCGCTTTCACAGCCGCAGGTTCTTCTGATTCAGGCCCATCTGCGGCAGACGCCTTCTCAAGGGAGGCCTCTTCAGTCTTCCGTTTCTGTTCAGCTCTCACCCTGCGCTCTTTCCCCTCTCTCTCACCCTTAAGTATCAGTGATTCCTCTGTCACAGCGCCTTTCATCTTTATTACGATGTTTCTTAAAACAGCATCGTTATAACGGAATAAAGTAGTGAGTTCTTCTAGCGCCGCACCATCACACTCCGCGTTAAATAGGACATAGTGAGCCTTATGAATTTTATTGATCGGATAAGCGAGTTGACGGCGCCCCCAATCCTCTAGGCGGTGGATTTTACCGCCACTTTCAGTGACAATCTGGGTGTAACGTTCGATCATTCCTGGCACCTGTTCGGACTGATCAGGGTGAACCATAAACACGATTTCATAGTGTCTCATAGAGACTCCTCTTGGTTATTGTTACCCGGTCGCCGAATGCTTTAGCGCCAGTGCAACAAGGAGTTGATTGGTCGATCAGAAAGATAAACTTTCTAAAAGGATCGTGGATTTTAGAGAAACGTACCCAAGGTTGCAACCTCTACCTCAATAACTGTGTAAAACAGCCCATGATATGCAGGGCAGTACGCAGAATAAAATAAAAAAGACATATCTTTTAGCTAGATACATCTTCAGCTAGAGACCTCTTTCGTACGACCTCAAACAAGGCAACTCCGGTCGCTACCGACACATTTAAGCTACTCAACTCACCGGACATCGGAATTGATAGTAAATAATCACAAGACTCTCGAGTCAAACGACGGAGACCAGAGCCCTCCGAGCCCATCACGACAGCTAGTGGACCAGAAAGGTCTTCGCTAAAAAATGTCTCGCGAGCATCACCGTCTGCGCCAACAATCCAGACTCCTGCGCTCTTCAGTGATTGCAAACATCTTACAAGATTAACAACCGCTACCACTGGCATAACTTCCGCCGCTCCGCACGCGACTTTTCTGACTGTTGCATTTATTGGCGCCGATTTATTTTTTGGCACAATCACAGCATCTACCCCTGCGGCGTCTGCAGTGCGAAGGCAAGCACCAAGGTTGTGGGGGTCGGTGACACCATCCAATATTAAAAGCAACGGCGAGCCAGGTGCGTTTTGAACTAAATGATAAAGCTCTTTTTCACTCATCAAACCGAAACCAGATGTACACAATGCGGCGACACCCTGATGAACCCCCGACACAAGCTGATCCAATTGTCGGGCCTCCACTCTCTCAAAAGCTATCCCTTGCGCCATTGCCAGCTCTTCAACTTTCAAACGAGAATTGTCGGACCTGTTGCTTGTAATAAGCAGCCGTGAAATCTGATCAGGTCTTTTCTCTAGTAAATTAAGAATCGCATGAATACCAAATACCCACTCCAGGTCTTTATTCATTACACACATTTCCAGACACAGAACCGTGTCGCCTTATTTTCTGATTTAAAGATTTTAAACACACAAAGCTGATTTTTTACTTAACTATCTCTTGGGCGTCGCCTTCTTTTTTTTTGTCTTACTTGGTTTTTTTGAAGTTTTCTTATAACTTTTTAACT
>PAEL01000094.1 GCA_002700775.1 Gammaproteobacteria bacterium | reverse complement strand
TTTTTCCGAGCCGGATCATGGCTCTGATCTGGGCAGCGCTCAGTGCAAAGCGGTGAAGGACGGAGACGAGTATGTAGTCAACGGTTCGAAAATTTGGACCAGTTTAGGAATGTACGCAAAGCATATGATCCTGCTTGTACGAACTTCAACTGAAACGGAAAGCAAATATTCTGGGTTGAGCTTTTTTCTCGCGCCGATGCAGACAGAGGGAATCGAAGTGCAACCGATCAGAAAGTTGACTGGAGAGTACGGGTTCTGCCAGACTTTTTTTAACGATGCTCGGATTCCGGCGTCCTGCATGATGGGCAAAGAAGGAGACGGCTGGCGGGTAGCAATGGCAACACTCATGTTTGAGCGAAGCGCCGAGGGCGGTCAAGCTGGCGGTTTGTCTATGATGGATCTGAGTATTGATGATGTCATAGAACTTGCAAAAAGAGCGATGCGCAATGGAAAACCCGCTATTGAAGATCCGTCTATAAGAACCGAATTAGTTAAATTGGTTGTTGAGGCCAAGGGGAACTCGTACATGGCTGAAAAAGCGGAAATACCTGCTTTGGAGGGCGAGTGGCCTGGAGCCGTGACAATGTCAATAAAATTAAGGGCAACAGAGTTCAAGAGAAGAATGTGTCAGTTTGCAATTTCATTGCAAGGCGCCAACGCGTCCCGATATATCGATGATAGAGCAGTTGACGGAGGCATGTGGCAAAGATCTTACTTGAATGCTTTTTCTGGAACCATTGGTGGTGGCACTACACAGATTCAGCATAATATTATCGGCGAACGTGTTCTCGGGCTTCCAAAAGATTAACATCAATAGGTTTACGCTTCTTATAAAGGCAAAAAAATGACTGCGATAGAATTTTCAGATGAACAATCGATGATCTTGGAAACCGCCGTTAATTTTTTTCGAGAAAAGTTCCCAATTAGCGAAATTCATGAACGTAACGAAAAGTTAGAAGGATCCACTGATTTGTTTTGGGCAGGAGCAAAGGAGCTCGGGTGGACGGGAATCGTTATTCCAGAAAATTATGGTGGTCTGTCTCTGTCTCTGTCAGAGGTTGTTCCGATTGTTGAGATGATGGGGCGTCATCTAATAGGTTCTCCTTTTATCCCAACGACGCTTGCGGTACAGGCGATTGTTTCTGCAGGTAGTGAGGAACAGAAAGCACGTTGGCTGCCTTTGGTAGCGGAGGGGGGCATCGCTTCGGTTGGCTTGACGGAGGAAGATGGAAGCTGGTGTTTATCTGAGGCAAAAACTACCGGTGAAATTTGCGACGGCGAACTCATTTTGCAGGGGAAAAAATGTTTTGTTTTAGATGTAAAGCGCGCTGATTTCATCGTGGTCTCGGCAATAATTGATAATGCTGTAAGCTTGATTATTGTGACGAGGGAACAGCTAAATCAATGCATCATTAGAAGCGAGGTCGTGATTGACGAAACGCGTCAGAGTTTTTCTGTTGAGTTTAATGACCTAAAAATACCCCTGGCTCAAATCTTAGAGCAACCTGACTTAAATGGTTTAGAAAGTGCAGCGTTACTTCTTGTGAGCGCTGAGATTTCTGGTGGGCTGTCTGGAGTGCTTCGCGTAATTTTAAGTTACCTAACAACTCGCAAACAGTTCGGTAAATATATTGGGAGCTATCAATCCCTAAAACACCCGGCAGTGCAAATTTTACTTTCGTTAGAAGCAACTCGATCGCATCTTTATCATGCAGCGGCCTGTTTGGCCGGTGGCGATAAAATTAAAGCTGAGATAGCTGTGCGTAGCGCTAAAGCTTATGGCAGTGATGCCTTTGCTTTTGCTGGTGATAGAGCGATTCAATTTCATGGTGGATTTGGTTTTACTTATGAGTGTGATGCGCAGCTTTTTTTACGCCGAGCTTTATGGTGTCAATATCAGTATGGCGATGCGGCATATCATCATTCGTATTTAGCGCCATTGTTATTGGATTAAGTTCAATAGAACGTTCTGTATATGGAGCTACTTCGATGCTAAATAATCTTGGTCTAATGCTCAGCAAACGAGCGCATTTGTCGCCCGACATTGAAGCTTTTGTTGATAGCAAAACGGGATATCGACAAAGTTTTTCTCAACTTGACTGTCGCTCAAACCAGACCGCAAATGCCTTTCTTGCCGCCGGATTAGAAAAAGGAGAGCGTGTTGGTTTGCTATTAATGAACTCAATCGAGTTTATTGAATCGTATTATGGTTTGGCAAAAATTGGCGCTGTTATTGTCCCTTTAAATTGGCGGTTAGTCGCTGATGAATTAGAGTTTATCTTAAAGGATAGCGGTACAAAAAGGTTGATTTTTGATTCGGAGTTTCTTGAGGTGGTGACCGAGCTTCAGAGCCGAGGGAAGAAGACTGACGTATGTCAATGGCTTTATGTAGGTTCTTCTGATGCTGATCCGTCATTCGCGGAGGGTTATGTTGCATTTCGTGATGCGCACTCTGTAGAGCAGCCAACGATTTCAGCCGCAGATAAGGATATGCTTTATATTATGTATACGTCCGGCACTACAGGCTTGCCAAAAGGAGTTGTTCATACCCACTATACTTCAATTTGGGGAATTCTTACGATTGCGGCAACAGCACAGTATTTCCCACCAGAACGTTACTTAGCGTGTTTGCCAATGTTTCACGTCGGTGCGCTCACACCTCTGGCAGTAAACATATACAACGGAACGACATCCGTAGTGATGAGGAGTTTTGATCCAGTCAGCACGTGGGAGGTGATAGAGCGTGAAAAAATTACCAGTGCCTTGTGCGTACCGGCGATGCTGAATTTTATGCTGCAAGTTGATGACTTTGATCGCTATGATCGGTCTTCATTGCGCTGGATCATGGTCGGTGCTGCTCCCGTGCCGGTATCACTTGTCAAAGAATACAATGAGCTAGGAGTTGAGCTGCTCCAAGTATATGGCTTGACTGAGACTTGTGGGCCTGCATGTTTGATGGACTCAAAAAATGCAATAAAGAAACCGGGATCCACTGGACAGGCATTCTTTCATACAGAAGTTAAAATTATCAATGCGTCTGGTGAAGTGTGTGGTCCGGGGGAAGCGGGTGAGGTATTGGTGAGGGGTGAGCACAATATGGTTGAGTATTGGAATCGCCCAGATGCTAGTCGCGAAACGCTTGTAGATGGCTGGTTGCACACTGGCGATATAGGCATAATTGATGAGGACGGTTTTGTCTCGATTCAAGATCGGATCAAAGATATGATTATTTCGGGTGGGGAAAATGTTTATCCAGCGGAAATTGAAGATGTGCTTAGTTCTCATCCTTGTATTGTTGAGGCTGCCGTTATCGGTCAAAATAGCGCCCATTGGGGCGAGTCGCCTTTAGCAATTGTTGTAAAAAATAACGTAGACCTTACCGAGGATATGATTCTTGAATACTGCTCTGGCAAACTTGCGAAATTCAAGCAGCCCATCGGTGTTAGATTTATTGAACAGATCCCGCGTAATCCAAGCGGTAAAATTTTAAAAAGAGTTTTGCGAGAAAACTTTCTGTCAGAACAGCAAGATAAAAAATAGAAATGGAGTCTCATGTTTACAGTTAATTCAGTAGCGGGTCCTCTTGGCGCCGAATTACATGGCGTTGATTTAACTCAAAAACTGACCAATGAAATTTTGAATGAAATTCGTAGTCTCTTAGTAGAGCATCAGGTCATTTTTTTTCGAAACCAAGCTATAAGGCCCGAGCAACATAAGATATTGGCGGAGGCATTTGGACCATTGCAGACTCATCCGGCCTATGAAACAGTGAAGGATTTTCCTGAAATAACAATTTTAGAGAGCACGCCAGAAAAACCAAGCAAAATAGAGGCGTGGCACGCTGATATGACCTTTCGGGCCCATCCTCCGTTGGGAGCAGTGTTAAGGTCAAAAATATGTCCCCCGAAGGGCGGAGATACCCTCTGGTCGAGCATGACTGCTGCTTTTGATGGCCTCTCGCCGGACATGCAAACATTTCTTTGTGGGTTGTCAGCGGTGCATGATTTTAGCCACGGGTTTAAAGAAAGTCTGGCTGAGCCGGGCGGAAGGAAGCGCTTAGAACAAGCTGTCAAAGAGAATCCCCCTGTTATTCATCCTGTGATTCGGATTCATCCGGAAAGCGGCAAAAAAGTAATCTTCGTAAATTCGCTATTCACAACTCATATCGTTGGTCTCCACAAGAAAGAGAGTGATGCGTTGTTAAGCTTTCTCTTTGAGCATATTGTGACACCAGAGTTCAGTTGCCGGTTTCAGTGGAGACCCAATGATATTGCAATTTGGGATAACAGGAGCACTCAACACAAACCGATTAACGATTACTTTCCAGCTCATCGAAGGATGGAAAGAATAACTATTGATGGTGACATGCCGTACTAAAATTCTTTGAATTTATCTCTCGATGAATCTTATGATCCAGTCTGACACCAAGGAATTATTGGTTGGGATTTCTAAAGACTTTATGGCGGCTGCATAAACCGGTTCTCCAAGTATCTCGCGACGCATGTCCAGTAGAGCTTTAGCATATTCTTTATCAAATTCAGGGTGGCCCTGAAATGTCAGAATATGGTCGCCTAATGAAGTCATGGCAATTGGGCAAGCTTCAGTGCTCGCTAGTAACGTTGCTCCCTCAGCCATCTTTGAAACTTGGTCTCTATGATTGGAGAGCAGCCAAAATTCTTCTCCAGATGTTTTATAAAAAATGGCATTCTCGTTGAGGTTTGTTTTGTGCGCTCCAACACACCAACCAGCCTCTGCAGCTAGAGTTTTTCCTCCAAGGGCCTCAGCGATTAACTGATGACCAAAGCAGATGCCGACTATTTTTTTCTGCGAGGCATTAAGTCTTTTGACGAAATTTTTCAATTCGATAATCCAAGGAATCTCCTCGTACACGCTGAGCTTGCTACCGGTTATTAGATAAGCGTCGCACTCTTCGATATTCTTCGGATATTGGAAGTCCACAACGTTATATGTCTGAAGCTTAAGGTCTGGTTTAGCTATTAAAAAAAGTCGAGCAAACATGCTCGGGTATTCACCAAACCTGAGAGAGAACTCGGGCTTTAATTTGTCGGTGTTAAGAACGCCTATTTTCAATGTTTTAAGGTCTCTTCAGATGTTCTTGAGATTAAATGACTTTGGCTGGCTTAACTGCAAATAGCCGAGTCGAGAGAGCGTAACCCCGTGACCCGTATTTTTAACGCCCGTCCAGGCTAGCGCTGGGTCAAGGTAATCGCAATGATTCATGAATACAGTTCCAGTTTCTATTTGGTTACCTAGCGTCTCGGCTGCTTCTTGGTCTTGAGTCCAGATAGAGGCAGTCAGACCCAAGTCGCTGTCGTTCATTAACGTTATAGCCTTTTGGTCGTCGCTCACTGCCATTATTCCAACAATTGGTCCAAAACTCTCTTCCCTCATCATACTCATGCTGTGGTCGACATTAATCAGGACTTGAGGGGCTAAATAGGGAGAATCTCCTGTATCTTTAGTGTATTTAGAGGAATCTATGCAGGCTGAAGCTCCTTTTTGTTTGGCTTCTCTTATTTGATTCCGTACCCAGTTAGCAGCTGAATTTTTAACGACTGGGCCGAGGGTTGTATCAGCAAGGCAAGGGTCGTCAAGTTTCAACTGTCGTACTTTTTCTACAAATGCGTCAACAAATTTTGAGTGTAACGAACTATGAACATAAATTCGTTCAATGCCACAACAAGATTGACCCGAATTAAAAAATGCACCGTCCACTAGCTCTGTTACACAATTGTCAAAGTTAACATCGGGTCTTACGTATGCAGGATCTTTGCCACCAAGCTCTAACCCCGTGCCGGTGAAAGTTCCTGAAGCTGCGATTTCAATCTTTTTCCCAGCAGAAACTGAGCCGGTGAAACATGTAAAGTTTGTCTTCGATTCATTGATTATTTTTGTTGTGCTGTCATGGTTCAAGAATAAACATTGTAATACGCTATCAGGCAGGCCCGCTTCTTTAAACGCCAAGGCAAAATGCTCGCCGCACAAAGGAGTTTGAGCGGAGGGTTTAAGGATGACGCTATTTCCAGCCATTAAAGCAGGAATTACCGAATTAACCGTTGTTAATAGCGGATAATTCCAGGGAGCTACGCAAAAAATAATTCCCAACGGATCACGGCGGATGAAGCGTGTGAACCCTGATTTTTCTGGAGGGGCTTCATCAGCGAGAGATTCTTCAGCGATCTCTATCATATGTCGAGCACGCTCTGCTAAGCCGTTTATTTCTCCCCCGCTTTTCGAGATTGGTCGCCCCATTTGCCATGTGATTTCTTGCGCAATTTGGTCTTTATTCGACTCAAAATATCCGACTGCGCGCTCGCATATCGAAGCCCTCTCCCTGATGCTAAATGATTGCCATTGTTTTTGCGCTAGGCGTGATAAGGCAATAGACTGTTCTACTTCTCGATCAGTAGCGAGTCGGCGCTCAACGTAAATGGAGCCATCAACGGGTGATATTGTTTTAATATGAGTATCAGTTGGGCTATGGTTCATGGTGATTGACCGAAGAAAAAAATATAGAAGCCCTAAAGTATATAGATTCTTTGATGAGAGGACACCCACCGTTGAAATTAGTCGGTCAATTATTTGTAATTTTTACAGTATTTTTAAATTGCTTCTCTTCGCGCGCGGCTGGCATAGATGAGCGGATCAATTCGGTAATGGAGCCGATCTCCAGCGCGGTCGCGGGATTCATATTTTTCGAGGCAAATATCTTTGGGGCGCAGTTGCCGCTGATTATCTTATGGCTGGTCGGTGCCGCCTTTTTTTTCACTGTTTATCTTGGATTTTTGAACTTAACTGGCTTTAGGCACGCCTTCCATCTCTTGCGCGGGGATTATGATAACGATGATCATGAAGGTGATGTCAGTCACTTTCAGGCACTAGCAACAGCTGTGGCCGGTACTGTGGGCATTGGCAATATGGGCGGGATGGCTATCGTGATTACGGTTGGTGGACCGGGCGCAGTTTTTTGGTTGATCGTAGCCGGCTTTTTGGGCATGTCGACCAAATTTGCCGAATGCGTTGCTGCTGTAAAGTATCGAAAAATAAACCCTGATGGGAGCATCTCTGGCGGCCCCATGTATTATTTAGAGCAAGGTCTAAAAGAACGAAATCTGGGTCTTCTTGGAAGGGGCATGGCCCACTTTTATGCGGTATCTATTGTTATTGGTTGCCTTGGTATTGGCAACATGTTTCAGTCGAATCAGGCATACCAGCAGTTTGTGATAGCAACCGGAGGTGAAACTAGTTTCTTTGTTGATAAAGCCTGGTTGTTCGGCAGTATCCTCGCTTTGATAGTAGCCGCTGTGATTATCGGAGGCATAAAGAGTATAGCGAGGGTCACCAGCAAATTAGTTCCATTCATGGCGATCGCTTATGTTGTTGGTGCCTTGCTGGTTATTTTAATAAATGTTGAGCGACTTCCTGGAGCGGTTTATACAATTTTCTCTGAGGCATTCAATCCGCAGGCCGTCTCTGGGGGAGCCATCGGTGTAATTATTCTTGGTTTTCAAAGAGCGGCTTTTTCCAATGAGGCGGGCCTTGGATCGGCCGCTATAGCTCATTCGGCCGTAAAAACAAAAGAACCAGTGACTGAGGGCTATGTCGGTCTATTAGAACCCTTTATCGATACCGTTGTTATCTCAACGCTTACCGGATTGGTGATCCTCGTAACAATTTATGAACCGGGAATGGCGGGAGGCGGGATTCAGGGCATAGAGCTTACATCTCAGGCTTTCAAGAGCACGTTAGGTTGGTCGACGATACCTCTATCTTTTATCGCAATTTTATTCACTTTTTCTACAATGTTGTCGTGGTCTTATTATGGATTAAAAGGCTGGACCTATATAACCGGTGAAAGTAGAAAAATGGCTTTAATTTTTCAACTAATATTCTGTATGTTCGGCGTGCTTGGATGCATGATCCAATTAGATGCAGTTCTGGATTTTTCGGATGCGTTAATTTTTGTTATTGCACTGCCAAACATTTTTGGACTTTATGTTTTAGCTCCTACGATTAAAAAGGAATTAAATGTCTACAAAGAACGGCTAGCAAACGGAGATTTGATAAATCTGAGGCAGCGAGAGGGGAAGTAGATCGAGACTTTTTTCGACGGCAAATCGCCGTTGAGACAAAGTGTTACATTTTAGTTACGGCTAGACACGCGAGACTCATTTATAATCGGGTTCTCAGATTGGAGAGGTCATGCTGATCCCTAGTTTGAGCGTGTTTAAAAAACAAGTTTATGTTCTTATGTTTTTCGCGACCTATGTTGTATTAACGCAGTATGTTAATTGGTTGAAGAATATTCATGCTAAACCGTTATTTTATAATCGATGATTTTTATCGAGACCCTGACAGGTTAGTAGAGACTGCATTAAAGTCTCCTAAAGAGAGCTCTTCTCGTGGAAAGTACGCCGGCGTGATGACGCTGGACAGTTTTTTATCCAATGAACAACGACTTTTCTTTGAAAATCTGCTGGATGAAAAACCGATTAATTCGGCCACTCAACTCAATGGCAGAATTCGTTTTTCGACCCCAGGTGATTATTACAAGCAAAATATTCATTTTGATGGTGGGAAAACTCGCTGGTCTGGCGTAGTTTACCTATCTAAAAATCACCCCGAAGTTGAGGGAACCAACTTCTGGGAGAATCGAAAAACGGGACTGGAAGAGATCCCGCGAACAGAGGAAGGTTCGATCAAACACGGGTTGAATACCAAGGAAAAGATCAAAAACCTTCTTGAAATAGAGGGTGTTGATGACTCGTATTGGAAGAAAACATTTTCAGTCCCGTATAAATACAATCGACTTGTGTTGTTTCGCCCCTGGCTTTTTCATTCTCCGGGCCAGGCCTTCGGTGATTCTATTGAGTCTTCGAGAATAGTACAGACTCTGTTTCTCGCCCTTTAGTTTTGCTAGCTCTCCATAACGCGTCCGCCTTTTCCGTGGCTGGTGAAACGAATGTAGAGCCCGCAGATAAGTCATGTGTGTAGCTAATTTAGCCTGAAAGTAGATCGTTTAATGCAAGATCAATAAATTGGTCGTCTTCGGGTGTGCTAAATCCCGGGCCGCCGGCTCCATGTCCGTGAATCGAATCGATAACTCTAAGTTCAGCGCGTGGCATCAGGGCGACTTCGTTCTCGCTGTCGGCGGGGACGAAGTACATGTCAGTTTTTCCAGGCATTACTATGGCTCGCGGAGTTATCGCTGATAAACTTTCGCTGAGGTTCCCACTAAATTTTTGGTTATCACTTATATCTGCGGACTGCCACGTGTTGAGCATTGTGATCAGGTCATTTGCATCATTCTTTGGTGTAAACATTCCGTGCCAGGCATCCAAAAACTCCTGAGTTGAATTAAATTGTTGGCCTAGCCACGCAAGGTGTAAATTTTCTCTGAAAAATTCATCAGAGAAGGCCCATCCCGCATAAATTGTGGTGAACGCTTTTAATCCATAAGCGGGCTGGCTCGTGTAGTCCCCATTGTTAAAATTTGGGTCGAGGGTCAATGCCGTTTTTAAGCTCTCGAGGAATAGCCAGTTGTGGGTTGAGGTTTTAGCGCTGCCGCAGATTGGGGCTATAGCCTTTACAAGGTCAGGAAATAGAGCTCCCCAATGAAAGGCTTGTTGCGCACTCATTGAGAACCCGACAACTAGCTGGACTTCGGTCACACTAAATTTTTCTGTGATTAATCTGTGTTGGGCTAAAACGTTATCGTATGGTGTAACGGCAGGAAACGAGGCGCGGTCATAAGGCGGAGGAGTATTGCTTGGAGAAGAAGAAAAGCCATTGCCAAACATGTCTGGAACTACAATAAAGTATTTCTCTGGGTTGAGAGCTCTATCGGAACCGATTGCTGATCGAACGTCCTCATGATTTCCTGAGTACCAAGTTGGATATATAATAACGTTCGATTTTTCTGCATTGAGGGTTCCGTGGGTCTCATAAGAAATAAAGGCTTGGGGCAATATTTCGCCAGATTGCAATTTCAGGTCGCCAAGGTCATAGGTGCTAATAGTCATGGAAAATTCCTTTACTCGTGGTGAAAGAAGTTCTGCAAACTAGTGTTAGATAACTAGTTATTGGAGCTATCAATCATGGCTGTTATTATCTAGGAAACATGAATACTCTCTCAAGTACCTTAAATGGAGAATCTTAAAATGGCAACGGTTTACTTAACATTTACTATTACCAAGACTTTCGAGGAGTGGAAGGCCGTCTTTGACGCAGATCAGGATAATTTAGTTTCATCTGGTATACAGACCTTGGCTGTTGGTTATCAACTTGACACACCTAATACCGTAAGAGTTGCTTTTTCTGCGGACTCGCAAAAAGTTGTTGAAGATTTTACTCAGCAGAACACGACTGATATTGAAAGTTCTGGGCATGTCTTGGAATCGACAATTTGGGAAACTTTTTCATCATAGGCACAAGTTATTATATTTGTTGAGAGGATTTTATGAGGATTATAACGCTAGTTTGTTTTTGCTTAACGTCGATTATTTCTTTTTCGTCAGCAGAAGAAAGTTTGTTAATTGATTATATCTATGAGGGTGGCCACGGCGTCGACTTTGGGAAAACGACACGTGGACCGATTAAAGTTGGAGAAATCAATGACACTCGAGACATAGCATCCCCGGAAATCATTGTGCCAGGAGAGGATGGTTATATTTCTAATAAACCTCTCTCTGAAGTTATTCGAAGTGCTATTATTCAAGGACTTGAGAGTGGTGATGCGAAACTCGTGGAGGAGGGGCAAAATTTCACTTTAACGGGGGATATAATTTCTTCCGAGGCGCAAGTGATAAGTGGTGAGAACGGTGATTCTATTCGGCTCACAATTAGGACGAACTTAGAGCTAAGGGATGCCAATAGAACGGTGTGGAGTACAGTGATTTTTGGGAGAGGGACTGCCTTGGTTTCTGAAGGCTTTGGGGGTGCGTTAGGTAGAGCCTTAGATAGAACCGTCAACGATTTTATAGGTGATACGTATTTTCAGATAGAAGTACTTTAACGGAGTTTGTGCTTTTATCAAGAACAAAAACAGTTTTGCCTTCGTCTAAAAGGTAATAATTATGAGCTTTGCGGCTTGCAGAAAATGATTTAATTTTTTCACCGGTCGATGGGTATTTAATAAAAAGTTTAGGAATCGAGTGAGGATAATTTCCAGAGGTATTATTGTTGGGCTAGGGTTGCTAGGCCTAGTTCCTTTTTTGGTAATATTGTTGCCTTTCTTCGGGATGGATAGGCTCCTTAGCTTTACTATGCCGTTTTTATTCACGTGTTACAGCGCAACTATTTTGAGCTTTCTCGCAGGGGTTCTCTGGGGCAGAGTGCTGGCTGATGATGATTCGTTGCTTACCTTTTTTATTTTAATTTTTAGTAATGCAATGGCGTTATTTGGCTGGGCAGGGCTCTTGCTTTATGAGGCCTCTCGAGCGTCTTCTCTCTTGCTACTTATGTTAGGGTATTTATTCATTCTGCTGGCGGAACTGCGGTACCGCAGACGCATATTTCACAAGCTAGACTCTGGTTATTTTCGCTTACGGGTTCTCTTAACCGGCACAGTTTTAGCGCTCCATGTTTTTGCTCTTTTTCTTCAGTAAGACACAAGATTTAAAATCAGTTGTGGTGTCCTTAGATTTTTATGGCTCTGTAAGACTTTGACCTGGAGTATTTCCGGGTTAGAAATTTAGGCTTACGATTTATGCGTGACTTACAGCCTCCTGTGTAAATTGGAGAAATTTTTAAAAACGGTGTTATAGTTACTGAAGTGCTCTTTTGAAAAGCATTGTCATATCATTATTCCTTCTCCCACCAAAAAGAGTTCAACAGGATGGTATTTTTAGAACGGTTAGGGTTTGTTCTTTTCCTTGCGGGGGTTTGTTGGAGCATGCTGGATTTAGCACTTGGTAATTCCTTCACTCGAAATTATGAAGGGGTGCCTTTTTGGTTGGGGTTTGCAGGAATTGTTATCTGGATTTCGTTCCATGCCCTCTCTAGTAAGGGCAGAAAGAAGTAGGGTCTCGTGCTGCGACCCTATAATAGTCAGTTAAAATTTAAAAGTTTTTACCACCCCACTGCTTGCCCATCCTTGCGATGGTCCGATCCACCGCGATAAACCCCGTTGACCGGATGGTCATCAGCTATGCTCTCAGCATCGTAAATAGGTTGTGGAAGGGTTTCGTCTTGAGTGAAAAGGATGCCTTGATACCCTCCAACACTGCTGCCGTTGACTAGCCGCAAGTCATGCCCGAGGGCTTGTAAGGGCTGGGCCATCAAGTGGTAAAGATTGTCTTCAAGCGACAGGCGGTTGGATCTTTGGCTGTGTGTAAAGCGTGCAGCGTCTGTCGTCATTTGAACGTTCATTCCGTTATCAATGAGATTTATTACATGTTGGGCGTGTGTTTCTGGTTGTACTGAGCCGCCCATATTGCCAAAGGCCATTAGAGGCTTATTGTCTTTTGAAATGAAGCCGGCAATAATCGAATGGAAAGGTCGTTTTCGAGGCGCAACGACGTTTGGATGTGATGGGTCAAGGGAGAAAGCAGTCCCCCTGTTATGAAGCACCATACCGTATGGCGGAATAGTGATGCCGCTGCCATACACAGAAAAAACACTATGTACAAAAGACACCATGTTTCCCCAACGGTCGGCTGTGGCAAGGTAAATGGTGCCCCCGTCTAGCCCCCCCTTGATCGAAGGCTCTGCAGCGACATTCATATCGATGCGGTTGCAAAGTGTTTGAGCGTACGATTTCGACAGCAGCGTCTGCAAGGGTATCTCGACGAACAGAGGGTCAGCATTGTAGGCGTGCAAATCAGAGTAAGCGATTTTTTTTGCTTCAACCAAAAAATGCCAATATTTTGGGTTTGAGGGGCCGAGATCGCTTAAATTTACCCCATGCGCCGGCGCGCAGACCTCGAGAATGTTCAGCATCTCTAGAGCAGCAAAACCTTGGCCTGGCGGCGGAAGTTGAAAAATATCGTATCCATGATAGTTCGTCTGGATAGGCGTGACCCATTCCGACTCAAATTCAGCGAGGTCACTGTGGTCCATGACGCCGCCTTCATCCTGTATTTTCTTAATTATTGCATCAGCGATCGCGCCTTTATAAAAGGCGTCACGCCCTTCTTGCTGAATCAATCGCAGTGCGTCGGCTAAACCGGGGTTACGAATTAGATCGTAGAGGGCGGGTACATTTTTGTCCTTTAAGAATACGCTGGATGAGTCAGGATCCTCGAGCAGTTTTGTTTGGACGCTAACCAAATCCCGATGGCGGCGTTCGGCTTGCCCCCAACCTTCTTCAGCAATCTTTGCGGCACGCTCCAGTGTTTCTGGAAAACCGAGGGTACCAAATCGTGTAAGTAAGGCATCATAACCAGAAACTGCGCCTGGGACGGTCGCAGCATTTACGCCCGCTGATGGTACGCGTTCCAGACCTAGCTCATTCTTAAAGTATTCCGGGGTCCACTTAGTTGGCGCCCAGCCGGCCGAGTTAAGGGCGTAGAGTTGTTTGTCCTTTGCGCTCCAAACCAGCGCGAATAAGTCGCCGGCGATGCCTGTGTCATTTTGAGATGTTACGTCGAGCACTGCCGCAGCCGCTACGGCTGCGTCAATCGCGTTGCCGCCTCTTTGAAGAATCTCAATGCCGGCCTGTGCGGCAAGGGGATCGCTTGTGGCCACCATGCCATGTCTGGCAAGGACCTCCGATCGGCCTTGAGCCAGCCAACCCTGCCCGCGTGATCCACTTGCAGCTGGGACCAAAGAAGCTGGATTTGTTTCGCCGCTCGTCGGAATGCCGAAAGGAGTGGACGACTGACTAAAGTTGTTGGTGGAAGCCAAAATTAAGCAACCTCCAATGAAAATTTTTACGGAAAAAGTATGCAGGGACTGTGATTTTTTAACTTTCATCTTTTAAAGCTCCAGCGCACGGTAATTCAGAATTATTTCTTTATATCTGACTTTTGATCATTAAGGAACTAAACAAATTAATTCCATGAAGATGGCTTAATGCTACTAAACTTTTATGGAATGATTAACGGCAAAATGTGTAGGGTTAGTAACAATAACATCTGCCTGACTTAAGGATAGAAAGGGACCATTTTAGGTGGTAAGTTAAACATTAGAATTATGGGAGTTAGGGATGGGATTAACGTTAAGATTACAAACGTTTTTGCTTGTGTATTTATTTGCTGCTGAAGTAGGTGCCGCAGAGACGACGATAGAGATTCACATAGACGGAGAGGCTATTGCTGACGCGAGTGTCAATGTGAGGAAAGGGTGGACTACTGAATCTACGCTGAAGACTGACGAATCAGGTCGGGCAGTTATCGACTGTAACGGCTGCACGGTTATTGCAGATCATGTTATTTCCGGTGAATCCTTCGTCTCCCACGAGATAACGCCTAATGCAAGTTTGGCTTTGAATCGAGTTGAGCTCAGAAGGCAAGTTACTCTGAGCGGCACGGTAATTGTCCCGAAGATGTGCAATTGTATTTATAGTTTTAATAATTTAGACACGGGACATAACATCGGTTCTGGGCGCGGCGCTGTAAATGGTCTGGAGTGGCCCTTTGAGCAAGTGGTTCCAGCAGGGCGCTATCGTATCGTTGTAGAGACAAGCACTTGGGATCAAAAGCTTGGAAGGGTAGCGCCTTCAGACAGATATCTTGCTTCCGTGGGTGTCGATGCCCGTGAAGAATCGGTTTCGGGCATAATCATTGCGGCAGTGCCCTCCCCGGGCAGTCCAAGGTTCTCGAAAACACCACCGAACGGGCTTTTAATTAGCGGGACACCTCCGGCGGAGCGAGGCTACTCAAAAATTTCTGGGTTACCGGGTTCGGTGGAGCCATTAGTCCGGTTAAATGTTCAAAACCTTCAGACGGGTCAGGTTGCCGAGGGAGCTTCAGAGCCTGACGGTAGCTTTGAAGTGAGGTTAATAGCGCCGCCCGGGTCTTCGGTGTTGGTTGCGCAAGATCGTCATGCGATTGACAACTATAATGACCCTGCGAATCTGCCTGGTACTGTCATACGGATACCTATTGAGAACGAGATGCTAGCCATCTCAACCGGGCAAAGACTCAACGGTCGGAATCAGAATGCTATAGGATCAAAATCGGAGGTTTATGGTGGTACTGACGCGGGCGTCGCCTGGTTATCCGGAACGCTCGATACAAACAGCTGGTCGCAGGGCGATCAAGGCAAAATTGCGGGTGAACTGAGCATCTACTCTCGCAACGTCGACGAGGTGTCGCTGCCGACTTTTAGCACGGCTGATGCATATTTGGAGCTGATTATTGATGAGGAAGGGCGCCAAAGGGCGGCTGGCCCGGAAAATAGTTCGAGTGACATGACGCCCTCGGGCTTGCCGATAGACAGATCTGAGCCTAGTTGGCGTGAAATGATCAGAGTCGGGACGATTAATTTCTCTGGATATGAAAAAATTTCTGAGGGTGTTGCCAAGGGCTCTTGGGATCTCGATTATAGCGTGCCCGAGGGAACGCCAGATGGAATCTACCAGCTTGTCTTGACGGGGCAGGGGTGGTCAATGAACCCATGGGTAAAAGGGTTGGATACGGGTAAGTTATATTTTTCTGATATTTTTGGGGAGCCATCTTTTCACGTATCGACAATTCACGGCGCTGCTCGCATAAACGTGGGTAAAGTATCGCCCCCGAGGCTTTATTCAACCTTGTTGATGAATACATTTAGTAACGGGGTAAGGGGAGTAGTTGCGCAGGAAGACATTGGAAAATTTGGAATCTCTGGGCACCTCATTACTAACACCGCGCGTCTGATTGTTCCGCTGATGAATGACAGCCGGACAGCCACGGCCGAATATAATCTTGAGCCGTTTATTCCTTTAACCGCTTACAGCAATAAGGCGTGGTTGCACCCGCCAAAAACGCCTTTTAAGTTTCCCTCGGGGTCACTGAGTATGACTCTAACTTACCCCGACGGCTCGAAAAAAATAATAGGGCCCCATCCCATCGTAGGCAGTTATCAGCAGAAAGCCAAGAATGATCTTGGGGAGGATATGCACAGAAACAGTAATGCGCCGGCGATCCACCTTGGTTTGACAACGGGGTCGTCTGATTTCCTAACAAGTTTTAATCAATACGGTGAGCATGAAATTGTCATGAGCGGAACGGTGGAGGATGTATACGGGCAAGCTTATGATCTCTCCGGTACTTACAAGATAGACGTTGCGGAAACCCTCGATTTTGAAACTGGAGTTTTTCCGAGCACACCATTCGAGGTCAACGACGTATTCTCGTCTGCGGTGATTATCCAGCCGGGCGTTCCGGCTGATGTTGAAATTGCTGTCTCACTTCTTCCTAAATCGTCGAAAGCCAATGAAATTAAAAAGACGTTCCGTGGAAGAGCAAACCGATTCGGTTATTTTGTGAGTGATGAGACTGACTTTGTGTTCTCAGAAGACGGTGAGTATCGGGTGGACTACAACATCTCCTATACAGCGCCGGACGGGACTTTATGGATGGGGGCTCGGACTTGGGGCTCCGTCGTCGAAACTCCAAGGAGTGCAATTATTGCTCACGGTAGTCGGGGTAGTGAGAGCAATCAAGAGCAAAGGCAATGGTACCTTTTCAACGATACGGCATCGGATCGAAACGCACATTTCTTTTTTCCCTACCAATCGGGCGACGTTATGTGGACAGAAAATTTCACCGAGTGGAATGCGGCGATGACAAATATTGTCACGCTCGAGGATGGAGACGGGTCGTTGGCAGAGATTATTGGTAACAGAGATACAACAAATTTAGATGTTGATTCCATGAGACTTTATTCGACCTCGGGCGACAGTGGAAGCAACGCAATCCCTCCCTTTGTTGACCCGAAAAATATAAATAATCACTGGGCCTATTATTATTCCGGTTCGGGGCGGCCGGGAGTTAGCGTGAGAGAGTTTGTTGGAACAGATACCAGTAGTAATGGCTATTGGCGTTTTAATACGCCCTATGCCTACCAGCTCGGCAACGGGTATCAGGGCGACCAGGAGGGTGATTTTAAGTTTTTGTTTGGGGGCGCGGTTTATCGTGCTCCGAATGAGGATTTTCAATATTACGGGGCTTACGGCGCGATGTGGGCAATGATCCCTGCCAGCGATGCGCAGGGTGGTCGGGTTATGCCGCCCTTTCAGGGAGCGGCAGGGGGGCCGTCAGGAGGCCCGCTGTTCACTATCAATGGGGAGGACATCGATCTTTTTTTACATCCGCAGGGCGTGAGACCGGGGTCTATCCTTGAGGTTGGTGATACTTTTAGTTTTTCAGGCCAGGTCGGGCCGACCCTAGCGTCGAAGGTTGCTGTGACCGTCACCGCCCCGAGTGGGAAAGTTACAAGTTTTAGTGGTAACGCGAATAAGATAGGCTACTTCTACAGACCCAGTAGTAATTTCACAGTTGAGGAGACTGGGGTCTATACGGTCAAAGTGGACGTGACCCATGAGGGAGGGACCTCAGCCGGTGTGGTAGAGACGCCCTTTCCGACGGGAGGCGTTTTGGGGGCGCCTGATGGACAGTTTTCCTTCTACGTCGTTGATGCCAAGTCCAAGACGGCGAGGTTGACCGGTAATGTGCCAAGCCTTTTATCTGATGCGGCGATCGTAGACTTTGATTTGTCTGCGGAGTCGGCATTCGATGTGGCTACGGTACACCAGACGACCTCGATGCCTGGGGGGATCTTAGAACAGCGAACGATGTCCAAGCCGTCATATCGGTATGATGCGCTTTCCCTTAACAAAACTTTTCCGAACTTAGATATTCCGGACGGAGAGTTTGAGAAGCGCAACGGTTCAGATACGGTAACGGTAAGTTTCCTTATCGAGGGAATAGATAAACTAGGAAATAAAACCTTCGAGGGCCGACAAGTTCTGATTCAAGGTGAGCAGATTATTAATTTGAATCACAAGTCTGCGCTTACCGGCGGAATGGAAATCAGGCTAGCTAAATCTGACTTAAAATCTGGCGAAAACTTAAAAGCTGATCTTTTCTTTGAAGGTAGAGGTGAGGCTGACATTTATGTTGCGCTCGTTTTATTAGATGGGTCTTTCGTGACGCTTGGATCGCCTTTATCAATTAGTGCGGTGGGTGAGGTTTTAACTTTTGCTAATGCGCTTGATATTGAAAGACAAAGCGAGCTTGCTGTTATTGACCTTCCCTTATCCTCACAGACACCGGAAGGAGTGTATAAGTTTTTTGTTGTAGCAACGCGAGCAGGGCAATCGCTTGCTGATACTACGAAATGGCTCGGGAGCTCTGAGGCCAGTTTTTCATTCAAAAGAGAGTGAAACGCATGAGTTGTTTTAACTAAAATAGTAAACAAGGTATCTGGGGATGGTTTATGAATAATAATTCAATTACAAGGCGAAATTTTATGAAGGCAGGTGGTGCCGCTGCTATCTGGATACCGGCTGCGGCCCGAGGCTACACGGCTTCAGAGATGAAGGATTTTTATTCTAACGGAGAGATGTCAATCGATGTCTCAAAATGGGAGCTTGATACACCAGCGCTTTGCGTTGATCTTGATCTATTGGAAGCTAATCTGGATAAGATGGCGGAGACGATGTCCCAAAATGGGATCCATAGTCGGCCCCATGCAAAGACTCACAAGTGCCCGACTATCGCGCACATGCAAATGGATCGGGGATCTGTCGGCATCTGCACTGCGAAGGTTAGTGAAGCTGAGGTAATGTTTCGTAATGGTATTGATCAAATCTTGTGTACTACGGGCAATGTCACCCCTACTAAGATAGCGCGTGCGATGAGGTTGCGACAGCAGTGTCAGGGTTTTATTCAGGCGACTGATTCGCAAAAAAATGCGCGGTTGCTGTCAGAGGCCGCGGTCGCTTTTGGGGTTATTGCTGATGTCGTCGTTGATGTTGATCCTGGGATAAAGAGAACTGGAACTCCGTTTGGCAAGCCGGCCCTTGAATTGGCTCAGCTGGTAGATCAATTGCCCGGGCTCCGATTTAAGGGCATGTTGTGTTACGACGCCGCAGCACAGCACGTAGTCGGTTTTCAAACTCGCAGAGATCAAACACTAGAACGAATGGTTGCAGCAACAGAAACATTTGAGGCGATGCGCAGTGCCGGATTAGATACAGAAATTTTTAGTGGAGGAGGGACTGGGACTTATAATATCGATCATGAAATAGAGCATCTGACAGATGTTCAGGTAGGCAGTTACGTATTTATGGACGCCCAATATATTGCGATAGGGGGTAAAGACGATGCTGATGTGTATTCTGATTTTTCGACTTCGCTTACAATTATGACAACGGTATTGAATGACCAGTATGCTGGGAAAGCAACCTCAGACGCCGGTGCCAAAGCCTGCACTATCAATCAACCATGGCCGTTAATCAAAGGTGAAAGCGGAATGACGTACCGATCAGGTTCTGATGAATTTGGAACTATTACTTACGGTGAATCCCCGTCAAAGTCGTATAGAGTTGGAGATAAGCTTGAGGTGGTTGTCTCGCACTGTGACCCCGTAGTTAATCTTTATGATCAGGTTTATGCCGTTCGCAATGATAAGGTTGAGGCTGTATGGCTAATCTCTGCCAGAGGGATGTCGGCCTAAACGAATCCTCACTCGCTGAGCTTGTAAGCGAGCAAAACTTCGGTTGCGGCGATGATTACATACTGGTTATTGTCCTCGCCTAGATATGTCATCGGATTGGCATTCCCGCGATACCCAAGGTCGGAGGACCAAAGTTGTTCTCCAGTCGATGACCTGAGTGCACGGAACTGATTATCGTCAGTCGAAGCAATGAATAATAAGTCGCTTGCCGTTACTATCGCCGCCGCTCTGCCTGGTCTGCCTGTTTGTTGTCTCCCTTGAGGAAGCTCGGTGGTTAACCCAATGGGTTTCCGCCACGCGATAGTTCCTGTCGCTGAGTCAACTGCCGTCAGATGACCCCAGGGCGGTTTTTGGCAAGGCATTCGTTGGCCATTTAATGTAACCTCAAAATTCCGAAATTTTGGGGTCTTCAGAGCGTACGGGACATTTGATTGAGCGACTGATTCTTCCATCCAGCCAAGCGATCCTATATTCGTAGCGTAGACAAAGATAAGTCCCGAGTCTTTGTCGAAAGCCGGGCCGCCCCAGTTTGGACCGCCGGTAAGTCCGGGAAAAAGAAGTGTCGTTTCTCCACCGGTCCCGCCTGGACGGTATGACCATGGAGTGAATGGACCTTGATTATTGATCTTACCAATTTGGCTAGTGAGCTGCGAACAAGCAAAGGCATGTGCTCGCGAAGTATCTTCTTCGGTGACAAGATCGTCTGTGTCAAAGCTAACCTTGGCCATTGGGGGAGTAACGATAGGAATGGGCTGAGTAGCTGATGTGCTCTCGCCCGGAACGTCACTCTGCGCTACGGCCCTTTCTGCTACGCCATGAATGGGCGTGCCGTTCTCTCTATTCAAAATGTAGAGATATCCCGACTTTGTGGTCACGGCTAATGCGGGAATAGTTCCGGATTTAGACGGTATGTCGAATAGGACAGGTGGGGCAGGAGGGTCGTGATCCCAAAGATCATGGTGAATGGTCTGGAAGTGCCAATCATATTTTCCAGTAAAAATATTTACTGCAACTACTGAGTTCGCGTAGAGGTTCGATCCGGCGCGATCCCCGCCGTAGGCAAATGGGATTGGGGAAGCCAGCGGAATAAAGAGGAGGTCACGTGCTTCGTCGACGGTGAAGTAAAAAGGCCAAGCATTAGCGCCGAGACGCCCCATCCAGCTCTTGGCCTCCCAAGTTTCGTTGCCGGGATTGCCAGGCTGAGGAACCGACTCGAATTCCCAAATTTTTTCTCCATCGACAGCGCTGAATGCACGGGCGTTTCCGATGCCGCCATCTGCTCCCTTGGGAGTATTAGCACCGACAACAATTACATTCTTATAGATGAGCGGAACAGAGAGGTAGGGAGTGATTAAATCAATTTCACCTTGCTGACCGAAGGTCTTGTCAATTTTGCCAGTAGCTGCGTTCAGGGCAACCAGACGCCGGCGTGATGTATAGAATATCCTTGGTAAATTGTTTTCATCACCAGGCCAGAAAGCGATACCTCGCCTTGAAGGTCTGCCACTCCCCAGAACGTGTGACCATATTTCTTCACCAGAGGTTGGATCCAGCGCAACAACGCGGTCAGCAGCAGGAACATATAAAACATTGTCTACAAAAATTGGTGTCGCTTGAGAATTCGCTTGCGATGATCCCTCTGTGTCTTGGCTCGCAAGTGGGTAGCTCCACGATAATGAAAGTTGATCGACATTACTGTCATTGATTTGTGTCAGTGGGGAGTACCCTGTTCCCTCAAAGTTCCCGCGATAGCTTTCCCAAGCCTGTGCCTGGCTGTGTGCAGGTAAAAGTGTTCCCGTAAAAGAATAAAAAAAAATGAGACTGAGAAAGAAGCGTCTGGTTTGGCTGATAATTCTTATTTGTTTCATCAAAATTCTTAGAATGTAAAAATCAAGTTTGAAAGTTATTCTTAAAAGTTTTCCTTGGAACATATTGCGAGAGAT
>PAEL01000093.1 GCA_002700775.1 Gammaproteobacteria bacterium | reverse complement strand
TTTTAAAACTTTATATACCAACTCAGCCGGATCTTGTGCCAGTTGCAACGCCTTTCTAAAGTTGCGGTTATTGGTCAATCGCCCGTCACGATGATTGAATTCCATAAAAAACACAGTTCCATCCATTAAACGATCTATCTGCCACCTTCTCTCCATGGCCTCGGGGAGCATAGATGCCGAGAGAGCCGTATCGGTAATTTGACCATCTTTGAAAAGATTTAGCTTTGCATTAACATCAGTCGTGATGTAAGCAACGTTAATCTCGTCGAGAAAGCCTTTTTTTTCATTCCAATAGTGAGGATTCTTGGACCATTTCATTGAGGCTCCCAAAACCCATTCATCAACAGTGTAGGGGCCGTTGTACAACATTGTTTCGGCACTCGATGCATAGCGGCCATCCGTTGAATTAACAAAATCCTCCCTTGCAGGAAAATAAGTAACAAATGCAACGAGCTTTTCAAAGTATGGGGTTGGGCGCTCAAACTTTACTCTCAATTCTCTATCCGAGGCAGCGAATACTCCAAGCGAGGAAGTCGGCATTTGACCTTCAGTAATCGCTTCAGCGTTTTCAACTGGAAAAAGCAGGAAGGCATACTCTGAGGCTGTTTTCGGGTCTACCACACGTTTCCATGCAAATTCAAAATCATGCGCTGTAACAGCTTGGCCGTCACTCCACATAGCGTCATCACGTAACCAAAATGTTGCCCCATCCTCACGAATTTCCCATCGCTCTGCCACACCCGGTGCTAAGTTGTTGTCTTCATCGTTTGAAATTAATCCTTCAAGAACATGCGCCAAAACCAAAAAACTCGACGCATCTGTAGCTCTCATCGAGTCGAGTTGCGGTGGGTCGTAAGCCACACTTATGGTAATACTATTGTTTTCAAAATCTATCGCCTTTCCTGAGACCCCTCCTCCGGTTAACGTTACAACAAAAGAAAGGCCATAAATCACGATGCCCAGCAAAAAAATTGCGAAAACAGCGTACAGGCCTAATTGACGACCCGCCTCACTGGCAAAACTATCGTAGGTCGATAATTGGTCACTTTCTGACAATCGTTCATGCTCCTTTTGTTGATGTATCAGGTAAGTATGTCAGAATAAGAGTAGCACGCTCGGCTACGAGATGACGTATAATTTAAGACTAAAAGTTAAATTGTTTGCAAGGAAAAACTATGACTCAGCCCAAAAAGGAAAAAACCGCATCACAAGAATCGGATTTTGACTTTGAGCAAGCAATCGAAGAGCTCGAGAACCTTGTGTCGATGATGGAAGACGGCGAGCTTAGTCTAGAAAACTCCTTAAAATCTTTCGAGGAAGGGATCAAGCTAACTCGAAAATGCCAAACGGAATTGAATAACGCCGAAAAGCGAGTGCAGGTTTTAATCAACGAGAAAGGC
Source organism: Gammaproteobacteria bacterium (assembly GCA_002700775.1). GTDB lineage: Bacteria > Pseudomonadota > Gammaproteobacteria > Pseudomonadales > Pseudohongiellaceae > UBA9145. The sequence goes on along the minus strand of PAEL01000093.1, from coordinate 10,198 downwards.
GATACGGAAGAGCTTGATCCCTCTACTTAAAATCAAATGTGATTTAGTGAAATTATGTCGATGAAATTAAAACAGGGCTCCGACCTGAAAGAGCTCTTAATTGATTCTCAGAAAAGGGTAAACACAACCTTAAACCAAGCCATCGAGAGGGTGGCCAGTGACGAAATCCTCTCCAGATCGATGCGTTATGCTTGCGTTGATGCTGGAAAGCGCATACGTCCTGCACTCACCTATGGGAGCGCATTGTCAGTTGGCGGATCAATTTCCAATGCTGACGTTCCGGCAGCGGCTGTTGAGCTCATCCATTGCTACTCCCTGACCCATGATGACTTACCATCTATGGACGACGACGACCTGCGCCGCGGAAAACCCTCGGTCCATAAAGCTTTTGGTGAAGCCACAGCAATATTAGTCGGGGACGCATTACAATCTTTAGCTTTCGAATTATTGAGTTCGCCGACCAACCCCATCAAGCCTGTAACCCAGCTAAAAATGCTCGAAATCCTGGCCAGTGCCGCAGGATGCAGAGGGATGGCGGCAGGCCAAGCAATCGACTTCAATGCCAAAGGTAAAACCCTGACGGCAGTCCAGCTCGAGCAGATGCATGAACTGAAAACCGGCGCGCTAATAAAAGCGGCTGTCCGGCTTGGAGCGTTAAGCCACCCCTCGGTTAAACAAGCGGAATTAGATGCTCTTGAAGTTTATGCAACAAAAATTGGCCTCGCATTTCAAGTACGTGATGATATCCTTGACGAAATAAGTGAAACCACCGTTCTAGGAAAACCGCAAGGCTCAGACCTAGCGCGCGGTAAGCCGACCTACCTATCTCAAACTGGGCTTGAGGCTGCAGTGAAAAAAACAGACTCTCTTGCTACCGAGGCAATTTCGGCATTGGATAATTTCTCTTCCGCTGCTGATCCTCTGAGAGAGCTAGCTGAATACGTAGTACGTAGAGATCACTAAATAAAGCGGATGGTTAGTAATGCCTCGCCCACATTATAAACAAAGGTAGTAAATGTTAGATAAAATACCATTGGAACTTCCACCTACACCTATCCTGGATCGAATATCGATCCCCAAAGATTTACGCGAACTTCAGGTTGGAGATTTAAAAACTTTAGCTGAAGAGCTCCGCCTATTCTTGCTTTACTCAGTTGGGCAAACCGGCGGGCATTTTGGAGCAGGACTAGGCGTCGTCGAACTTACGATTGCGCTACATTATGTTTACAACACACCGACAGACAATCTTGTATGGGACGTTGGTCACCAGGCCTATCCTCATAAAATTTTAACCGATCGTCGAGCCCGCATGTTAACCATGCGTCAAGCTGGAGGCCTCGCGCCTTTCCCAAGCAAAAAAGAAAGTCCCTATGACGCATTCGGCGTCGGGCACTCAAGCACATCAATTAGCGCGGCTCTCGGGATGTTAGTCGCTGGACGCATGAAGGAATCCGACCTAGCGCGATCTGAAGAAAATCATAACATTGCGGTTATCGGCGACGGAGCCATGACTGCTGGCATGGCATTCGAAGCACTCAATCACGCAGGCCACATTGATGACAATATTTTAGTAATCCTCAATGATAACAATATGTCCATCTCTGATAACGTGGGAGGACTATCAAGCTATTTTGCACGAATGTGGGCGAGTAAGCCCTACAACTTCATCAGAAGCGGAAGCAAGCGCGTATTATCCAAGGTGCCTCCTGCACTGAAAGCGATCCATCGGGCAGAAGAATACATGAAAGGAATGGTTTCACCTGGCACTCTTTTTGAAGAACTCGGATTCAATTATATCGGGCTTATAGATGGGCACAATGTTGAGGGCCTTGTCGATATTCTCACGAATATTAAATCTTTGCGTGGACCGCAACTTCTTCATGTTGTGACTCAAAAGGGCAAGGGTTATACCGAGTCAGAAAGTGACCCGCATGGCATGCATGCGCTCAGCAAGGTCACACCCCAGAAAAAAAACTCGAAAAATTTACCCAACAACAAGAAAGACGCAAAAAAACTCAATCGGGCGACTTACTCCCAAGTTTTTGGTGAGTGGTTGTGTGACGTCGCAAAAAAAGACAAACGACTAATCGCTGTCACTCCAGCAATGGGAGAGGGTTCCGGAATGAACGAGTTTGCAGAAAAATTTCCGGATCGATTTTTTGATGTGGCGATAGCAGAACAGCACGCCGTAACATTTGCAGCCGGTATAGCGTGCGGAGGCCAAAAGCCTGTAATTGCTATTTACTCAACATTTTTGCAACGCGCATATGATCAGTTGATTCACGATGTGGCTCTCCAGGAACTAGATGTTTTATTCGCGATAGATCGCGCAGGGTTAGTCGGTGAAGACGGTCCCACACACGCGGGCAGCTTTGATCTTTGTTTTCTCAGGTGCATACCAAATCTAGTGATAATGACGCCCAGCGATGAAGCAGAGACATATAAGCTCTTATCAACAGGCTTCCAACATAAAGGTCCAGCCGCAGTCAGATATCCGCGTGGTAAAGGAACCGGTGCCTCTCTGCCTCCCACACAGGAAAAACTAGACATCGGGAAAGGAATTCTAAGGCGCAAAGGAAAAAAAATAGCGCTTCTAGCTTTCGGCAGCCTAGTTGCCCCATCTAACGAAGTCGGAGAGAGACTGAATGCGACCGTTGCAGATATGCGTTTTGTAAAACCAATCGACGAGGTTTTAATATCTGAACTAGCCAAAACTAACAACCTTCTCGTAACGCTTGAAGAAAATAGTTTAATGGGAGGTGCAGGATCGGCGGTAAATGAATTTTTAATAAATGAGAACTTGAATGTGCCAGTACTTAATATAGGTTTGCCAGATGCTTTTCTCGAACACGGACAAGCAAGTGACATGCTGGCAAAAATTGGTCTCGATGCTGAAGGCATAATTAAAAAAATTCAGACCAAACTTTCTTCGTGTGGTATATCGCAATGAAATATATAGGCAAGCAATTGCAAAAAACCCACCTCGATTGACTACTTTTTATTTTATCTTTAGACTTCGCTCGTCTTTTGACTTCTCTTGAGAACCAAAAGCCAAGTTATATCGGTTCTAGCGCAAGCTGGTTAAATGGGAAGTTAGTTAAATTCTAGCACTGCCCCCGCAACGGTGTACCGACAGTTTTCAAATCTTTAGAAAGCAAGTTGGCCAGTCCGATACCAGCCGAAATAACTTTAAGCTTGATGCAGCGGAGGGCTTCATCAGTGGTGGAGCCTATGGGTTCTTCTGCTCATCCCCTTCTCTGATAAAAACCTTTGACACGAGACAGGTGTCGCCATAATGACGTTTTATCGGAGTTTTAAAAATGAAAAACCACGTATCTGTTTTGAATTCGCTAGCAGCGACTTTAATCTCTGTCAGCTTATTCGCACAAGACAATTCGAACACCAGTCCGACAAGCCTTAACGCGTTAGAAGAAATTGTCGTTACAGCTCACAGATCACCTGTCCAGCTTCGACGAGTCGCTTCTTCCATCACGGTAATTTCGAAAGACCGCATAAGGGCGATGGGCAATCTTTCCCTACCGGATATTCTTCGACAGACTCCTGCAGTCGGAGTAACTGGGTCAGGCGGAATAGGTTCCCAGTCTTCTATCCGTATTCGCGGGGAGGAAAGTTTTCGTACTCTCATGATAATGGATGGAATACGCTTATCTGATCCCAGCGGTCCCCAAGTAGCTACTCAATCCGAGCATCTCCTAAGCAGCGGCATTAGTAAAGTTGAGATTTTAAGAGGACCACAGGGCCTCAGTTACGGCGCAGATGCTGGTGGTATTATCAACGTCGAATCAAATGACTTAGAATTTGGTAAAAACTTTAGTATCGGTTCTCAAATCGGTTCTCGCGGTACCAGCCAGAACGGAATCAGCCTTAGCACAAACCGCGAAGGAACTAGTTTTTCTTTCAATGCAACGGACCTTCAAAGCGATGGTTTTAACGCAAGATTTTCAGACTCTGCCGAGCCTGATGACGATGGATATGAAAATCGCAGTTACCACGCCCGCGCTACTGCAAAAGTGACAGATGAATTAGAATTCAAATTGGTCCATCGAGATGCTTCTGGAGAGACTGAATACGATAACTGTTATGACTCATCTTTTTTAGTCACAAATAATTGCTTAGCGATCTATAATTTCAGTGCAACTCGGGCAGAGCTGCAATACGAAAGCAATGCCTCGACTCATAGCGTATCGTATACTTCTACGAAAACGGATCGGGACTCTTTATCCCTTGGCGTAAGCAGTTTTGCAAGCAAAGGCGGGCTAGATCGTTGGGAATATCTTGGAACTAACAGTAGTTTAGAAAACTTTGATTTCATTTTTGGCGTTGACCTAGAGCAAGAAAAAAACGGAAATAACTCGAGGGACAACAAAGGGTACTATCTCGACGTTCTTAGGGACTTTTCAAATGATATTTTTATTAGTGGCGGCATAAGAGTTGATGATAATCAAGATTTTGGTGAACACCTCAGCTATCGGCTAGCCGCCACTTATTTATTAAATTTAGGCCAAGGGACCCTCAAACTAAAAGGAAATTTAGGTACGGGCTTTCGCGCTCCGAGTCTCTATGAAATTGGCTATAACAACAGTCCTTCTGCTTACCCTCCCGCATTCGGTCTTGCGCTGGACGCCGAGGAAACTGATGGCTATGAATTTGGAATGGAGTTTTTCTATTTAGATAAGTTAAGATTAGAAGCTATAAGGTTTAACCAAAAAATTGAAAATGCAATTTTTTATGATATGGCTAGCTACAGCGGTTACCTGCAAGATATCGGTACTAGTCGTTCAAAAGGCACAGAAATAAACGGCGAATTAGAACTCAGCGAGTCAGTGCGTGTTATAGCTAATCTTACCCATAATAAAACTCGACGTAGTAATGGAATGCAACGAGTACGCCGGCCTAAAGTTCTCGCCAATATTGGTGTGACCTATGGTAAAAATTCATTATCGCTAAATGCTTTCTACCGCGTTTCGCGTGATTCGATCGATGAGAGCTTTGGCTCTCCTAGACCGCTGGCGTTAGACGATTTTGGTGTTCTTGACCTCAGTGCGAGATACACTTTTAGTGAAAACATTCAGATATTCGCTCGCGTAGAAAATGCTCTTGATAAAAACTATCGAGAACTACTCGACTATCGATCGCCCTCCCGTGGAGCCTTTATCGGTGCTGAAATAAATCTATAGCCAGGAGAAAAAATGTCATCAACTGAAGAGCGGAACATTCGACATAAGAAAGCAATGCAGCGCAAAAAAGAACACATAGACGGCAATATTGCCGCTGCAACTATTGATAAGGGTCTATTTTTAGTGCTCACCGGCAACGGAAAAGGGAAAAGTTCTTCGGCATTTGGCATGCTCGCCCGCAGTGTTGGGCACGGGCTTCGCTGCAGCGTTATACAATTTATAAAAGGGCAATGGGAAACTGGTGAGCAACTCTTATTTAATGATCACCCTCAAGTTCAGTTCCATACAATGAATACCGGGTTTACTTGGGACACTCAGGACAGACAAAGCGATATCGTCGCCGCAGAAAAAACATGGTCCGAAGCAAGCAAGCTTCTTCAGGACGCCGATATGGACTTAGTAATCCTTGACGAGCTTACCTACATGTTGACTTACGGCTATCTCGACAAGGATTCTGTATTAAACTCCATAAAAAATCGTCCAGATGATCAGCACGTCATTGTAACTGGGCGAAATGCAGGGAAAGAACTAATAGAGCTCGCAGATACCGTAACAGAATTAGAAGAAACGAAGCACGCTTTTTACAATGGCGTTAAGGTACAAAAAGGAATCGATTTTTAATCGACGATCCAGTAGGTGCTGAGGCGCTCAAAGCTACTCGTCCATAAATAACGATTGTCGCCTCGAACACTGCATCGAGCCACTCAGCAAACTTACCGCCAGTGACCCATTTTTTCAGCCTTAACCGAAAGATATTTTTTGTTGTGAGGATTTTCGCCGGTATGAACAGGTAGAACCTCTGCCACCTCGATCCCAAGGTTCTCAAGTGCTTGAACTTTCTTCGGGTTGTTTGTCAACAGGCGCACCTTCACGACCTCTAAAAACTTCAAAATCGGCTCGCAAACATGGTAGCTCCTTTCGTCTGCAGCGAATCCGAGTGCAATGTTTGCTTCAACGGTATCCGCTCCTTCGTCCTGAAGAGCATAGGCCTTTAATTTATTGAGCAACCCAATTCCTCTCCCCTCTTGTCTAAGATAGAGAATCAATCCATACCCGGCTTCGCCTATCGACTGCATCGCATATTGCAGCTGAGAGCCACAATCGCACCGGAGGCTGCCTAACGCATCGCCTGTCAGACATTCACTGTGAACTCGACATAGTATGGGCTCGCTGCTTGATTTCAAGTCACCCAAGGCGAGCGCTATATGCTCTTTGCCAGTCTCATCATCCTCAAATCCAAACATCGCAAATTCCCCCCATTCGGTGGGTAAGACAGTCCGCGCAACAAACGTTATTGACAAAAGAATTTCCCTCTTAAGATATCATTAATAATTTCGATACTCACTTGGCCTGTTCGTTTATAGAATCCAAGCAATACCTTGAATACACAAGCAGGCGATTATACCTGCTAAAACGTCATCAAGCATGATTCCGAGCCCGCCGTTAATGTTTTTATCTACCCACTGTATGGGCCACGGCTTTAAAATATCGAAAACCCGAAAAAAACAAAATCCACCAATCAACCATTGCAAGCCTTCAGGAACCATAAAGTATGTAATCCATAAGCCTACAAATTCATCAAAAACAATACCAGGATGATCGTGAATGCCCAGATCAGAAGACGTTTTACCGCATAACCACATGCCCAATAAAAATGCCAAAATTAAGAACGAAATGTATAGCCCGGCACTCATTGAAGGAAGAACCAGATAAATCAGCACTCCACCCAGTGTCCCAAAAGTTCCCGGAGCAATAGGAATTGCCCCACTACCCAAACCAAAGCTAAGAAAGTGTATCGGATTCCGCCAAACACTTGGTGGAGTAGCTGCACTAGCGACCATTAAAACTTACCTTAATTTTGTTCTAAAAATGTTTATACCCATCGCCATTTACAGCAACCATCTTCCCATCACGCGTTTTTAATCGAACACCCTCTATTTCCTCAATAATTCCAACTTCACACAATGACAAATCACAATTTTTTGCAACTTCGAAAACTTCATCTTTTGAGTCTTGACTGACCATTAAACATAACTCGTAGTCGTCGCCGCCATTAAGGCAAGCTTGCGTAAGCATCGACTCAGACAAGCAAGCTTCCGCCGTCGCTGAAAAAGGTAACGCCGCTTCTTCAATCTCAGCTCCAAGCCGTGATTCCCTCAACACATGTGACAGATCCGACACAAAGCCATCAGAAATATCTATTGCTGCGTTTGCCAATCCGCGGCATCCGAGCGCAAATTCAACTCTTGGCGACGGGAAAAAATAACGTTCAAACAATGGCTGAGGATCCGCCAGCCCATGAAGTTTAAAATCAGAGCCCAAGTGACTTTCATAGCCTAGGCCCAAAAGTGCCACAGCGGCGTCACCCAAAGTTCCTGTAACTAAAATAGAGTCCCCGATTTGAGCCCCGCTGCGGAGCGTTGCCATACCGTCTGGCACTAGACCATGAACCTGAATCGCAATCTGCAATTGCCCTGACGACAAATCACCGCCAACTAGCGGACAATTAAACTCCCTGGCTAAAGTTGATAGACCATCCGTAAACTGTTCTATCCAGTCCTCTTTAATTTCAGGAATAGTAAGGCCAAGGGTAAAACAAAGTGGATCGGCAGCCATCGCAGCTAAATCACTCAAGTTTACTCCGAGCGCCCTACGGGCAATGACATCAGGCTTCGCATCGGCAGGAAAATGAACTCCAGACGCTAGCACGTCGAGCGAAAATACTAAATTCTGATCTGGAGGGGGCTTGATAATTGCAGCATCATCACCGATCCCGAGTTCCACTCCATCTCTCAAAAAGTTAAGATTTGGCGTAGCCAAAAACTTCTTTATAATATCAAATTCAGAGTTAGCCAATGCAAACACCAGTAAAGAGGGATAATTCTGGTAAGAATTAAATTAGGCTCTCGAGTTAAACTCCAGCGGCCTGAGATTCGATGCCAATTTATCGAGAACGCCATTGATGTATTTATGACTCTCAGTCGCTCCAAAAATTTTTGCCAATTCTACACACTCGTTTATCACAACTCGATAAGGAATATCGATACGATCCGCCAGCTCATAACTCCCCAAACAAAGAAGCGCTTTCTCTATAGGATCGAGCGCACTAAGCTCCCTGTCCAAGAACTCGGTCAGCCTTATCTCGAGGGGTCCAATTGTCTTAGTGACTGAAAAAAAAACCTCACCAAAATAGTCCCAATCGATCTTCCCTTGATTAGTTTCGATAAACTGACGTTTGATTTCGCTGGGCGAAGCTCCGGAAAGTTGCCATTGGTAAAGCGCCTGAATTATTAAACGCCTCGCCCTTCGGCGCTGAGCGAGTGGCAGTTTCAAGCTTTTATTAGAAAAATTACTGTCTTTCGCTTCAATCTCTATCACCTATGCATCCAATTTGCGCATCAAACTGACCATTTCAACAGCTGTTAGTGCGGCCTCTTCACCCTTGTTTCCCGCCTTAGCGCCCGACCTCTCGACTGCCTGTTCAATATTATCGACTGTCAGCACCCCAAACGAAACAGGCTTTGATGAGGCCATGCTTACCGCCCCAAGACCTTTTACACACTCTCCGGCAACATATTCAAAATGAGGCGTCCCGCCACGTATGACTGCACCGAGTGCTATTATCGCGTCACAGCTTCCCTGAGAAATCTTTTGAACAGCCAAGGGTAGCTCAAAAGCACCTGGCACCTTTACGATGGTTATGTCTTTTTCCGCGACGCCGTGACGGCCGAGAGCATCAAGCGCCCCTTTCAAAAGACTGTCTACCACAAAACTATTCCATCGAGTAATCACGACTACATACTGAGCGCTAGCTCCGGTGTAACTACCCTCGATCGTCTTTATATTGCTCATTTTACATTTCTCTCAACTTAATTTTCCGCGTGCGGCCAATTAAAAATCAATCGCCACTGTTAAAACTGATAAATTCTTCAACCTCAAGATCAAAACCAGAGATCGCATTCAAGCGCGCCGGATGACTTAGTAAACGCATTTTCCCGACCCCTAAATTTCGCAAAATTTGCGAACCAGTACCAATGGTAAGATCACTTCCGAGTCGATTTGGCTCAAACTCCAAGCCCTTTGCAAAAGCCAACGCGATATCTTGCTCCAGAGGCTGGCCATAATCGTCCCCTGATAATAACACAGCAACACCGCAGCCCTCTTCGTTAATCCGCTTGAGCGCGCTTGAAAACGACCAACTAGTATACTTTGCTCCGTAAACTTCGCAGATATCTCTTACCGTGTTAGGTATGTGAACCCTTACTAATGTAGCTTTTTGTTTCTCAATAATACCTTTTGTGAACGCGAGGTGCATACTACCACTTATGGAATCCTTGAACGTGTGGCACTCAAATTGTCCAAATTGAGTATCTACACTATTCGTGTCAACTAAATTGACAGTATGCTCATGAGCTATTCGATAATGTATCAAATCAACTATCGTACCAATCTTTAACCCATGCTTTTCTGCAAATTGCTCCAAGTCAGGCCTTCGAGCCATCGAACCATCTTCATTCATTATTTCAACGATTGCCGCAGCGGGCTCAAACCCCGCAAGTCGAGCTAGATCGCAACCAGCCTCAGTATGACCCGCTCGACGAAGAACTCCGCCAGGCTGAGCCATAATAGGAAAAATATGTCCAGGTTGAACAATATCATTCGCAGTGCTTGCTCCAGCCACAGCCACTTGAATGGTTCGCGCGCGGTCCGCAGCCGATATACCGGTAGTTACACCGGTTGCAGCCTCAATGGATACCGTAAAGTTGGTGTTGTACGGCGTATTATTTTCGTTAACCATTAAGGGTAAATTAAGGTACTGACATCGCTCTTTGGTCAGGGTCAGACAAATAAGCCCGCGCGCATTCGTCGCCATAAAATTTACATCAGCGGTGTCGACAGACTGAGCTGCGATAACTAGCTCCCCTTCTTTTTCGGGAGCCTCATCGTCCATAAGAATGACCATTTTGCCATCCCTAATATCGTCAATTAACTCTTCGACG
>PAEL01000092.1 GCA_002700775.1 Gammaproteobacteria bacterium | reverse complement strand
CCACCGCGGTGCCCTCCCAAGAAGAGAGCCGCCCGCCATAGTTGCCTGATAGATTAACAGATGGCGCCCTATCGCTTGAAATTTCACCTCGAAATCCGGGAGCTACATCAAGGTAACCGAGCTGCTTAATAGCAAGAGGGACTCTGACGTCAATACTGTCAGCGTCAAATAACAAAGCAACATTCTGAGCTCTATTCACAAACTGGCCCAATTCGACCTCCCGTGAAGCAACAATCGCATTGAAAGGAGCACGCAGAGTAGCTCGCTCTGCGTCAAGCTCGGCCTGCTTTAAATTTACGCGAGCGTCCGTAAGCCTCGCCAAAGCTACTACTTTTAGGCGCTCAGAATTCTGCAGCTCCGCCTCGCTCGCTAAACGGCGGCTCGCTAACTCACCAACCCGCTCGAAATCAGAGGAGGCAAAGGAAGCTTCAGCCTCTGCTTGAGTAACCGACGCCTGATTCCGAGCAACAGCGGTTTGAAAATCGCTTAAGTCGAGTTTAATCAAAGGCTCACCCTCAGCAACATACCCGCCAGCCTCAAGAGACGGCGAAACCCACTCAATCGGACCGGCCACATTGGCTGAAACGTTGACTCGTCTTGCAGGCTGAGCTTTCCCTTGCGACTCAACTGCTAGTTGAACGGTCTCTTCTCTTGCTTCTATCACTCGAACGCTAATCGGGACTATTTTTGGAGGGACCTCAACCGCTCTTTTCGGATTGCTGATTAAAACAATTGCAATACCTATACAAGCTAAAACAATTCCAATTGGCATTAATACCCGTTTCATTTCTAAACTCCTAAAGACATTATTCTTTGTAATACGTTGCAAAAGAGAAACTCATTCTAAAAACAGCAGCTATGCACTTGCTCACAGCACCTTACTTTCCTCAACAATTTCAGAGTCTAGGAGTTGAAAAACTCCCACGCGTAGCTCTTCGAAATATTCTTCGAGCGATTTTGAAAACAAATTTCCATCCCTGCTTTGAATACCGTCCCTCATGCCTTTCAGCAACTGCAAATGATAGTTCTTGTTAAGAGTAGTTTCCCGCCCCTTAAAAATCATTCGTTCGAAAAGTTGAGTACGCAAATCATTTCCAATCAGCCGAACAACTAGGTTATTCGATATTTCTCCTAGGGACTCTAGAAAAGCATGCAACTCGTCTTGGCCCAACTCACCTGTTGCGAAGCGATCAGTCATCTCCTCTAGCCGCTTCAGTAACGCATGCTGCTGGTCAGTGCTCATCGCTGAGATAGCCCTTCGTCCGCTTAACTGTGTTAATACCGAAAAAGTTTCCAAAAATTGATCCACCAACAGCGCGTTCGGACTTTCTTCTAGGGCTAAAAGAGGACCGAGAACCGCAATGCTCGAATCCCTAACACTTTTAATCCTGGCCCCCCCAGGATTTATTTCGATTAATCTCAGCTGCTCAATCTGAGAAAGTGCTTCACGAACCGCTCCACGGCCCGACCGGAATCGCGCGGCCAAGTCACGCTCTGAGGGCAACCTCTCTCCCACGCGAAATTGTCCCCGCAAGATCTCGACAAGGAGCACCTTCGCAATTTCGGCGCTTCGAGTAGTATTCGCAACTCGCCCGGAAAAGCATTCGTTTACTGATGTTGATAGCACATTCATATTTGCAATAACGCCTTAAAAACACATCCAGACCACTTTTGGTACGACCAATACGGCACGCCATAATGGTTAGTCCAAATTGGTCTGTCCAAACTGGTAAGACCAATTTGAAGATACAGCAATCCCCCACTCAGCTGCAAGAGTCAAAATTTTTTAATTAAGGAATAAACAGGAAGAAAGCTACTTTTTAAAAAATACCTAGCATTAATTCGCGTTAGAGACGCCAGATGATTTTCGCTCTTCGTTCCCGACTAGCGATGCCAAAACCCTCCGAGTCCCTCTGAATGGACGCCTCCCGTGCATGACTAAAAAATTGTCAACCAAAACCGCATCACCAGTCTCCCAGCGCATATCAAATGTCAGGGCCTCCGCACTTTCAGCGACCTGAGACATATCGCCATCATCGATAACTGAACCATCTCCAAACGTTATAGCCTTGTTAGGGCCTCCCTCCTCAGTCTTCCATCCTTTAAAAGCAGCAATTAACTGATTAAAAAAGACCCGACGGCCATCTGATAATGTCCTTACAGCTGGCATAACAGACGTTGTAACCCTCAACCGATCACCCGCACACCACTGCCAGCTATAGCCTAAGGCATGCAATTTCGTTTCAGCCTGAGTTGCAGTCTCCACCGACAAAGTACTCTTCCAACTGCGACCTTGTCCCGACTCGGAGTCATTTTTAGAGGGCATCGTATTACTGTAACGCACCCCCAAATTCTCACATTTACTAAGAAATTTAGGCTGATTTTTCTCAATGACCTTCAGCAGAGCATCTGACCTACACAGAGGCGTCTGGCCTCCCTCTAGGGCAGCGTGTTCACAATAGAAAAACAACTTCGAGGGGAACACAGGCGTTTGAGCCATTTCATGATGTAAGAAAATCGACACCTCTGATGGAGCTTCATTGGCGGTAAAAACCCTTTCAGTACGATTTTGACGCACGGCGTTCGATAGCGACTCGGCGTAGGTAAAATTAGGAAAACCAAACGCTTTTATAAACTTATCAAAATCATTGTCGTTCTCTAGCCCAAAGTTCCGGAACAGAATGGCACCATGCCTTGCAAGCAGCCTATTTAACTCTGGCTTTTGATCTGCAACCCAAGCGCGGATTTGATGCTCATCGCCAGGCGAGGATGAAGCAAAAACCAGCGGAAAAACCTCATCACAATCGTGTTCCTCAGGGCTCGAAACTAAATCCGGCGAAAAAGTCATGGAAAATTCCTAATCGTAAATAGCATGAAACCGATTAAAAGCACCCTCGCAGAATACGGCAGGGTCATTAAAACGGCGGTTTTTATTTAGAGCCGAAACAGCATCCATTTCCGATTCCGTTAGCGCAAAATGGAACAAGTCTATATTTTCAGTCAAACGTTCTCTTTTTGAGGTTTTAGGAATAATCGCGCAACCTCTTTGCAAGCCCCAGCGCAAGACAACTTGGGCTGGGCTCGCACCAGTCCTCTCACTGACCGCTTTCACCACTGGGTGCGAAAGCACTGAGTCCCCAGCGGTGGCCATCTCCAAGTCAACATAAGAAAGGGCGCCGAGAGGAGAGAACCCGGTAACCGATATCCCATAATCGAACGCGGTTCTCAGTAAGTTCTCTTGAGTTAAAAAAGGATGCAGCTCTACCTGAAGCATACTCGGCTTTATCCTGCAGTAGCTCATTAAATCGTGAATCAGCGCCGAACTGTAATTACAAATACCGATTTCTCTCACTAAGGAATTGTCGACTAACGACTCCATTGCTGCCCAGGTCTCGCTTAAAGGCACTCTATCAAGCTCCATTCTAGGGCTGTCAGAATTCGGATCAAATATCCATTCAGCGGGATACTGTTTTTCCATCGACACATACTTCAACGCAATTGGAAAATGAATTAGGTATAGGTCAAGGTAGTCCAGCGACAGATCGGCAAGAGTCTTGCGACAGGCCTCTTCCACATATTCTTTTCGGTGCGAAGTATTCCACAATTTTGAAGTGACCCAAAGCTCATCTCGCTCACAAATTCCATCCGCTAAAGCCCGAGATATTCCTCGACCAACCTCAATTTCATTACCGTAATCTGCAGCACTATCGAGATGGCGATAACCCAATTTTATCGCATCGTATACCGTGTCTGCGGAATCTTGTTTTGAGGTTTTCCACAGCCCTAGTCCAATAGTTGGCATTAGGTGTTTTCCCACTGAAATTGTCTGAGTCATTATGCTCCCACCAACATACTTTTCTGGCTTGATAGCCAATTTTGCAAATCCTCTCCTTCCTGCTTTAGCATTTCCTCAATACTCACAGCTTCACCTCTTGATATGGATAATTGCGCGGCTGTCGCTACAATAATTGACCAAAAGCCCTCATCAATAGTTGCCGCTCCGGTCTTCTTCCCCTCTAATCGGTCGAAAAAGGCAATGTGCTCAAAATACGTCGACCCATGATGACCACTGGTTTCGATTGCTTTTGGGAAACCCAGCTCGATCTGGCGCGAAGTCTGACGCTCACCTGTTTCAATTTCCATTGAAATCTCACTGGCTGTCTCCTTGTGCACATTAAATGATTCAACTGCAACTAGCCGTCCACCATCTCCAACTAAGACGAGCTCCTCAGAGAAATTGGGGGAAAACATATTCAGAGAAAAACTGGCTCTTACGCCATTAGCATACTCGATTATAACAAAGGCATGATCATCAATATCTGACTTCACCCCAGCGTACTCAAAATCACAAAAGTTGAGAGCCCTGCCCCCCGACGCATAAACGCGACTCGGATGAGAGGATGCCAGTAAATTAATCAAATCGAAATAGTGGCAACATTTCTCCAATAGTGTGCCCCCACTTTTTATGTTGAACTTGTTCCATTGCCCAACTTTATCCAAAAACGGCGGGCGCGACTCACTTAGCGCAATCGTCTTAATATCACCGATGCTTTCCCGGCACAGTGTCTCAAATATCGCCTCAGAATACTGAGCCTTGTAGCGATACTGAAGCCCGATTTGAATAAAAGACTCGTAACTTAAATCCCATCTAACGATGTCGAAAGCGTCCTTGAGAGTCGTCGCCATTGGTTTTTCTAAAAAGATAGGCTTGCCTGACTCCAATGCGACTTCTAATACCTCTCTATGAGTAAAATTCGGCGTACATATAAAAATAGCATCAACATCTGGATCAGAGCATGCTAAACCAAGAGACGAATAAAACCTAAGTGGGTGATCGCTAAACTCCTTAAAATTTTCAGCCGCCACATCCATGCTAAGGGTCTGACAATCATAAATGCCAATTACCTGTGCTCTGCCCAATAATGCCGAGACTCGCATATGTTCCTGCCCCATCGTGCCGGTACCGATGACACATATTCGATGTCGTGGCTCCGGCTTTTTGTACAGAAAACGATCTGCGTTAGAAATATGATTTTGGTTTTTTCGACTTTCAAAAAAACGTAACCGTTGACGACTCTTGTTAATCATTAAATATTCTTCCTTAAAGCCTGAGCATACGTTGAGTATCTTACTGCGCGCACCCAAACAACTGAGTTAACTAGCGCAATTAGTGATAATAGCGGCATAAACCAATCGCCAATTCCATCGACCAATCCCAATGGCGAAAACAACATATAAACAGCGAAAACAGTCGACATTAAAGTTATGGCGCATGCAGGAGCATACTCCCACGGTGTCATATCCACCCGTTGACGAGGTTTGAAGGAGTACAAACTCCCTTGAGGATAAAAATGTCCTATTGTGAGCATGATAGACACCTCCATCACGAACAAGACTCCGTACAAATGCAAGAAATGAATATCGATTGCCTCGTTAAAGACAAATTGCAAGAGCGTATACGCAACTAAATGGAACCCAATTACAAATTTTGGACCAGTCGAAGGGACGTGGCGAGTAAACAAGCCAACCAAAACAATTGCGATTATCGGAATATTATAAAATCCGGTAAAAATCCTCATAATTTGCCATAATCCCTCGGGGGCAAACTGCAGCAACGGTGCTATAAAAAAAGAAATTATCGCAATTAATACACTTGTTATTTTTGCAACCCGAACAAGGGTTGCATCATCCACAGCTCCGTTTTTGAACGGAAGATAAACGTCTAAACAAAAAAGAGTGGCTGCGCTGTTCAAAAGAGAATTGAACGAACTAAAGACCGCCCCGAGCAAAACCGCTAAAAAAAAACCCATTGCGTACTCTGGAAGAACATCTCTGATCAGAGCCGGATATGCTAAATCTATCGAGGCTAGAGTCGGACCGTAAAGATGATAGGCAATGATGCCCGGAAGCATCATAAGAAACGGCACTAGTACTTTAAAAAAGCCAGAAAACAGAACCCCTTTTTGTCCCTCCGCGAGATTACGGGCTGCAAGAGTTCTTTGAATTACATATTGATTTGTACACCAGTAGAATAAATTAGCAAAAATCATGCCGGTGAAAAGCGTTGGAAATGGTGTAGGGTCAGAAGAGCTTCCAATTGCGTTGAGTTTATAAGTATCATTAGTAGTCACTGTATTGACACCGTCCCAAAAATTGCCCTCGCCTAATAATGAGAATCCGAGAATCGGAACAATAATCCCAACGATCAATAATCCGATGCCATTAAGCGTATCAGAAACAGCAACGGCACGAAGACCGCCGAAAACCGCGTACATCCCACCGATGCTGCCGACAACTATAATAGTCAAGGTAAGAGATAGCTCATATGACATTCCTAGCTGAGTGGGAATATCAAATAGCTGTAGCACCGCCACAGAACCTGCGTAAAGCACAGAGGGAATAGTTACCAATCCGTAGCCGAGCATAAACAAGACCACCGAAAGCCGACGAACGCTCGGATCAAATCGCTCGTTGAGGAATTCCGGCAGTGTTGAAAAAGCACCTGAAAGATATTTCGGCAGGAAAATAAACGCCATACAAATCGTAGCAAAAGCTGCTGTAACCTCCCAGCCCATACTACTCATATTGAACCCATATGCTGACCCGTTTAAACCTATAAGATGATTAGCGGATAGATTAGTAAGAATCATTGAGCCTGCAATAAACACAGCGTTTAAACCCCGACCTGCGAGAAAATAACCCTCTCGAGTGGCAAGTTTACCTTTCGATTGTCGATAGGAAACACTTGCCACAAGCAGCATAAAGAACACGCAACTGCAAAGAGTAAGGAGAAATTCTTGTGAGTTCATAACAGTCAAGCCGCCGCTAACAAAAAAAGTCTTTTTTGGCTTCACCGAGTGGCGATGCCCTCCACGCAATCGCGCGCATTCCCAATATTTACTAGAAGCCTATGTTACACGAAGTGTCGACCTGATATGTAAAAAAACGATCACTGACCTCGAAATAAGAAAGCAGTCCTTGAGTCAACTATTGCAACCGAATAAAGATTTCGATTCACTATTCACAACGGAAAACGTCTGAAGATCTAAGTTTTGGGTTTGATGCCCTGTCAGCATCAATATTGCTGCTGCCTAGCTCCTGAGGACGATCCTTGTTAGAATTCTTCAGAACTTTGGTTTAAAACAAATTTTTTATTTCGAAACGAATCCCCATAGTAAAATGAAAACCTTTATCGAAACCGTTATAAGGAACGCATTATGCGATTATCGTTTAAAAACTTGATCGGGCTCTCTTTCCTATATTTATCTCAAATAAGCGTATCCCAATCCATCGAGGAAATCGTTGAACATAAATATGCGGTAAACGACGGCACGTCCATTCACTATGCAAAAGCAGGAACCGGACCTCTGATGGTTTTTATTCACGGATTTCCCGACTACTGGTATGGCTGGCGAGAGCAATTGATGGATTTGTCTGATAAGTACACCGTCGTAGCAATGGACACCCGAGGCTATAACCTAAGCGACAAACCGTCTGGATACGAAAATTACAGCATGAATTTCCTCGTTGAGGATGTAGAAGCTGTAATAAGAAACGAGAATCAAGAAAAAGCTATCATCGTCGGTCACGACTGGGGGGGCGGGATCGCTTGGAGTTTCGCTGGGCTCCGCCCGGAGATGACACACAGACTCATCATCTTCAATCTGCCGCATATAAAAAGGTTACAAGCTGAATTAGCAAAATTCGAATCACAACATGAGGCTTCAGGTTACGCTCGAAATTTCCAGTCACCCAATTCACATGAAAGACTCACCGCAGAGGGGCTCGCGACGGCTTTATCGCGTGGTGATTCAGAAATAAAAAGCCGATACCTTGAAGCTTTTCAAAAATCGAGCTTAGACGCGATGATGAATTATTATCGGGCCAATTTTCCGAGAGAGCCATACACTGAGGGTCAGTTTTTAAGTCTTCCTAAAATTCAAGCTCCAGTGCTTCAATTTCATGGCTTGAAGGACACCGCTTTACTCCCCTCTGGCTTGAATAACACTTGGGAAGAGATAGAGTCAGATTGGACACTAATGACGTTACCCACAGCCAACCATTGGTCGCACTTAGACGAGGCTAAAAAGGTTAACAAGATGATCCGAGCATGGCTGGACGTGCAACAGGAGTAGTTGCACAAGAGGAGCAATTAGTCACTTTTGTAGTCAAAATTGACAGTGTTCTGCAAGAATGCGACGGCTGTTGAAACCGGCAAGCCATCCACATCAACCATTCGATTCGCCTCTCGCATATTCGCGTCTGTGAGCCTATTAGCGAGTCGAGCAAGTACCCTCATCACCCCTGGGCGCTTAGTTATTCGATCCGAGCTTAATAGCATAGCATCGTAAGAAAGCATCGCATTATTTGGATCATCTAATATCAGCAAGTCGTATGCTGCGATCCTGCCATCAGTAGTATATGCACTGATTACATCAACCTCACCAGAGGCAACTGCTCCATACATCATTGACGAATCGAAGATCAACTTTTCATCAAAATCTACTCCATAAATTTGATTAGTACGAATCCACTCGAGACGCCCGAAAAACTCCAAATCACCACCCGCTTTCATTGATTCTCCAATACCAGCAAGATCTGTAATAGAAGTCACGCCAAGTGCCTCAGCCCGATCGCGTCGCATCGCAAGCGCGTATCGATTTTCAAACCCACCAAAGCCAACAAAATATACGCCCTGACTTTCCACATAACGCTCAACCGCTTCTCTGATCACCTCTGGGCCTGGATTATCCTCGTGGCTCATATGTCCAGCCCAGACAGTTCCAGAGTATTCAAAATAAACATCGATACTATTGCCGCGTAAAGCTTCAAATATAACCTGAGACCCTAAACCAATTTTTTGCTCAGTCTTAAATCCGGCTCTGTTTAATTCTGCCGACAAAAGCCCTGCTAAAACGTGTTGCTCTGTGTAACCTTTGGCGCCTACTACCACATCCACTTGTTTGGCAGGCCAAAAAATTGTAGCTATGGCGAGAACCAGAACCATAACAACAAAAAATTGATAAAAAAGCAGGAAAAACGACCTTTTACCCACAACCCCTCGTGTGCGCTCAATTGACCTTTTCTGATACAGGCCAATCGCAGCATCCAGAACCAAAGCTAACGCTGCCGAAGCGACACTCCCGAGCAATACTGACTCAAGGTTACGAGTTTGCAAACCTGTGAAAATATAGTTTCCGAAGCTTGGGGCGCCAACGAGAGTAGCGAGCGTCGCCATGCCCACAGTCCAAACAATTGCAGTTCTTAAACCGGCAATGATTACTGGTTTTGCTAACGGCAACTCCACCAGAATCAGGCGCTGACTTCGCGACATCCCTATTCCTTTTGCTGCCTCAGAAACATCCCAAGGAACCGCCTCCAAGCCGGTGATTGTATTCCGCACAATTGGTAACATTGAGTAAAGTGTCAGGGCTATAAAAGCAGGCAAAAAACCGATTCGCCCACCTAAAAACGTAACGACTAAAGCGAGGATCGCAAGGCCGGGAATTGTTTGTATAATATTTATTATCACCATCAATGGCTGCTTAGCACGGGGAAATTGATGCGCCAAAACGCCGCTGGGGATACTCACAATGATGCCTATTGCCACACTCGCGAGTGTCAGAGATAGATGCCCTTGTAAAGCATCTAGAAAATTTTGTAAAAACTTCATTTCAAAATCAACACTCATAACGTCACCGGAAATAATCGGTCGTCTGAGCCGCTGATACCAGTTTGCTAACTTCTAAAGCTCTGGTAAGAGGAGTTTTCATCAACTTAGTTACGTAATCATCCGTCGGGCTGCTCAACAGTCCTGCAGCAGTGTCGCATTGCAAAATGCGTCCCTGTTTCATTATTGCGATTCGATCAGCGACCAGCATGGCCTCAGTTACATCATGTGTAACCATAACAACGGTAAGCTTTAAGCTCTTTTGAATTCGGACGAATTCTCCTTGAAGCTCCGCACGATTTATAGGATCCAGCGCGCCAAATGGCTCGTCCATTAACAAAATTTCGGGCTTGGCCGCGAGTGCTCGAGCAACACCAACCCTCTGTGCCTGCCCGCCAGAAAGTTCCATCGGCATACGATTCCCAAAACTTGCTAAAGGCAAACCGACTAAAGCGAGCAATTCCGAGCATCGTTCCTCGACCGCCTCTGGAGACCAGCCTAACAGCGAGGGGACCGCGGAAACATTTTCCCTCACACTATAATGAGGGAATAAACCGACTCCCTGAAAAACATAGCCGATATTTCGCCGCAAATCCTGCACACAGATGTCCAGCACGCTCTTCCCTGCAATCGAGACAAAACCTGAACACGGGCTCACAAGTCTATTTACCATTTTTAAAGTGGTGGTTTTGCCACAACCTGATTCCCCGACAAGAGCCAAAACCTCTCCACGGTTTACACGCAAAACAAAATTTTTCACAGCAAAGCTAACGCCACCATCATAAGATTTTGAAACGCTGTTAAATTCAATCACGACGATGCTAATCCATTTATTGTAACAACGGTGCCAACAGATTCTTAAAGCGCACGGTTACGAAGTTTGAAAGAACCAAATGTGAAGCAATTACAATTCGATCTCTAGCGGGATTTTGTAAATCAAAGACGCAGTGATAACGCGTTTGGTTTTACCGTCAACTATAGCCGGTCTGAAGGGTATTTTCCGCACCGCACGCACCGCCTGATTACGAAGACGCCCCGGCAATTCATTTCCACCGCTAATTTTGACGCTTGACGCACGACCGCGTCGAGAAATCGAGAGATTGACATCAAACTCTCCATACTCCAATGCAATATCTGGAAAAGAAGAGGGAGCAACCGGCATTGGCGAGAAGCCAATATTATCAGCCCATCCAGTAAAAGTTCCAAGAAAGAGTCTATCCCCGTCATTTTCATCACTGCCTTCTCGAGCACTTAGGGCCCCTTGCAAAGAGCTGTAAAGATTCAGACTCGGAAGCGGCTCAGGCACAGAAAAAAAATGTTCAATTAATTTTTTTTCCACACCAGCGTCTACCAGCAACTCTTTCGCTTCTCGATAATCCCTGATAGCAGTACTCCTTCCTAGTAACTGCTGAAAGTCACCTCTTGCGATCTTTGCCATCGCTTGCGTCTCAAGAGCTTGGAGATAATTTGGGCTTTCAGCCGCCTTCAGCATGGCCGCTTTCTGTTCTAATATT